>NZ_AYWU01000007.1:0-340917 GCF_000502375.1 Mesorhizobium sp. L48C026A00 | reverse complement strand
AGAGAAGCTGCGCTTCGCCATCCGTGAAGGCGGCCGCACCGTCGGTGCCGGCATCGTCGTCACCATCAAAGAGTAATTTGGACTTAAACCGATCTGTCGCGGGCGCTGCCCGCGCCGCGCCAGAACAAGGAAGTGACGCATGAACGGACAGAATATCCGCATCCGCCTGAAGGCGTTTGATCACCGGGTGCTTGACGCCTCGACGCGGGAAATCGTGTCGACGGCCAAGCGCACCGGCGCCAACGTCCGCGGCCCTATTCCGCTGCCGACGCGGATCGAAAAGTTCACGGTCAACCGGTCGCCTCACGTCGACAAGAAGAGCCGCGAGCAGTTCGAGATGCGCACGCACAAGCGTCTGCTCGACATCGTCGATCCGACCCCGCAGACGGTCGACGCTTTGATGAAGCTCGATCTTGCCGCCGGTGTCGACGTCGAGATCAAGCTCTAAGGAACCAGAGCGGCGGGGCGACCCGGAACTCTGAAGGAACAAGAGGCGTGGAGGGGCGAAAGCCCCGACAGGGAACTCTGAAGGAACAAGAGGCGTGGAGGGGCGACAGCCCCGACAGGGAACTCTAAAGGAATGAACCGATGCGTTCAGGTGTGATTGCAAAGAAGGTGGGAATGACCCGCATCTACAACGATGCCGGGGAACATGTTCCCGTCACCGTTCTCCAGATGGAGAACTGCCAGGTCGTGGCGCAGCGCACGCAGGAGAAGAACGGCTATACCGCCGTCCAGCTCGGCGTTGGCCTTGCCAAGGTGAAGAACACGTCGAAGGCGATGCGCGGCCATTTCGCGACCGCTTCCGTCGAGCCGAAGGCCAAGGTTGCCGAGTTCCGCGTCTCCGCCGATAACATGATCGATGTCGGCGCCGAGATCACCGTCGATCATTTCGTCGTCGGCCAGAAGGTCGATGTGACGGGAACCACGATCGGCAAGGGTTTCCAGGGCGTCATCAAGCGGCACCACATGGGCGGCGGCCGCGCGACTCACGGCAACTCGGTCTCGCACCGTACGCACGGCTCGACCGGCCAGCGCCAGGACCCGGGCAAGGTGTTCAAGGGCAAGCATATGGCCGGCCACATGGGTGACACGCGCGTCACCACGCAGAATGTCGAGGTCGTCTCGACCGATGCCGATCGCGGTCTGATTCTGATCCGCGGCGCGGTTCCCGGTTCGAAGGGCGCCTGGATCCTGGTCCGTGACGCGGCCAAGGTTGCGCTGCCGGCCAATGCGCCGAAGCCCGCCGCAATCCGCGCCATTGCAACCAGTGATGGCGCCAAGAACGATGCCCCGGCCACAGTAGATGCCCCGGCCACAGAGGGAGCGGAATAATGGACCTCAAGATCACAACGCTTGGCGGCAAGGACGCCGGCAAGGTGAAACTCTCCGAGGAGATTTTCGGCCTTGATCCGCGCGAGGACATCCTGCAGCGCGTCGTACGCTGGCAGCTTGCCAAGAAGCAGCAGGGCACGCACAAGACCAAGGGTCGCGCCGAGATCGCCCGCACCGGCGCCAAGATGTACAAGCAGAAGGGTACGGGCCGCGCCCGTCACCATTCGGCACGCGCTCCGCAGTTCCGCGGCGGCGGCAAGGCCCACGGCCCGGTCGTCCGCAGTCACGAGCACGATTTGCCGAAGAAAGTGCGTGCGCTGGGCCTCAAGCATGCGCTCTCGGCCAAGGCCAAGAGCGCCTCGCTCGTCATCATCGATGAGCTGATGCTGACCGAGGCCAAGACCAAGGCGCTGATCGCGAATTTCGCGACGCTGGGCCTGTCCAACGCCCTGCTGATCGGCGGCGCCGAGCTCGACAAGAATTTCAAGCTGGCGGCGACGAACATCCCGAACATCGACGTGCTGCCCATCCAGGGCATCAATGTCTACGACATTCTGCGCCGCGGCACGCTGGTCCTTTCGAAGGCCGCCGTCGAGGCTCTCGAGGAGCGCTTCAAATGACCGACCTTCGTCACTACGACGTGATCGTCTCGCCGGCGATCACCGAAAAGTCGACCATGGCTTCCGAGCAGAACCAGGTCGTCTTCAACGTCGCCAAGAAGGCGTCGAAGCCGGAAATCAAGGCTGCCGTCGAAGCGCTGTTCGGCGTCAAGGTGATGGCCGTGAACACGCTTGTCCGCAAGGGCAAGATCAAGCGCTTCCGCGGCACGATCGGCCGCCAGAGCGACGTCAAGAAGGCGATTGTGACGCTGGCCGACGGCCAGTCGATCGACGTCGCGACGGGTCTCTGAGCAAGACCGCGAGGACAACAGACATGGCACTGAAAAAATTCAACCCGATAACGCCGAGCACCCGCCAGCTGGTCATCGTCGACCGCTCGGGCCTCTACAAGGGCAAGCCCGTCAAGGGCCTGACCCAGGGCCTGACCAAATCGGGCGGCCGCAACAATTACGGCCGCATCACCGCCCGCTTCATCGGCGGCGGTCACAAGCGTACGTACCGCATCATCGACTTCAAGCGCCGCAAGTTCGACATTGTCGGCACGGTCGAGCGTATCGAATACGATCCGAACCGCAGCGCCTTCATCGCGCTGATCAAGTATGACGATGGCGAGCTGTCTTACATCATCGCTCCGCAGCGCATTGCTGCCGGCGACAAGATTGTGGCCGGCGAAGCGGTCGACGTGAAGCCGGGCAATGCAATGCCGCTGGCCTCGATGCCGGTCGGCACGATCGTCCACAACATCGAGCTGAAGCCGGGCAAGGGCGCCCAGGTTGCCCGTTCGGCTGGCGGTTATGCCCAGCTCGTCGGCCGCGACCAGGGCATGGCGATCCTGCGCCTGAACTCCGGCGAGCAGCGTGTCGTCCACGGCTCGTGCATGGCCACTGTCGGCGCCGTGTCCAACCCGGACCACGGCAACATCAATGACGGCAAGGCAGGCCGTACGGTGTGGCGGGGAAAACGTCCGCACAACCGCGGCGTGACCATGAACCCGGTCGACCATCCGCACGGCGGCGGCGAAGGCCGCACCTCGGGTGGCCGCCATCCGGTTTCGCCTTGGGGCAAGCCGACCAAGGGCAAGAAGACGCGGTCCAATAAGGCGACCGANCTTTCCCTACACGACGCTCTTCCGATCTGAAAGGCCCCTTCATCGACGGCTACCTTCTCAAGAAGGTGGACAAGGTTCGTGAAGGTGGTCGCAATGAGGTGATCAAGATGTGGAGCCGTCGCTCCACCATCCTGCCGCAGTTCGTCGGCTTCACCTTCGGTGTCTACAACGGCCAGAAGCACGTTCCCGTTTCGGTGAACGAGGACATGGTCGGCCACAAGTTCGGTGAATTCGCTCCGACCCGGACCTATTACGGTCACGGCGCGGATAAGAAGGCGAAGAGGAAATAATCATGGGCAAGGCCAAAGCTCCGCGCAGGCTTGCTGACAACGAAGCGCGCGCCGTGTTGCGCACGATCCGTATCAGCCCGCAGAAGCTGAACCTGGTTGCCGCGCTGATCCGCGGCAAGAAGGTCGCGACAGCGCTTTCCGATCTCGAATTCTCGGCCAAGCGGATTTCCGGCACGGTCAAGAAGACGCTGGAATCGGCGATCGCCAACGCGGAAAACAACCACGACCTCGACGTCGATGCGCTGATCGTGGCGGAAGCCTATGTCGGCAAGTCGATCGTCATGAAGCGGTTCCATGCCCGTGGCCGTGGCCGCGCCAGCCGTATCGAGAAGCCGTTCTCGCACCTCACGATCGTCGTTCGTGAAGTCGAAGAAAAAGTGGAGGCCGCATAATGGGCCAGAAAATCAATCCGATCGGTCTGCGTCTCGGCATCAACCGCACCTGGGATTCGCGCTGGTTCGCCAACACCGGCGAGTACGGCAAGCTGCTGCATGAGGACATCAAGATCCGCAAGTATCTTGAGAAGGAACTCAAGCAGGCTGCGATCTCGAAGGTCGTGATCGAGCGTCCGCACAAGAAGTGCCGCGTCACCATCCATGCGGCGCGTCCGGGCCTGATCATCGGCAAGAAGGGCGCCGACATCGAGAAGCTTCGCAGGAAGCTGATGGAGATGACGAAGTCCGAGACGCATTTGAACATCGTCGAAGTGCGTAAGCCCGAGATCGACGCGACGCTGGTCGCCCAGTCGATCGCCCAGCAGCTCGAGCGCCGTATCGCGTTCCGCCGCGCCATGAAGCGCGCCGTGCAGTCGGCGATGCGCCTTGGTGCCGAAGGCATCCGCATCAACTGCGCCGGCCGTCTCGGCGGCGCCGAGATCGCGCGCATGGAATGGTATCGCGAAGGTCGCGTGCCGCTGCATACGCTGCGCGCCGACGTCGACTACGGCACGGCCGAAGCACACACCGCCTACGGCATCTGCGGTGTCAAGGTCTGGGTGTTCAAGGGCGAAATCCTCGAGCACGACCCGATGGCTTCGGAGCGCCGCGCCACCGAGGGCGATCATGCGCATGGCGGTGGTGGTGAGCGCGAACGCGGTCGCCGTCGCGAAAACGCCTGAGACAGTTGAGAATTTGGAGTTAGAACGATGCTGCAGCCAAAGCGCACAAAGTTCCGCAAGCAGTTCAAGGGTCGTATCCACGGTGCCGCCAAGGGTGGCACCAATCTGGATTTCGGCGGTTTCGGGCTGAAGGCGCTTGAGCCGAACCGCGTCACCGCGCGTGAGATCGAGGCGGCCCGCCGCGCGATCACCCGCGAGATGAAGCGCGCCGGCCGTGTCTGGATCCGTATCTTTCCGGACGTGCCGGTGACGTCGAAGCCGACCGAAGTCCGCATGGGCAAGGGCAAGGGCGCGGTCGATTACTGGGCGGCGCGCGTCAAGCCTGGCCGGATCATGTTCGAGATCGACGGCGTCAATGAGGAAACCGCCCGTGAGGCGCTGCGTCTCGGCGCGGCCAAGCTCTCGGTCAGGACGCGCTTCGTACAGCGCATCGCAGAATAAGGACGGGCTGATCATGAAAGCCGAAGACATCCGGACCAAGACCCAGGACCAGCTGACCGACGAGTTGGCCAGCCTGAAGAAGGAGCAGTTCAACCTGCGCTTCCAGAAGGCCACCGGCCAGCTCGAGAAGACCGCGCGCGTGAGGCAGGTCCGCAAGGACATTGCGCGTATCAAGACCATCGCTGCGGAAAAGTCCGCGGCTAAGAAGGCTTAAGGACGAAAACCATGCCAAAGCGCATTCTGCAGGGCACCGTCGTCAGCGACAAAAACGAGAAGACGGTTGTCGTCAAGGTCGAACGGCGCTTCACGCATCCCGTGATGAAGAAGACCGTGCGCATGACCAAGAAGTACAAGGCGCACGACGAGAACAACGCCCACAAGGTCGGCGATCAGGTGTTCATCCAGGAATCGAAGCCGATTTCCAAGGACAAGCGCTGGACCGTCGTGTCTTCGGACCAGGCGTAAACAACGAATTTTGGACAGACCGGGGAGGGGCTTTGCGCCCGTCCCGTTAGAAGAGAAGAAGGCGGCCAGTCATGATTCAGATGCAAACAAACCTCGACGTCGCGGATAATTCCGGCGCCCGTCGTGTCATGTGCATCAAGGTGCTGGGCGGCTCGAAGCGGAAATACGCTTCCGTGGGCGACATCATCGTGGTGTCGATCAAGGAAGCCATCCCGCGCGGCCGCGTCAAGAAGGGCGATGTGATGAAGGCGGTCGTGGTTCGCACGGCCAAGGACATCCGCCGCCCGGACGGCAGCGTGATCCGTTTCGACAAGAACGCGGCCGTTCTCGTCGACAACAAGAAAGAGCCGATCGGCACGCGTATCTTCGGACCGGTTCCGCGCGAACTCCGCGCCAAGAACCATATGAAGATCATCTCGCTCGCGCCTGAAGTGCTGTAAGGAGCCGGACCAATGCAGAAGATTAGAAAAGGCGACAAGGTCGTCGTGCTGGCCGGCAAGGACAAGGGCCGTTCGGGCGAAGTCCTCTCGGTACAGCCGAAGGAAGACACCGCGCTGGTGCGCGGCGTCAACATGATCCGTCGTCACCAGAAGCAGTCCCAGTCCCAAGAGGGCGGGATCATCACCAAGGAAGCGCCGATCCAGCTGTCGAACATCGCGCTGGCCGACCCCAAGGATGGCAAGCCGACCCGTGTCGGCTTCATCTTCCAGAAGGACGGCAAGAAGGTGCGCGTCGCCAAGCGCTCGGGAGAAGTCATCAATGGCTAAGGCTCAAACCAAGCAGGCGACTGCCCAGAACACGCCGCGCCTCAAGCAGGTCTACAACGAGACCATCCGCAAGGCGCTGCAGGAGCAGTTCGGCTACGAGAACGAGATGCAGGTTCCGCGCATCGACAAGATCGTGCTGAACATGGGCGTCGGCGAAGCGACCGGCGATTCGAAGAAGCCTTCGATCGCGGCGGAAGATCTTGCGCTGATCGCCGGCCAGAAGGCCGTCGTCACGCACGCGCGCAACTCGATCGCCGGCTTCAAGGTCCGCGAAAAGATGCCGATCGGCGCCAAGGTCACGCTGCGCAAGGAACGCATGTACGAGTTCCTCGACCGCCTCGTGAACATCGCGCTGCCGCGCGTCCGCGACTTCCGCGGACTCAATCCGAAGAGCTTCGATGGCCGTGGCAACTATGCCATGGGCATCAAGGAACACATCGTGTTTCCGGAGATCAACTACGACAAGGTTGATCAGATCTGGGGCATGGACGTCATCGTTTGTACGACTGCGAAGACGGACGACGAAGCCAGGGCATTGCTCAAGGCCTTCAACTTCCCCTTCCGCCAGTAACGGCAGCGAGAAAAGGAAAAATCTGAAATGGCAAAGACCAGCTCAGTCGAGAAGAACAACAGGCGCCGCAAGCTTGTGGACCAGTACGCTGCCAAGCGTAAGGTCCTCAAGGCGATCATCATGGATCAGTCCAAGCCGATGGAAGAGCGCTTCCGCGCTCAGCTGAAGCTTGCGGCACTGCCGCGCAACTCGGCCAAGATCCGCATCCGCAACCGCTGCGAAGTCACCGGACGTCCGCGTGCCTATTATCGCAAGCTCAAAGTATCGCGCATCGCGCTTCGTGATCTCGGCAACAACGGCCAGATCCCGGGCCTGGTCAAGTCGAGCTGGTAAGGAGGACATAACATGTCATTGAGCGATCCTCTCGGCGATATGCTGACCCGCATCCGCAACGCCTATGGCCGCAAGAAGTCGAGCGTTTCGACGCCGGCCTCGCGCCTGCGCACCCGCGTCCTCGACGTGCTGAAGGCGGAAGGCTATATCCGCGACTACAGCCAGACCGACTTCGACAACGGCAAGTCCGAAATCGAGATCGAGCTGAAGTATTTCGACGGTGCGCCGGTGGTGCGCGAAATCGCCCGCGTCTCGAAGCCGGGCCGTCGCGTTTACGTTTCGGCGAAGTCGATCCCGCACGTCGCCAACGGCCTCGGCATCGCCATCCTTTCGACGCCGAAGGGCGTGATGGCCGACCACGAAGCGCGTGAACAGAATGTCGGCGGGGAAATCCTCTGCCAGATCTTCTGATCTGGAGCGCGATCCCGAACCGAACCACGCAGTGAAAAGTGGAACCCGGATTCGCACAAGATCACGCTCGAAACAGAGACCTGAAACAAGAGAAATGACGAGGACAACAAAATGTCTCGTATTGGAAAGAAACCCGTTTCGCTGCCGCAGGGCGTGACCGCGACCGTCGACGGCCAGACCGTCACGGCGAAGGGCCCCAAGGGTGAGCTGAAGTTCGTGGTCAACGACGAAGTGCTGGTCAAGATGGAAGGCAGCGAGATCGCTGTCCAGCCACGCGACCAGACCAAGACCGCCCGTTCCAAATGGGGCATGTCGCGCACGCAGATCGTCAACATCCTGCAGGGCGTCAAGGACGGTTTCGAAAAGAAGCTCGAGATCACCGGCGTCGGCTATCGCGCCGCCATGCAGGGCAAGAACCTGCAGCTGGCGCTCGGCTTCAGCCATGACGTCGTCTACGAAACGCCGCAGGACATCACCATCACCGTGCCGAAGCCGACGGAAATCACCGTGACCGGCATCGACAAGCAGAAGGTCGGTCAGGTCGCTGCCGAGATCCGCGAATATCGCGGTCCTGAGCCGTACAAGGGCAAGGGCGTTCGTTACGCTGGCGAGAAGATCGTCCGCAAGGAAGGCAAGAAGAAGTAATTTCGTCAATGGTGAATGGTGAATGGTAAAATGGCAGTAGGATGGGCAGGAGCCGGGCGGCACCTGGTTTCTACCTTTCACCATTTTTCCATTCACCATTCACTGCAAATCAACGCCGCGGGGAGCGGTCGCGGGAGGCTTGTCCTACCGCACAGGGTTGCCCCCGTTTTTTGAAGGCAAGGAACTTATATCATGGGCTCGAAAGACTCCACCCAACGCCGCGCTCAGCGCGTCCGCCGCCAGATCAAGAAGGTCGCTGGCGAGCGTCCGCGTCTGTCGGTCCACCGCACGTCGAAGAACATCTACGTCCAGGTCATCGACGACGCCAAGGGCCACACCATCGCTGCCGCCTCGACGCTGGAGAAGGACCTCAAGGGTTCGCTCAAGACCGGTGCCGACACTGCCGCCGCTGTGGCGATCGGCAAGCTGATTGCCGAGCGCGCTTCGAAGGCCGGCGTCAAGGAAGTCGTCTTCGACCGCGGACCGTACATCTATCACGGCCGCGTCAAGGCGCTGGCCGAGGCCGCCCGTGAAGGTGGCTTGAGCTTCTAAAGCATGATCCCGAACCGGAGGTCAGCGCAGCAATAAGTTGCAGACTTTTCGGATAAGATCATGCGAAGGGAAAAATGAGTTTCGCTCCCGGCAACCCACAGAGGGAACCGGATATCATCATCAACCGTGCTTCCGGAAAAAAACAAGGAACAGGATATGGCACAGGAACGTAGGGATGGCGGCCGCGGCCGTGATCGCGAAGAGCGCGACGACGGCATGGTGGACAAGCTCGTCCACATCAACCGCGTCGCCAAGGTCGTCAAGGGCGGCCGGCGCTTCGGCTTTGCAGCACTCGTCGTCGTCGGCGACCAGAAGGGCCGTGTCGGCTTCGGTCACGGCAAGGCGCGCGAAGTGCCAGAGGCGATCCGCAAGGCGACCGAATCGGCCAAGCGCGACATGATCTTCGTGCCGCTGCGCTCGGGCCGTACGCTGCATCACGACGTCGAAGGACGCTGGGGTGCCGGACGCGTTCTGCTGCGCGCTGCCAAGCAGGGTACCGGCATCATCGCCGGCGGCCCGATGCGCGCCGTCTTCGAGACGCTCGGCATGCATGACGTGGTCGCCAAGTCGATGGGTTCGTCGAACCCCTACAACATGGTTCGCGCCACCTTCGACGCGCTGAAGAGCCAGATGCATCCCAAGGATGTGGCTGCCGCGCGCGGCATCAAGTATTCGACCCTTCAGGCCCGCCGCGGCACCGCCGTAGCGGCCGAAGAATAGTCGACGCTGACCAGGGATATTGACCATGGCCAAGAAAGCAACCAAGACCATCACCGTCGAGCAGATCGGTTCGCCGATCCGCCGGCCGAAGGAGCAGCGCGCGACGCTGGTCGGCCTCGGCCTCAACAAGATGCACAAGCAGCGCACGCTGGAGGACACCCCCTCCGTGCGCGGCATGATCGCTGCCGTCCAGCATCTCGTCCGCGTCGTGGACGAGGGCTGAACCAGAGCGCAGGAGAACTCAGATGAAACTCAACGATCTGCGTGACAAGGACGGCGCGACGCATTCCAGGAAGCGTCTCGGCCGCGGCATCGGCTCCGGCTCGGGCAAGACCGCCGGTCGCGGCGTCAAGGGCCAGAAGGCGCGCTCCGGCGTCGCCGTCAACGGCTTCGAGGGTGGCCAGATGCCGCTCTATCGGCGCTTGCCGAAGCGTGGCTTCAACAACATCTTCGCCAAGAGCTTTGCCGTCGTGTCGCTGGCCCGCATCCAGGCTGCGCTCGATGCCAAGAAGCTCGACGCCAAGACGACCGTGACCGCCGAAGCGCTGGTCGCGGCCGGCGTCATCCGCCGCGTCAAGGACGGCGTGCGCATCCTCTCCGACGGCGAGATCAAGTCGAAGCTTGCCTTTGACGTGGCCGGCGCCTCCAAGGCTGCCGTCGAGAAGATCGAAAAGGCCGGCGGTTCGGTGAAGCTGCCGGAAAAGGCAGCAGCCGAGTAACGGCGATTTGAAGCGCGATCGGCAAGAGCGGGACACGTTTCGCTTTTGATTGCGCTTTGATCCGATCAATATGGCGGCCGCGTCAACGCGGCCGCTTGCATGTTTGCAGTCCGGAGCTTATCTCGTGAGCTTCGGTGACACGCGCCGCCTGAGTTGCGGGCCATCGAGCGTGACCAAGCGGAGAATCAGGCATGGCTTCGGCTGCTGAACAACTAGCCTCGAATCTGAATTTCTCGGCCTTCGCCAAGGCGGAGGATCTGAAGAAGCGCATCTGGTTCACAGTTGGCGCGCTGCTCGTGTACCGCCTCGGCACCTATATCCCGCTGCCCGGCATCAATCCCGACGCTTTCGCCCAGGCCTTCTCGTCGCAGAGCAAGGGCGTGCTTGGCATGTTCAACATGTTCGCCGGCGGCGCCGTCGAGCGCATGGCGATCTTTGCCCTCGGCATCATGCCCTATATCTCCGCTTCCATCATCATGCAGCTGATGACCTCCGTCATCCCGTCACTGGAGTCGCTGAAGAAGGAAGGCGAGCAGGGCCGCAAGGTCATCAACCAGTATACTCGCTACGGCACCGTGCTTTTGGCGCTGGTCCAGGCCTACGGCATTGCGGTCGGGCTGGAAGGCGGCAGCGGCATCGTCAGCGATCCCGGCATGTTCTTCCGCATCTCGACCGTCATCACGCTGGTCGGCGGCACCATGTTCCTGATGTGGCTCGGCGAGCAGATCACCGCCCGCGGCATCGGCAACGGCATTTCGCTGATCATCTTTGCCGGCATCGTCGCTGGCCTGCCGCAAGCCATCTCCGGTACGCTGGAACTTGGCCGCACCGGCGCGCTGTCGACCGGCCTGATCCTGGCGATCATCGTTCTTGCCGTCGTCGTCATCGCGCTGATCGTGTTCTTCGAGCGCGCCCAGCGGCGCTTGCTGATCCAGTATCCCAAGCGCCAGGTCGGCAACCGCATGTTCCAGGGCGACACCTCGCACCTGCCGCTCAAGCTCAACACGGCCGGCGTCATTCCGCCGATCTTCGCCTCTTCGCTGCTGTTGCTGCCGGCGACGGTCGCCGGCTTCTCGCAGACGACCAACATGCCAGCCTGGGCCAGCACCGTCCTGGCGGCACTCGGTCATGGCCAGCCGCTCTACATGGCGTTCTATGCGGCGATGATCGTGTTTTTCGCCTTCTTCTATACGGCGATCGTCTTCAACCCGAAGGACACCGCCGACCAGCTCAAGAAGCATTCGGGTTTCATTCCGGGCTACCGTCCGGGCGAGCGCACCGCGGATTACATCGACTATGTCCTTACCCGCATAACTGTCGTCGGCGCCATTTATCTGGTGCTGGTGTGTCTGCTGCCCGAGTTCCTGATTTCAGCGACTGGCGTACCATTCTACCTCGGTGGCACATCGCTTCTGATCGTGGTCAGTGTAACGCTCGACACGGTGGCGCAAATTCAGGGTCACCTGATCGCGCACCAGTATGAGGGCCTGATCAAGAAGTCGAAGCTGCGCGGGGGGAAGAAGGCCAGATGAGGTTGATATTGCTTGGGCCGCCAGGGGCGGGCAAGGGGACACAAGCACAAAGACTGGTAGAAAAATACGGCATACCCCAACTCTCTACGGGCGATATGCTGCGCGCTGCTGTCCAGGCCGGCACCGAAGTCGGCAAACGGGCCAAGGCGGTGATGGACGCTGGCGAACTGGTTTCCGACGCCATCGTCAACGCTATCGTCGCCGAGCGTATCGATCAGGCCGATTGCGCATGGGGATTCATCCTTGACGGATATCCGCGAACCCTGGTGCAGGCGGACGCGGTTGAATCGATGCTCTCGGCTCGCCGCCTCACTCTCGACGCCGTCATCGAACTTGTCGTCGACGACAAGGCGCTGGTTGGCCGAATCGGCAAGCGCGCCGAAGAGGCCAAGGCCGCGGGTCTGCCGGTGCGCAAGGACGACAATCCGGCGGTGTTCGAAGAGCGCCTGAAGGAGTACTACAAGAAGACGTCGCCGCTGATCGGCTACTACTATGCCAAGGGCAAGCTGAGAGGTGTCGACGGCATGGCCGACATCGATGCGGTGACGCGGCAGATCGAAGCTGTGCTCACGGCTGCGACCCCAGTGGCGGCGCAAGGGTCTGCGTACGGAAAATAAACGATTACGCTTGACTGGAGCGGTTCGCTGGGGTATGGCGGCCCGTCTTCCTATCAGGCACGAGGCTTGCTTGCCCGCAAGGGCAAGGCAGCCGCTTTGAACTGGAAACTCCCGCATGGGCCGGCCTCCACCGGACGCGGGGCAACTTTGATAGCGCCGGCTTGTCCGGCCCACATGGAGAAGAGAAGAACATGGCTCGTATAGCCGGCGTCAACATTCCGACCAACAAGCGCGTCGTCATCGCGCTTCAGTACATTCACGGCATTGGCAAGAGCTTCGCCCAGGAGATCGTCGACAAGGTCGGCATCCCGGCCGAGCGCCGCGTCAACCAGCTGACCGACGCGGAAGTGCTGCAGATCCGCGAGACGATCGACCGTGACTACCAGGTCGAGGGCGATCTGCGCCGCGAAGTGTCGATGAACATCAAGCGGCTCATGGACCTCGGCTGCTACCGCGGCCTGCGTCATCGCCGCTCGCTGCCGGTTCGCGGCCAGCGCACGCATACCAATGCGCGCACCCGCAAGGGTCCGGCCAAGTCGATCGCCGGCAAGAAGAAGTAATTTAGGGCAGTACGGGAGTAGGGCAGTAACTCAATAGGATCGGCAGACATACTGCCCTTCTGCCGTATTCCCCTACTGCCTTCTCCCTGGTGGAGCCGCTGGCATTACGGCGGTGTAGAGATCAACTGAAAGGACCATCATGGCCAAGGAAGCCACACGTGTTCGCCGTCGCGAACGCAAGAATATCTCGTCGGGCGTTGCCCACGTCAACTCGACCTTCAACAACACGATGATCACCATCACCGACGCGCAGGGCAATTCGATTGCCTGGTCGTCGGCGGGAGCCCAGGGCTTCAAGGGATCTCGCAAGTCGACCCCGTTCGCTGCCCAGATGGCTGCCGAGGACGTTGCCAAGAAGGCCCAGGAACACGGCATGCGCATGCTTGAGGTCGAGGTCTGCGGACCGGGCTCAGGTCGTGAATCGGCGCTGCGCGCATTGCAGGCAGCCGGCTTCACCATCACCTCGATCCGTGATGTGACGCCGATCCCGCACAATGGCTGCCGCCCGCGCAAGAAGCGCCGCGTCTAAAGATTGTCGCCCAAGCATTGCCTCGGGCCTGAACCGAGGCGCAGCGGTTTGGGGCAACGACAGGCATAAGAACAGAGACCTGAAGCGCTACGCGCTTTAGGGAAAAAATTACCGAACGCCGCGCGAACGCCAGGAGCGTTCCTCCACGGCATTCCAGGTCGCCCGCCACGATTGGATGGTGGCGGGTCAACGGAAGGAAAGCATCATGATCCAGAAAAATTGGCAGGAACTGATCAAGCCGAACAAGATCGAGTTCTCTTCGAAGAAGAAGACGCTGACCACGCTGGTCGCCGAGCCGCTCGAGCGCGGCTTTGGCCTGACCCTCGGCAACGCGCTGCGTCGCGTGCTTCTGTCTTCGCTGCGTGGCGCGGCGGTGACCGCCGTGCAGATCGACGGCGTTCTGCATGAATTCTCGTCCATCGCCGGCGTGCGCGAGGACGTGACCGATATCGTCTTGAATATCAAGGAAATCGCCATCCGCATGGAAGGCGACGGCCCCAAGCGCATGGTCGTGCGCAAGCAGGGACCGGGCGCTGTTCTGGCCGGCGACATCCAGACGGTCGGCGACGTCGAGATCCTCAATCCCGACCACGTCATCTGCACGCTGGACGAGGGCGCAGAAATCCGCATGGAGTTCACCGTCGATACCGGCAAGGGCTACGTTCCGGCCGACCGCAATCGCGCCGAAGACGCGCCGATCGGCCTCATCCCGGTCGACAGCCTCTACTCGCCGGTCAAGAAGGTCTCCTACAAGGTCGAGAACACCCGCGAGGGCCAGGTTCTCGACTACGACAAGCTGACCATGACGATCGATACCGACGGTTCGATCTCCGGCGAGGACGCGGTGGCTTTCGCCGCCCGCATCCTGCAGGACCAGCTTGGCCTGTTCGTCAATTTCGACGAGCCGCAGAAGGAAGTCGCCGCCGAGCAGGTGACCGAGCTTGCCTTCAACCCGGCGCTGCTCAAGAAGGTCGACGAACTCGAGCTTTCGGTGCGTTCGGCCAACTGCCTGAAGAACGACAACATCGTCTATATCGGCGACTTGATCCAGAAGACCGAAGCCGAGATGCTGCGCACCCCGAACTTCGGCCGCAAGTCGCTGAACGAGATCAAGGAAGTCCTGGCGGCGATGGGCCTGCACCTCGGCATGGAAGTGCCGGATTGGCCGCCGGAAAACATCGAAGACCTCGCCAAGCGTTACGAAGATCAATACTGACCGGTGAATTGAGAATGGTGAAATGGTGAATGGTCGTCGGTCGGCGACTTCGGAGAGGTAGAGCCCTTCCATTCACCATTCACTATTGACCATTCACAAAACGAAACAGCCGGGCCAACCGCCCACAACACCAGGAGAAGAGCCATGCGCCACGGATTTAAAGGCCGCCGGTTCGCCCGCAGCATAAGCCACCGCAAGTCGATGTTTGCCAATCTTGCCGTGTCGCTCATCGAGCATGAGCAGATCCTCACCACCTTGCCGAAGGCGAAGGATCTGCGTCCGATCGTCGAGAAGCTGGTGACGCTAGGCAAGCGCGGCGACCTGCATGCCCGCCGCCAGGTGATTGCCCAGATCGGCAATGAAGGCGTCGTCAAGCGCTTATTCGACACGATCGCGCCGCGCTACGCCACCCGCAACGGCGGCTATCTGCGTATCATGAAGGCGGGCTTCCGCCACGGCGACAATGCCGCCATGGCGGTCATCGAGTTCGTCGATCGCGACACCTCGGCCAAGGGCGCCGGCGACCGTGCCCGCATCGAGGCAGAAGGCACTGACGAGGAAGCCGCAGCCGCATAAGCTTCGGTTTTCCCTCAAGGAGTTCAAAAGGGCCTGCGGGCCCTTTTGTGCGTTCTGGACGCGGTAGGGAGCATTGCGGGGACTGTCTTGACTTAAGCCCATGTCTTTTCCTCGAGAATAATTCGATTACATCGACTTAGCCTTTCATTTTGCACAATCGTCGGGACAATGGCGCCCGACCCCCGGAGGATTCGGAATGCGCGTAAAACGGATGTCCCTTGTTCTACTCTGCGCCTTGACGGCGGCGGCAGTCGTGCCGGCCGCCAGGCAGGCGCTGGCTCAGGACACCAAGGCCGATCCCGGTCTGTCCGACGTGCTGACCGACATGTTGCGCGGCGCCGAAGGCGAAAATGCCACCTCCGGTCCAGACAAGCGCGTGCCGTTCGGCCGCGAGGAGATGCAACTGTCGTTTGCGCCGCTGGTCAAGCAGACGGCGCCGGCCGTGGTCAATGTCTATGCCTCGCAAACGGCCAGGCTGAGGTCGCCCTTCGACGGCGATCCGTTCTTCGAAGAGTTCTTCGGTCGTTCGCAGCCGCGCGCGCAGTCTTCGCTCGGCTCCGGCGTGCTGGTCGACCCGACAGGCATAGTGGTCACCAATTTCCACGTCATCAAGGACGCCGATCAGGTCAAGGTCGCCACCGCGGACGGGCGTGAATTCGACAGCAAGGTGCTGCTCAAGGACGAGACACTTGACCTCGCCGTGCTCAAGATCTCCGCCGACAAGCCATTTCCGGTCGTCGCCATCGGCGATTCCGACGCGCTTGAGGTCGGCGACCTGTTGTTGGCCATCGGCAACCCCTTCGGTGTCGGCCAGACCACCACCAGCGGCATCGTTTCGGCACTTGCCCGCAGCCACATCGGCGTTTCCGATTCCAGTTTCTTCATCCAGACCGACGCTGCGATCAATCCCGGCAATTCCGGCGGTGCGCTGATCAACATGGGTGGCCAACTGGTCGGCATCAACACGGCGATCTACAGCCGCAGCGGTGGCTCGATCGGCATCGGCTTTGCTATTCCCTCCAATATGGTTCGCGCGTTTGCCGATGCGGCCAAGGCCGGGCGCGACTTCTTCGAGAGGCCGTATATCGGCGCCGAATTCGAGCGCGTGACGCCGCAAATCGCCGAATCGCTCGGTCTCGAGACGCCGACCGGGGCACTGGTTTCGTCCATCGACGAAGCTGGGCCGGCGGCCAAGGCGGGGCTCAAGGCCGGTGACGTCGTGCTGTCGCTCAATGGTACGCCGGTCGAGAGCATCGAGGCGCTGGATTACCGGATGGCGACGCTGTCGATCGGCACCAATGCCAGCTTCGCCGTTCTGAGCAAAGGCCAGCAAGCGGCGATGGACATCGCGCTGGAGCGTGCGCCGGAAGGTGCGAAACTCGCGGAAGTGACGCTGCGCGGTCGCAGCCCGTTCTCCGGTGCCAAGGTTGCGGAACTGTCGCCGCGGCTCGCCCAGCGGCTCGGCATTCGCACGGACGTCAAGGGTGTTACGGTGATCGACATCAATCGCGGTTCGCCCGCAGCCGGTTTCGGCTTCCAGCCGGGCGACATCGTTCGCGAGGTCAACGGCTTGACCATCGATACCGCGGCGACCCTGGAGCAGGCAGCCATGCAGGAGACGCGTTGGTGGCGCTTTACCGTCGAGCGCGGCGGGCAGATACTGCGCCAGGTGTTGCGTTACTGAGCCCGAGCGTCGATCCTTCGGACGAGATCGCGCTCCAACGAAAAGACGTGCATGGCCGATCTGTTCAGTGTCGATGAACCGGAAAAGGCGCCGCCCGGCAGGCCGCTGGCCGACCGGCTGCGCCCGCAGAACCTCAGCGAGGTCGTCGGCCAGGAGCATCTGACCGGACCCGACGGCGCGCTGACGCGGCTGATCGGCTCCGGCTCGCTCGGCTCGATGATCTTCTGGGGGCCGCCCGGGACGGGCAAGACCACGGTCGCGCGGCTGCTTGCCGGCGAAACCAGCCTTGCGTTCCAACAGATATCGGCGGTGTTTTCCGGAGTCGCCGACCTGAAGAGAGTGTTCGAGGCGGCGAAGCTGCGCCGCACCAACGGCCGTCAGACGCTGCTCTTCGTCGACGAGATACATCGCTTCAACCGCGCCCAGCAGGACAGTTTTCTGCCTGTGATGGAAGACGGCACCGTCGTGTTGGTTGGCGCCACCACCGAAAACCCGTCCTTCGAGCTGAATGCGGCGCTACTGTCCCGCGCGCGCGTGCTGGTCTTTCATTCGCTCGGTGAGGACAGCATCGCAAAACTGCTGGCCCGTGCCGAGGAGACCGAGGGCAGGGCGCTGCCGCTCGACGACGAGGCGAGGGCGATGCTCGTCCGCATGAGCGATGGCGATGGTCGTGCGGCGCTGACGCTGGCAGAAGAGGTCTGGCGCGCCGCCAAGTCAGGCGAGGTGTTCAGCGCCGAAGGCCTGCAGCGCATCGTCCAGCGCCGCGCGCCGATCTACGACAAGGGCCAGGACGGCCATTACAATCTGATCTCGGCGCTGCACAAATCGGTGCGCGGCTCCGACCCCGATGCCGCCCTCTATTATCTCGCCCGCATGTTCGATGCCGGCGAGGATCCGCTCTATCTCGGCCGCCGCCTGGTGCGCATGGCGATGGAGGATATCGGGCTGGCAGACCCGCAGGCGCTGGTCGTCGCCAATGCCGCCAAGGATGCCTACGACTATCTGGGCTCGCCAGAGGGCGAGCTCGCCTTCGCCGAGGCCACGGTCTATCTCGCCAGCGCGCCCAAATCCAACGCCGTCTACACCGCCTTCAAGGCTGCCACACAGGCGGCTAAGGAGTTCGGCTCATTGCTGCCGCCCAAACACATCCTCAACGCGCCGACCAAGCTGATGAAGGAAGAAGATTACGGCGCCGGCTACCGTTACGACCACGACGAGCCGGACGCTTTTTCCGGACAGGATTATTTTCCGGAAAAGATGGGCCGCCGTAAATTCTATGATCCGCCCGAGCGCGGTTTCGAGCGTGATATCAGGAAGCGGCTCGACTATTGGGCGAAGCTGCGCGGCGAGCGGCAAAAGTAGGCTTGCGCGGCCCTGCGGTCTCTGAGACCAAGAAGGCCGGATCTGCCTGACACTGTAGCCTGACCGGCAAGAGGGAGCATGATGTATCATCTGTTGCTTGTCTGTCTTGGTGGCGCGATCGGCGCAATGGCCCGCTTCTTCCTGTCCGGCTTTGTCGCCCGCCGGGTCGGCGAGACCTTTCCCTGGGGCACAATGGTCGTCAACGTTTCGGGGGCATTTGCGATCGGTGTCGTTGCGCATGCGGTGGCGCGCGACAGCATGCCCGCCATCTGGGCCTTTGCCGCAACCGGCGGCCTCGGCTGCTACACCACGGTTTCCTCCTTTAGCCTGCAGACACTGGCACTGGCGCGCCAGGGCGAATGGCTGCGCGCCGGTGGCAATGTGCTGCTTTCGGTCTTTCTGAGCCTCGGTGGTGTGACGCTGGGCTTTGCCGCAGGAAGTCTTCTGATTGGCAGTGGGGTGCCATGAGCAGCCCGCGGAAGCTCCGCTCCGGCGGGACGGACACCGCCGCAGCAGAGCATGCGGCGCGCCTCATTAGCTGGCGCAAAACGAACGAAGCGGTTCGGATCTATGCGACCGTGGCCGCAGGCAGCATGATCGGCGGCGTGCTGCGGGCGCTTGCCTCGCTGACGAGCACTGCCTTGTGGGGCAATGGATTCCCATTCGGGACGCTCCTCGTGAATATTGTCGGCTCATTCCTCATCGGCTTCTACGCGACGTTGACGGGGCCGGATGGCCGCGTCTTCGCCAGCCCGTTGCAGCGCCAGTTCTTCATGGCCGGCTTCTGCGGTGGCCTGACGACCTTCTCCGCCTTCAGCCTTGAAACGCTCACCCTCGCGCAAAGCGGGAAGCTTATGGCGGCTGCGCTCAATATCGCGATCTCCGTGGTAACGTGGCTTGCCGCCGTCTGGCTTGGCCACATCCTTGCAGTGCGCCTCAACCGGCTGAGAGGATCCAGGCAATGAAGATACCAAGACAGGCGCAGTTGCTGCGCATATTCATCGGCGAGAACGACAGGGCAGACGGCCGTCCGCTGTATGAGGCGATTGTGCTGAAGGCCCGCGAAATGCAGATTGCCGGCGCTACCGTCCTGCGCGGGGCTATGGGGTTCGGCCATTCCAGCCGGCTTCACACTACGAAGATCCTGCGTCTATCGGAGGATCTGCCCCTTGTGATCGAGATCGTCGATGACGAGGAAAAGATAGCCGCTTTCCTGCCCGCCCTTGAAACAATCATGACAAGTGGTTTGATCACACTGGAGAAAGTTCAGGTTCTGCAATATGGAACCGATAACGAATGATCGAGTGTGAGGTTGCGGGTGCCGGTGAATGCCGTTGCATGCCCGCGAAACGGCGATTGGAATTATGGCAGGCGTAGAACAGATCACGGTAGAGGCCGGCGAGGCGGGCATGCGGCTCGATCGCTGGTTCAAGACCCATTTTCCGGGTCTTGGCTTCGGCCATCTGCAAAAACTGCTGCGCTCCGGCCAGATCCGTGTCGATGGCGGCAGGGTGAAGGCCGATACCCGCGTCGAGCCGGGCCAGACGGTTCGTATCCCGCCGCTCGAAGTGGACAAGAAGGGCGAGAGCCCGCTCACCGGTCACTCGATCCGCAACCAGGGCGACGCCGACGTTTTGGCCAAGATGCTGATCCATGAAGATCCAAAAGTGTTTGTCTTCAACAAGCCGGCCGGCCTCGCCGTCCAGGGTGGCTCAGGTGTCACCCGCAATGTAGACGACATGCTGGAAGCCTGGCGCAGCCAGAAGGGCGAGAAACCGCGTCTGGTGCACCGGCTCGACCGCGACACGTCAGGCGTGCTGGTCGTCGCCCGCACCAGGCTCGCCGCCATGAAGCTTGCCGAGGCGTTCCGGGCGCGTGAGACCAAGAAGACCTATTGGGCGCTGGTCAAGGGCGTGCCGCCGAAGCGCGAGGACAAGATCTCAACCTGGCTGATCAAGGAGCCGACACCCGACGGCGACCGCGTTCGCGTCGCCAAGCATGGCGAAAAGGGTGCCGACCACGCGGTGTCTTATTACCGGATCGTCGAGCAGGCGGCGCAGACCCTGTCCTGGCTGGAGATGGAGCCTTACACCGGTCGCACCCACCAGCTTCGCGTCCATGCCGCTCACATCGGCTGCCCGATCATCGGTGACCCCAAATATTTCGAGGCCGACACCAATTGGGATTTCCCCGGCGGCATGCAGAACCGCTTGCATCTGCACGCGCGCCGCATCGTCATCCCGCATCCCGACAAGGGCTTTGTCGACGTCACCGCACCGATGCCGCCGCATATGCGCCAGAGCTGGAACCTGATCGGCTTCGACGACGCCAGCGCCGAGGACTAGTTCCAGTGGGTATGGCCACCGATACGCTCGACCGCCGCGACAGGGTCGACATGGCCGCCGCCGCCATCATGGTCGGGCTGACCTTTTCCTGGGGGCTGAACTACGTCGCCGCCAAGATCTCCTATGCCGGCTACGACCCTGTTTTCCTGTCGATCGCACGGTCGGTCATCGGCGGGCTGTGCGTTCTCGTCTGGTGCCGCTGGCGCGGCATTGCGCTTTTCAGCCGCGACGGAACCCTTGTCGCCGGCATACTGGCGGGCGCGCTCTTTGGTCTCGAGTTCCTGTTTCTCTATGTCGGGCTCGAACAGACGACCGTCGCGCGCAACACCTTGCTGGTCAACACCATGCCGTTTTGGGTGCTGGTCGGCGGGCATTTCCTGCTCAACGAACGCATCACCGCGCGCCGGCTCGTCGGCCTTCTGCTCGCTTTCGCCGGCCTGGTCGCGGTGTTCTCCGACCAGTTGAGCGCCGATAACGGTGCGACCCTGATTGGTGATCTGCTCAGTCTCGGCGCCGGCATTCTGTGGGCTTTGACCTACATCGTCATCAAGCGCACGAAACTGGCGGAAACGAGCGCCGAGAAGTTGCTGCTCTACCAACTGGCCGGCGCTGCGATGGTCGGCGCCTTGGTGCTGCCTTGCGCCGGGCCGCCCGTCCGCGACTTCGCCGCTTTGCCGACCTTGGCCTTGCTTTTCCAGGCGGTCTACATCGTCGCCTTCACCTATGTGCTCTGGTTCTGGTTGCTGCGGCGCTATCCGGCATCGGGCCTGTCGAGCTTCACCTTTCTTTCGCCGGTGTTCGGCGTTCTGTGCGGCGCCATCTTCTTGAACGAGCCGCTGACCATCCGTATTTTCCTGGCACTCGGCCTCATCGCAGCCGGTCTGATCATTGTGAATCGGCCGGCCCGAAAACAGATCCCCGGATGAAAGGCTCCGGCATGCGCGATATTCTCAACGACCTCGAAGCGGGAAAGCAACTTTCCGATCCGGATCCGGTGCGCCGTGCCCAGATCCAGATGAAGACGCACCTGCCGAAACGCTTTTACAAAACCGTCTCGGTCGCACCGGCCGAAGCTGGTTTTGCGGTTCATCTCGATGGCAAGCCGGTCCGTACGCCGGGCAAAGCGCTTCTGATCCTGCCGACCGAAAAAGCCGCCGCTCTGGTCGCAGGCGAGTTCGCCGCGCAAGGCGAGACGATCGACCCGATGACGATGCCGGTCATGCGTCTGGTCAACACGGCCATCGACGGCGTCGCCAGCGACCCGCAGGCGGTTTTGGAAGACATCCTGCGCTTTGCCTCGTCCGACCTGCTCTGCTATCGCGCCGACGCCCCCCAAGGGCTCGTCGATCGGCAGAACGAATATTGGGACCCCGTCATCGATTGGGCGCGGAGCGCGCTCGGCGCCCGGTTTCAACTCGCCGAAGGGGTGATCCATGTCGAGCAGCCGCGCGAGAGCATCGCAGTGCTCGGCGTTCATCTTGCCCAGCGTGCCGACCCGCTCCGGCTTGCCGCCATCCACGTCATGACGTCGCTGACGGGATCGGCACTGCTGGCGCTGGCCGTCGATTTCGGCGAGATCGACGGCGAGGCAGCCTGGGCCGCCGGCCATGTCGACGAGGACTGGCAGGCCGAGCACTGGGGCCATGACGCGGAAGCCGTCGCCCGCCGTGCCCACCGCAAGCGCGACATGATGGCCGCCGTCGGTCTCCTCGAGGCGCTCAAGGGCTGACGGCAATCGCCGCCCTCATTCGTTTCGCCTTGCCCTATTAGAGCGACGTGCGTTCCAGTTGGACGTGCAAAATACGCTCTAACACTTTGAATCTATGCATCGTGCTTTCCGAACATCGATTCCGATGTTCGGGCCGATGCATTGGACCAAAGTCATAATCCCAAAGACGGGCTGCCTCTGGGCGGCGCTTTCTGTCACTTCTCGCGGCGATAGCTGCCCGAGTTCGTGTCCAGAGGCGACACCGCGCAGCATCAAGCACAGCGAGATGTCACGGGAGGACGAATTCATGGCAATGGCAGCGACCGCCGGCAGAGCAAGCCGCGGAATGACGCGGGAAGAGAAGAAAGTCATCTTCGCTTCCTCGCTCGGCACCGTTTTCGAATGGTACGATTTCTATCTCTACGGCGCATTGGCGGCAGCGATCGGCTCGACATTCTTCAACTCGTATCCGGAAGCGACGCGCAACATCTTTACGCTGCTGGTTTTCGCCGCTGGCTTCCTCGTGCGCCCGTTCGGCGCGCTGGTGTTTGGCCGCATCGGTGATCTCGTAGGTCGCAAATACACCTTTCTCGTCACCATCATGATCATGGGCCTGTCGACCTTCCTGGTCGGCCTGCTGCCTGGTTCGGCAAGCTGGGGCATTGCAGCGCCTATTATCCTGATTGCGCTGCGCATGCTGCAGGGCCTGGCGCTCGGTGGTGAATATGGCGGTGCGGCGACCTATGTGGCCGAGCATGCGCCCGACGACCGTCGCGGCTTCTACACATCGTGGATCCAGACGACGGCGACACTTGGCCTGTTCCTGTCGCTGGTCGTCATCCTTATCGTGCAAAATTCGCTGAGCAAGGAGGATTTCGAGGCCTGGGGCTGGCGCGTTCCATTCCTGCTCTCAGCCATTCTGCTCGGCATATCGGTCTGGATTCGCCTGTCGCTTGCCGAATCGCCGACCTTCCAGCGGATGAAGGACGAGGGCAAGGGCTCCAAGGCGCCGCTTACGGAAGCCTTCGGACAGTGGAAAAATGCCAAGATCGCCATTTTGGCGCTTTTCGGCCTTACTGCCGGCCAGGCCGTGGTTTGGTACAACGGCCAATTCTACGCGCTGTTTTTCCTGCAGAACGTGCTCAAGGTCGACGGCCAGTCGGTCAACATCATGATCGCCATCGCGCTGGCGCTCGGCACGATCTTCTTCGTCGTGTTCGGCTGGCTCTCCGACAAGATCGGCCGCAAGCCGATCATCATGGCGGGCCTGGCGCTGGCGATCGTCACCACCTTCCCGTTGTTCAAGGCGCTGACCTGGGCAGCCAACCCGGCGCTCGCCACCGCACAGCAAAACACCCGTGCGACGATTACCGCTGCACCTGGGGACTGCAAGTTCCAGTTCAATCCGACCGGAGCGCGCAAGCCTCTGACGTCGTGCGATATTGCGACGGACTTCCTTGCCAAGAGCTCGGTGCCCTATGACATTGTCACGACAGCGGCACCGGGGACCGCGGCCAGTGTCAAGATCGGCACCGCAACGGTGGCGTCCTATGATGCCGTGGCAGCCGCAGACAAGGCAACTTCAAGCGACGCCGCGTTCAAGAAGGCAATCAACATTGCATTGCGGGACGGCGGCTATCCGCTGAAGCGTGCTGCGGCCAAGGTCGCCGACCAGAAGCTTGACGCCTTCGTCGCGGCCAATCCGGAACTGAAGCTCGACGCCGCCGCAATCCGCGCCGGCGACAAGACGACGGTTGCGGCCGACCGGGCGGTCAAGGACAAGCTGCTGACGGCCGATGAGGCCGCGGCGGTGCCCGAGATCACCGTCTACAGCGTCCCGGCGGCAGGCGCCTTTGCGATGTTTGCCGACCCTGAACAGGTCAACTGGGCAAAGGTCATCGGCGTCCTGTTCATCCTGGTCATTTACGTGACCATGGTCTACGGACCGATCGCCGCGATCCTGGTCGAAATGTTCCCGACCCGCATCCGCTATACCGGCATGTCGTTGCCCTATCACATCGGCAATGGCTGGTTTGGCGGCCTGCTGCCGGCGACGGTGTTCGCGCTCAGCGCCTACAGCGGCGATATCTATTACGGCCTCTGGTATCCGGTGGTGATTGCGGCGATGTCGCTGATCATCGGTACGATCTTTGTTAGGGATACGCTGGGAACGGACTTGCACGCCAAGACCTGATCCTCGCCTGACAGCAAAAATGAAAAGCCCGGCGCGAGCGATCGCGCCGGGCTTTGCAATTCGTCAAAGCGATGCGGAGGAAAGGTTAGCTGTTCCGGTCCTGTTTTTCTTCCTTGATGGCCGCTTCGTGATACCAGCCGCTTCCGAAATCCGTACGGTTGCGCAACGAAGCAAGCTCTGCCGCGAACTTAGCCTTTCCGCTTAAATTTGAGGCAGAAGCGCGCGCTGCCACCGGGAACATCAGGATTTTGGCCGACTGACGGACAGGAGTGATTTCCATAGTCGGTTTCCCTTCTTCTGCAGAGCCTTGCCGATTCAATCTTTCCCGAAGATAGGTTCTGCAATCCAGTTAGGCAATATGATTATAAAAAGATCAGTATCTGCCTGTTATTTATGCAGAACATGCTTGTGATTGATCCGGACGCATTGCGATTACGCGGCAGCGGATTTGTCGGGATGCGGCGTCAGTTTTGTCGCATCCTTGGCCGGTGAGAATGGCACACGAATTGCTTTTTAATAACCCGGCAGGTCGGCTGCAGGGTGGCTGGCATGCCGGCGCCGTCCAGGTTCGGTGATCAAAGCAACGAGAGGCTAGAATGACGAAATACAAGCTCGAGTACATTTGGCTCGATGGATACACCCCGGTTCCCAACCTTCGCGGAAAGACGCAGATCAAGGAATATGCCGAATTCCCGACGCTCGACCAGCTTCCGCTGTGGGGCTTCGACGGTTCCTCGACCATGCAGGCCGAAGGCCACTCGTCCGACTGCGTGCTGAAGCCGGTCGCCATCTATCCGGATCCCGCGCGCAGCAATGGCGTGCTCGTCATGTGCGAAGTCATGATGCCGGACGGTGTGACGCCGCATGCATCCAACAAGCGCGCCACCATCCTCGACGACGAGGGCGCCTGGTTCGGCTTCGAGCAGGAGTATTTCTTCTACAAGGATGGCCGCCCGCTCGGCTTCCCCGAGAGCGGCTACCCCGCGCCGCAAGGCCCGTACTACACCGGCGTCGGCTACAGCAACGTCGGCAACGTCGCCAGGCAGATCGTCGAGGAGCATCTCGACCTTTGCCTTGCCGCCGGCATCAACCATGAAGGCATCAACGCCGAGGTGGCCAAGGGCCAGTGGGAATTCCAGATTTTTGGCAAGGGCTCCAAGAAGGCCGCCGATCAGATGTGGATGGCCCGCTACCTGATGCAGCGCCTCACCGAGAAATACGGCATCGATATCGAATACCACTGCAAGCCGCTCGGCGACACCGACTGGAATGGTTCCGGCATGCACGCCAACTTCTCGACCGCTTATATGCGCGAAGTCGGCGGCAAGGACTATTTCGAGGCGCTGATGGCAGCCTTCGACAAGAACCTGATGGATCACATCGCCGTCTACGGCCCGGACAACGACAAGCGTCTGACCGGCAAGCATGAGACCGCGCCATGGAACAGGTTCAGCTATGGCATCGCCGATCGCGGCGCCTCGATCCGCGTGCCGCATTCGTTCATCAACAACGGCTACAAGGGCTATCTCGAGGATCGCCGCCCGAACTCGCAGGGCGACCCCTACCAGATCGCTTCTCAGATCCTGAAGACGATCGCCTCCGTCCCGACCAGCGCCGAGGTTTCGGCCGCCGCTTGAGCGCTCGTCACGGCTCGGACCTGAGTGTCTGCGCCGTGACTGCTCTCCGTCGCGTCGGCCTTTTGTCAGGGCGACAACACCAACTGCTGGATTGAGTGTTCGCCATCCCAAACAAAAACCCTGCCGGATCGCTCCGGCGGGGTTTTGTTTGTCGCTTAGCTCGTCCGCTCAGACCGAGTAATACATGTCATACTCGACCGGGTGCGGGGTCATTTCGAAGCGCATCACTTCGGCCATCTTGAGCTCGATGTAGCTGTCGATCTGGTCGTCGTCGAAGACGCCGCCGGCCTTCAGGAAGCCGCGGTCCTTGTCGAGGCTCTGCAGCGCTTCGCGCAGCGAACCACAGACGGTCGGGATTTTCTTCAGTTCCTTAGGCGGCAGGTCGTAGAGATCCTTGTCCATCGGCTGTCCCGGGTGGATCTTGTTCTTGATGCCGTCGAGCCCGGCCATCAGCATGGCGGCAAAGGCGAGGTAGGGGTTGGCGCCCGGATCGGGGAAGCGGACCTCGACGCGCTTGGACTTCGGCGACGAGCCGAATGGAATGCGGCAGGAGGCGGAGCGATTGCGGGCCGAATAGGCAAGCAGCACCGGCGCTTCGTAGCCCGGCACCAGACGCTTGTAGGAATTGGTCAGCGGGTTGGTGAAGGCGTTGATCGCCTTGGCATGCTTGATGATGCCGCCGATGTAGAACAGGCAGCTCTCCGAGAGGCCGGCATATTCATTGCCGGCGAAGGTCGGCTTGCCGCCCTTCCAGATCGACTGGTGGACGTGCATGCCCGAGCCGTTGTCGCCGAAGACCGGCTTCGGCATGAAGGTGGCCGTCTTGCCGTAGGCGTTGGCGACCTGGTGCACGACATATTTGTAGATCAGCATCTTGTCGGCGTTGCGGACCAGCGTGTCGAACTTGATGCCGAGCTCGTGCTGGGCAGCGGCGACTTCGTGGTGGTGCTTTTCGACACGCACGCCCATTTCGGCGAGCACGGTCAGCATTTCAGAGCGCATGTCCTGCGCCGAGTCGATCGGCGGCACCGGGAAATAGCCGCCCTTGATGCGCGGGCGGTGGCCGAGATTGCCGGTCTCGTAGTCGGTGTCGTCGTTGGACGGCAATTCGGTGGAGTCGAGCTTGAAGCCGGTGTTGTACGGATCGGCCTTGTACTTGACGTCGTCGAACACGAAGAACTCGGCTTCCGGGCCGACGAAGATCTGATCGCCGATGCCTTCCGCCTTCATATAGGCTTCAGCCTTCTTGGCGGTGCCGCGCGGGTCGCGGTTGTAGGATTCTCCGGAGATCGGATCGAGGATATCGCACAGGATGACCATGGTCGACTGCGCGAAGAACGGGTCCATATGCACCGTCTCGGTGTCGGGCATCAGCACCATGTCGGATTCGTTGATCGCCTTCCAGCCGGCGATGGAGGACCCGTCGAACATAACGCCGTCGGCAAACATGTCTTCCTCGACCTCAACGACATCCATCGTCACGTGCTGCAGCTTGCCCTTCGGATCGGTGAAGCGCAGGTCAACGAATTTCACGTCGTTGTCCTTGATCTGCTTCATGATGTCTTTGGCTGTCGTCATGTCATGTTTCCCTGTCTGATGACGTTTCGAGGAGATGATCTGAAATCAGAATCCTCAGACCGCGTCCATCCCTGTTTCGCCGGTGCGGATGCGCACGACTTCCTCGATGTTGGAGACGAAGATCTTGCCGTCGCCGATGCGGCCGGTCTGGGCCGCCTTGCGAATGGCTTCGATCGCGCCTTCGACCGCGTCGTCGCCGAGCACGACCTCGATCTTCACCTTGGGCAGAAAATCCACGACATATTCAGCGCCGCGATAGAGTTCGGTATGGCCCTTCTGCCGGCCAAAACCCTTGGCCTCCGTTACGGTGATGCCTTGCAGCCCGGCCTCCTGAAGCGCTTCCTTCACTTCGTCTAGCTTGAACGGCTTGATGATCGCTTCGATCTTTTTCATGTAAAAAGTGGCCTCCACTGTCAAAAAAGACGGGTTGTGAGCCCCGCTTGCGCCTCTTTCAAGCACGAACTGTGCCAATTTGAGGAGATTCGAAGCGGTATCACGCGATTTCGATGCCATGCCGCGTTGAGGGCTAAATTCGCGTCATTCGCTGCGTCATGGATACTGGGAACCTACACATTGTCGACGCTACAGTCCGCACAATAATTGGGCAGATAGAGCATTTCGCGGGCAGTTGTGCTTCGAGGACGCCATTGTCCCTAACGATGTGCTTACAGATCGTGCCATTTCATCGCCGTTTGCTTCGAACCGAAAACTGGACAATGTTTGATCACAGGGATCGGGGTTTGACCACAGGATCGGCTTGAGCCAATGCGGATCGGCATCCATGAGCAATGAAATTCTGTCTCCGGCCGAAATGGCTGAGGCCGACCGGCTGACGATTTCCGCCGGACCATTCGACGGCATTGTCCTGATGCGCAATGCAGGTGGCGCAGTCGCTGCGGTGGTGCTCGCCCATTTTCCGGCTGCCAGGCGCGTCCACGTGCTGTGCGGGCCTGGCAACAATGGCGGCGATGGCTATGTCGTCGCCCGCATTCTAAGGGACAGCGCCGTCGACGTGTTGCTGTGGGCATCCGGCTCGCCCAAAGCCGGCAGCGACGCGGCGCTCGCCGCGTTGGAATGCCGGGTCAGTCCACGGCCGCTGTCGGAATTTGCTGCCGATAAAGGTTCGATCCTGGTCGATGCGCTTTATGGGGCGGGGCTGTCCAAGCCGCTGTCCGGTGATGCCGCCAGGGCGGTCGAGGTTGCGACAGAACTGAACCTGCCTGTCGTCGCGGTCGATCTGCCCTCAGGCGTGTCAGGCGACAGTGGCCAGATTCTCGGCCAGGCATTCCGCGCCCAATTCACGGTAACATTCGCGCGAAAAAAGCCCGGCCATCTGCTGTTGCCGGGGCGCGGGATGTGCGGCGAGCTGGTGCTTGCCGATATCGGCATTAGCGACGATATCGTTGCTCAGCTTGAACCGCTCACCTTCGAGAACATCCCGCCGATTTGGCTCGAAAATTTCCCAGTCCCAGCCGTCGACGCGCATAAATACAGGCGCGGCCATGTCGGCGTCTTTTCCGGCGGGCCATCGGCGACGGGTGCCGCACGGCTATCGGCGCTTGCCGCGGCCAGAAGCGGGGCAGGGGCGGTGACCGTGCTGTCGCCGGCGAATGCCGTGCAGGTGAATGCCGTGCATCTGACTTCGATCATGCTGCAAAAGGTCGACAGCATCGCGGATGTGCAGAAATTCATTGGCGACCGGCGGCCGTCGGCGTTCGTCCTCGGACCCGGATTTGGCGTCGGCGAAAAAACACGCGATTTTGCCCTCGACGTACTGGCCGCCGGACAACGGCAACACGGCAGGGTCGACGGGCTGGTGCTCGATGCCGATGGCATCACTTCGTTTCGCGATACGCCCGACGTTCTGTTCGAAGCCGCCCGTCGCCCGAACGCACCGGCGCTGGTGCTGACGCCGCATGAGGGCGAATTCGCCAGGCTGTTTGCGGACATCGCCGGAGCCAGGAACCTGTCCAAGCTGGCCAAGGCGCGCACTGCCGCCGCGCGCGCCGGCGCCATCGTCGTCTACAAGGGCGCGGACACGGTGATCGCGGCGCCCGATGGCAGGGCGGCGATCAACGGCAACGGCGCGCCATGGCTGGCCACCGCCGGTTCGGGCGACGTGCTGTCGGGCATCATCGCCGGCCTCCTGGCACAAGGCATGCCGGCTTTCGAAGCCGCCTGCGCGGCGGTCTGGATTCATGCTGAGGCCGGCAGCCGTTTCGGACCTGGGCTGATCGCTGAAGACTTGCCGCTGGCGCTGGTGCCGGTGCTGCGCGAGCTTGCCGAAAATCGCAACAGGATGACCGCTGAATGAACCGTCGGCTCGCCCTGATCGCCGTGATTCTCGCCAATTTTTTCTTGGCCAGCCTGGCGCGCGCCGAAGGTCCGGTGATGATCGTCGACGATCCGGCCGTGCTCGCCGCTCTCGACGCCAGGGGTTTTGATTTCGCCGGCATTTTCGATGTCGACGGCAAGGCCGACCTGAAGACGCTTTATGACAAGGCGCCGGCCTATCATCAGATCGTCGAAACGATTGCCGGCGATGTTACCGCGCTGCGCGCCGAGATGAAGGCTGGCGGGCGGTCGCTCTACGAAGTCACCGACGGCAATGTCGGCCGCATCATCGACATGCGCTGGCTGAAGACCGACGCTGCGCGCTTTCGGCTGGTCGGTGTCGTCAACCGGCTCGATCGGCGTGATTTCGCCGAAATACGAGGCGACGGGGGCTGCGGCGAGGTCCGTTTCATTTACCGCCTCGCCTACAGCTTCAAGAAAAACGGCAAGGTTCTGGCCTCGCGCCTGCCGTTCAATTTCAATGCCATCTATAGCGTCGCGCCGGACGCCGATGGCGGCTGCGTCGGCGTTGCCGGACGCTGGACGCCGCAGCTCGATGAGACCGTCGATATCGGCTGGCTCATCGGCGGGCCGCTTGAAAGGGCCGGGCTGAGCTTCAAGCAGCTCGAGCTCAACGCACAAATGGTGCGCTTTCCCTCCGGCCAGGAGACCGAATTTGGCGGGCAGGCTGCCTACCTCCTGCGGATTTTTGGCATCGATGGAGAGACGGTCAGCGAAAAGCCGCTGGAAAACACGCCGGATGTGGCGCTGCTCTCGGAAGACGCCGCGCTGAAAGCAAAACTTTCCGATTATATCAGCGCCAATGTCGCGGCGGTCGATCTCGGCGTCTACGAAATCCCGGATGAATTCCTGGCCAAGAAAGTCGTCTCGTGGTCGACTTTCGGCAGCGCAAGGCAGGCCAATCACCCGTTCACGCCGCTGTTCCATCCCGCGGATTTTTCCGGGCTGGACTATTCCGCGCTGAAGCTGCTGCGCACGCCGGAAGCGCTGGTCGAGCGGCTCGACAATGGCGCCTGCCAGGGTTGTCATCAGGCTAGTTCGACCGCCGGTTTCCATTTCATCGGCCTCGACGACAAGACGACATCGCCGCTGAACCGCATCGAGGTCGGCATCTCGCCGCATCTTCATGCCGAGATGCCGCGGCGCGAAGCCTGGCTGCGTGCGACCGCCGACGGCAAGGAGCCGAACCGCCTCCGCCCCGCTGTCCTTCGCGCCGCCGGCCGCATGGAAAGACGCCCGCGAGGTCGCTTACGCACCGGCCGAGATGGCGATGCCGTGTTTGATGCCGGAGGATGCGGCCCGCTTCGGCACGACCTGGCAATGCGGCGGCGGCACCGTCTGCACGGCGCTGGCGACGGCATCGGGGGTGCGGCCGAAACTGGCGCAATGCCTGCTGCCCAAGGACAGCGAAAAGATGTTTTCCGGCCATCCATGCCTGACCGGCTCGATCGCCAGCAACGGCACGCAGCCTTTCAATGACCGCTACAGCATTACAGGCCAGTTCGCGGCCTTCGCCACCGACATGTCGCGCACCGCCTACACCTGCCGGCCACCGAAGATCGGTGTGCCGGCCGGCATCGCCTATCGCGGATGCAATGACAAGGACCGTGCCTTTGCCGGCTTCAAGCCGGGCAAGCCGATGCCGAACGAGATCTGCGGCCTGGTCGGCGGCAAGAAATTCGACATCTGCGTGGCGACCAATAATTTCGACCAGTGCTTGGGCGGCGCCGTCAACCGCGGCAATCGGCCGGCTTGCTCGGCCGACCATTTCTGCCGCGAAGATTACATGTGCCAATCGCTGCCGCCCGATACGCCCGGTATCGGCAAGGTGAAAGGTGTCGGTTTCTGCTCGCCAACCTATTTTATCTTCCAGATGCGCATCGACAATCATGCCACCCCGTGGTCTGGAGCCGTCCGCGCGACGATGGGCGCTGGGTTCGGCGCCGCGGAAGCGGAGTGAGCTTTTGCGGTGGTCGCTTTCGCGACATCAGCGCCTCACAACGGAATGTTGTCGTGCTTCTTCCAGGGGTTCTGCATATCCTTGTTGCGCAGCATGCGCAGCGCACGCGCAATGCGGCGGCGGGTCGAATGCGGCATGATCACCTCGTCGACATAACCGCGCTCGGCGGCGACGAAGGGCGACAGGAAGCGATCCTCGTAAGCCTTTGTATGTGCTGCGATCTTCTCAGCATCGCCGATGTCCTTGCGATAGATGATCTCGACCGCGCCCCTGGCGCCCATCACTGCGATCTGCGCCGTCGGCCAGGCATAGTTCATGTCGCCGCGCAGATGCTTCGACGCCATCACGTCATAAGCGCCGCCATAGGCTTTTCGGGTGATCACGGTGATCTTCGGGACGGTCGCTTCGGCATAGGCGAACAAGAGCTTGGCGCCGTGCTTGATCAGGCCGCCATATTCCTGTGCGGTGCCGGGCAGGAAGCCTGGCACGTCGACGAAGGTGACGATCGGAATCGAGAAACAGTCGCAGAAGCGCACGAACCGCGCCGCCTTGCGACTGGCGTCCGAATCGAGCACGCCGGCCAGCACCATCGGCTGGTTGGCGACGAAGCTAACCGTGCGCCCTTCGACGCGCCCGAAACCGGTGACGATGTTTTTCGCAAAATCCTGCTGGATCTCGAAGAAATCACCCTCATCGGCAACTTTAAGGATCAACTCCTTGATGTCGTAGGGTTTATTGGCATTGTCGGGGATCAGTCGGTCGAGCGACAGATCGTCATCGGTGACCGACTGATAACACTCGATCTCGGGGATTTCAGCCGTGTTGGAGGCAGGCAGCAGATCGACCAGTCGGCGCATCTGCAGCAGCGCCTCGACGTCATTGTCGTAAGCGCCATCGGCGATCGACGACTTCGTCGTGTGGACCAAGGCGCCGCCGAGGCTCTCGGCGGTTACCGTCTCGTTGGTGACGGTCTTCACCACGTCCGGGCCGGTGACGAACATGTAGGAGGTGCCGCGCACCATGAAGATGAAGTCGGTCATTGCCGGCGAATAGACGTCGCCGCCGGCACAAGGGCCCATGATCACTGAAATCTGCGGGATGACGCCGGAGGCGAGCACATTGCGCTGGAAGATCTCGGCATAGCCGCCAAGTGCTGCCACGCCTTCCTGGATGCGGGCGCCGCCGGCGTCGTAGAGGCCGATGATCGGCGCGCGGTTGCGCAGCGCCATCTCCTGCACCTTGACCACCTTTTCGGCGTGGGCCTCGGACAGCGAGCCGCCGAACACGGTAAAGTCCTTGGCAAAGACATAGACCGGCCGGCCATTGACGGTACCCCAGCCGGTGACGACGCCGTCGCCGGCGATCTTGGTTTTTTCCATGCCGAAATCGGTTGAGCGATGCTCGACATACATGTCGAACTCCTCGAACGAGCCTTCGTCGAGAAAGACGTCGATGCGTTCGCGCGCGGTGAGTTTGCCCTTCTTGTGCTGAGCGTCGATACGGGCCTTGCCACCGCCCATGCGCGCCATGGCGCGGCGGCGCTCGAGTTCCTTCAGCACGTCCTTCATCGCTCGATCCCCAAAAGAAGCTGATTTGTGGTAATCATGGCGGTAAGCGAGCGCAAGCGCCGCTTTTCGGCCTGCTTTGTTTTCGCAACGCTGGCGTGCTTTCGCCGCCGATCTCGATACGCTGGCGGGCATAGCTGGCCGTCTGTTAGGTGCGGCTTACCAACCGCTCTCGCTTCGCTTGCTGGGGCAGCGTCCGCCGCAAACGGGCCGATCTCAGCGGCAAATCACTGACCTTCGAGATTAGCCGAAGCATCCCTCCACTTCGTCATCCTAGGGCGGAGCAAGGAGCGAAGCGACGCGGCGCAGACCCTAGGATCCATTCCGTGACATCAGCCGAAGAATGCAGCGGCTCTGAACCGAACGCTACCACCCGGTTCCGCGAAAAAGCTCGAACCACTCCGGATTGGCCTTCTCGATCAGCTCGATCTTCCACTGGCGCGGCCAGCGCTTCAGCGACTTCTCCCGCTGGATGGCGTCTCGAATATCGAAGTGCTCCTCGTACCAGACCAGACGCTGCGCGCCGTAGCGGCTGGTGAAGCGCGAGCCTTGGCCGGATTTATGCTCCGGCATGCGGCGGCCTAGGTCGTTGGTGACGCCGATGTAGATCGTGCCACGCTTTTGGCTCGCGGTCATGTAGGCATAGCCGGTCATGGTAGAAGGTTAGCTGGCACCGTTGCGGACGCAAGCGCCATTCTGAGCCGCTGCATTTTTCGGCCTGGGTAACGGCATGGATCCTAGGGTCTGCGCCGCGTCGCTTCGCTCCTTGCTTCGCCCTAGGATGACGAAGGCGCGGATTGGATCTGGCCAATCGCCAGCGTATCGGGTGAAAGACACTCAAATAGAAGTTCTGTTCGTCCAGCATGGGGCGAGGGAATGGCCGGGTGAAGTTTGAGCAGACGTTCACGGCTGCTCTTCTTGACTGGTTCGCTGCGCTGCAACATGACGGCCCTTGCATTTCGCGGCGAACTGGGCCATATGCGGCGGCATAGGCGCTTGGGCCGGACTATCCGGCCTTCTCGACGAATGAGACTGGTTGCGTCTGTTTTCCCTCTTTCCGACATATCGGCAAGGCGGCGAAAAAGCCCCGTGGCATGATGCCTGCGGGCACGACAGCGCAGCCGTGCGGACGATAACGTCCGCCCGCCTTGTCGTTTTCATGACAGTTTTTTCGACGGCAGGTTGCGCCCTGCCGCCATCGATGTTTGCGGCCAGGAGCCGCGTGAAAGAAGAATATTTTGACCAACGAAAACACTCTGACCGGCAAGAACACTCTGCCCGGTAAAGACACTGGGGAACTTTCGGGTTTCGCAGCACTTGGCATTACGGGCGCGCTGCTCAAGGCGACCCATGGCGCAGGCTTCACCGAGCCGAAGCCGATCCAGGCCCAGGCGATCCCGCCGCAGCTGGAAGGCCGTGACATTTTCGGCATCGCCCAGACCGGTTCGGGCAAGACCGCGGCGTTCGCGCTGCCGATCCTGTCGAAGATCATCGCGCTCGGCACCAAGCGCCGGCCGAAGACCGCTCGTGCGCTGATCCTGGCGCCGACGCGTGAGCTCGCCGTGCAGATCGAAGAGATGATCAAGCTGCTCGCCAAGGGCGCGCATGTCTCGACAGCACTCGTGCTTGGCGGCGTCTCGCGCTTCAGCCAGGTGAAGAAGATCGCTCCCGGCGTCGACATTTTGATTGCCACGCCCGGCCGGCTGACCGATCTGGTGCGTGAGGGCGACCTCGTGCTTGCCGACACCAAATGGCTGGTGCTCGATGAAGGCGACCGCATGCTCGACATGGGCTTCATCAACGACGTCAAGCGCATCGCCAGGGCGACCGCGCCGGACCGTCAGACGGTGCTGTTCTCGGCGACCATGCCGGCCGAAATCGCCGAGCTGGCGAAAGGCCTGCTGAAGAACCCGATCCGCGTCGAAGTGGCGCCGCACAGCACTGCGGCGGCCGAGATCGTACAGGGCGTCGTCTTTGCCCGCACCAAGCAGAAGCGCCAGGTTCTGGCGACGATGCTCGCCGACCAGGCGATGAAGTCCGTCATCATCTTTTCGCGCACCAAGCATGGCGCCGACAGGGTGACCAAGGATCTCGAGCGCGATGGCTTCAAGGCCGCCGTCATCCACGGCAACAAGTCGCAGAACGCCCGTCAGAAGGCGCTGAACGATTTCCGCGAGGGTTCGGTGCGCATTCTTGTTGCGACCGATATCGCGGCGCGCGGCATCGACGTGCCCGGCATCAGCCATGTGGTGAATTTCGACCTGCCGGACGAGGCAGAGAGCTATGTCCACCGCATCGGCCGCACCGGCCGTAACGGCATGGACGGCATCGCCATCACGCTTTGCGACCCGTCCGAGAACAGCAAGCTGCGCCAGGTCGAGCGCATCATCCGCACCAAGCTGCCGATCGTTGCCGATCATCTCGGCAGTCCCGACCCGCAGCGCAATCCTGCCGAAAAGAACGAGCGCAGCTTCGAGCCGGCCAACGACCGCAGCGGTCGTCGCGACGGCAGGCGGCCGGGCGGCCACAACAACGGCAACAAGCGCTTCGGCGACAAGCCGGCCTTCGCCGGCGAGCGCAAGCCGGAAGGCGCCAAGGCGTTCAAGGGCAACAACAAGCGTCGTTTCGGCGGCAAGCGGCCAGCAGCGCGGGCTGCGTAACCAGATAGTGCATCCGGCCCGCGCCGGTCGGCTCGGCCCGGCTGCTCACAATTGAAAAAGGCGATCGGAGCGATGCTTCGGTCGCCTTTTTCGCCTGAGACCTACTTCACCACCGCCTGTACCCACACGACAATGCGCTGCGCCAGGAAAGCTGTGGTTGCTGGCGACAGCGCGTCTCCGGCAATGACATGATTGTCCCGATCGCCGGTATCGTCGACCGGCACCAGTTCGTGCGCCGCGCCCCAGCGCCCGGCGATGTCGCGGGTGCGGTCCGGCCGCACGATCTTGTCCGAATCGGAAAAGATGAACAGGGCAGGGATGGTCGCCTTCTCCACCGGCGCGCCATTGGCCAGCTCGGTCAGCGCCACCATCGGCAGCGTCGCCGCGATCGGATAGCGCCAGGTCCAGAATTTCTCGTGCAGCGCATTGCGCGGCACGAAGCTGCGCTCCTTGCCGGCGACCAGCTCGGCGATCTCTCGGCCCCACGGCATGGTCAGAAGTTCGGCGCCGGAAGCCTTGACGCCGAAATTCGGCGAGATGAATGCTATGGCCGCCACCCCGTCCGATGCGCCCGGCTGCGTCGCAGCCCAGGCTGCCAGCGAGCCGCCGGTCGAGGTGGCGATGACGATCACCTTGTCGCCGATCGCTCGGCCGATGGCGAGCGCTTCCTCATAATCGTTGATCCAGGCGTTGACGCTGCCGTCCGCCATCGCGGCACCGCCCTGTCCGTGACCGGTGAGACGGGTGTAGTAAAGATTGGCGTCGAGCCCTTCGGCCACCTCGTCGGGAAGCGGACGAACCTCGCCCTTCGACGCCGAAAAGCCGTGGATATAGACGATCGACAGCGGCGTCCTGGCGTGAACCATCGGATTGACCCAGATGATTTCCTTTTCCAGCCCGTCGTGGATATCAGGTACGGCCGCCTCCTTGCGTGCCAGGTAGGCTTGCGGGTCATCGCCGATCACGGAAGGATCGAAGCGGATCGTGATGTCGGCTGGGGCGCGCGGGCCGAAGACGTAGGCAAGGACGAGAATGACGGCGAGACCCAATACCGCAAGCACGATCCGTCGCCCCATCGCAGACTCCATGCAATTAATCTCAACCTATGGCCACGATGGCAAACAGGCAACGACGTCCCGCCGGCGGCGGGAGCGCCAACTTGATGGCCGGTCTATTCGCTCGGCGGCTTGCGGTCGAAATTCAGCGGACGCGCCTTCCAGCGGGTCGCGGTGCTGATGGCCCATCGGCAGAACGGTCTCGGCAGGATTCTGAGCAGCTTCAGGCCCCAGCACAAGCGCCACGGGAAGGTGACTTCGAAGCCGCCGGATTTGATGCCGCGCGCCATGCGGCGCGAGGCGCGATTGACGGGCATCAGCCCGGGCATCGGCAGCAAATTCTTCTCGGTCAGCGGGGTGTCGACGAAGCCCGGGTTTATCACCTGGATGCGGACGTTCATCTTGTCGAAATCGTACTTCAGCGACTCGGCGAGGATATTGATCGCCGCCTTGGTGCCGCCATAGGCGGCCGTGGTCGGCCAGCCGAAATAGGCAGTGACCGAACCGACCAGGACGATATGGCCGCGCGCGCGGACGCGCATGCGCTCGATGACCGGCACCAGGCCATTGATGATGCCGAAATAATTGACATCGAAGGACTGGCGAAATCCACGGGCAGTGAGGTCTTCGCCGACGGTCGCAATATAGCTCCCGGCATTGAACACGGCCAAGACGATCGGGCCGAGATCCTTCTCGATCGCCGCGACCGTCCTTGCCATGCGTTCTTCGTCGGTGACGTCGCAAGGATAGGCCGTGACGTGGCCCGGCATCTGCGCCGTCTCGACAACAAGCGTGTCGATCGGATCGTCGTCGAGCGCCGTCACCGCGACGACATAGCCTTGCGCCGCAAGGTCCTTGGCCAGTGAACGGCCGATGCCGCTGCTGCTGCCGGTAATCCAGGCGACGCCGTGCTTCGGGTCGGCCCGATAGAGTGTCATGCTATGCCCTGCGGCTTTTTCTTAGCCTGTGCTCTAGCGGTGAAGAAATCGGATGAAAAGAGCGCTTTTCAATGGTGAGCTTCAATGATTGGCTCAACGCAACATCTGTTTTAGGAAATTGCAGCCCGGAAATGCCGCTGGATCAGGCAAATTCTTGCCTTGAAACCCAAGCTTCGGGTTTCTAGGGTTCGGCCGCAAGCATAAAGGAATCTCCATGCCCCGTTCTGTGATCGAAGCGATCGGCAATACGCCTCTGATCCGCCTCAACAAAGCCTCGGAAGAAACCGGCTGCGAGATCCTGGGCAAGGCCGAATTCATGAATCCGGGCCAGTCGGTCAAGGACCGTGCCGCGCTGTTCATCATCCGCGACGCCGAGCAGCGCGGACTTTTGAGGCCGGGCGGGGTGATTGTCGAGGGGACGGCCGGCAACACCGGCATCGGATTGACGCTGGTTGCCAAGGCGCTTGGCTACCGCACCGTAATCGTCATCCCGGAGACGCAAAGCCAGGAGAAGAAGGACACGATCAGATTGCTCGGCGCCGAGCTGATCGAGGTGCCTGCCGTTCCCTACAAGAACCCCAACAATTATGTGAAACTGTCGGGCCGTCTGGCCGAGCAGATGGCCCGGTCCGAGCCGAACGGCGCGATCTGGGCCAATCAGTTCGACAACGTCGCCAACCGTGATGGCCATACCCGCACCACGGCGGAAGAAATCTGGGCCCAGACCGGCGGCAAGGTCGATGGTTTCGTCTCGGCGGTCGGCTCCGGCGGAACACTGGCAGGGGTCGCCTTCGGGCTCAAGGCCAGGAGCAAGGACGTCAAGATCGCGCTCGCCGATCCGCTCGGTGCGGCGCTCTACANCGCCTTCGGGCTCAAGGCCAGGAGCAAGGACGTCAAGATCGCGCTCGCCGATCCGCTCGGTGCGGCGCTCTACAGTTTCTACACCAGCGGCGAGCTGAAATCCGAAGGCAGCTCGATCACCGAAGGCATCGGGCAGGGGCGGGTCACCGCCAATCTGGAAGGGTTCACGCCGGATTTCTCCTTCCAGATTCCGGACGAGGATGCACTGCCGATCGTCTTCGACCTGATCCAGGAGGAAGGCCTGTGCGTCGGCGGCTCGACCGGCATCAACATTGCCGGCGCGATCCGGCTGGCACGTGAGATGGGTCCCGGCCATACCATCGTGACCGTGCTTTGCGACTACGGCACGCGCTATCAGTCGAAATTGTTCAACCCGGAATTCCTGCGTCAGAAGCAGCTGCCGGTGCCGGGCTGGATGGAACAGCGGAGCACAATCTCGGTGCCGTTCGAAAAGGTTGCGTGATGGCTTACAGGACGGATGCCCTGTTTCGCGACGACGCCTATCTCAGGACGGCTGATGCCGTGGTTGTCGCCGTCAACGACCGTGGCGGCATCATTCTGGACCGGACGATCTTCTATGCCACGTCGGGCGGGCAGCCTGGCGATACGGGCACCCTCGAACGCGCCGACGGCAGCCTGATCGCTGTTGCCGCCACCATCACCGGTGAGACCAAGGATGACATCATCCATGTGCCGCCGCCTGAGCAGGCGGTGCCTGAGGTCGGTGAGCCGGTAAAGCTTGCCCTCGATTGGCAGAGGCGGCATCTTCTGATGCGCATGCACACAGCCTGCCACTTGCTTACCGTCGTCTGCCCGTTCCCGATCACCGGTGCCTCGGTTTCCGAGGACGACAGCCGTATCGATTTCGATATTCCGGATGCCGGCTTCACCAGGGAAGACGTGACGGCCCGGCTGATGGAATTGGTGTGGGCCGACCACCCGGTCTTTGTCAGGCTGATCACCGACGAGGAGTTGGCGGCCAATCCGGGACTGGTGAAATCGAAGAATGTTCGGCCGCCGGTCGGCACGGGCAAGATCCGCTTGGTCTGCATTGGCGAGAACGCCTCGATCGACAGCCAGCCTTGCGGCGGCACTCATGTGAAGAGCACTGGAGAAGTCGGCGAGATACATATCGGCAAGATCGAGAAGAAGGGTCGCGAGAACCGGCGCTTCCGAATACGCTTTGGACCAATGCCGCCGGCCTGATAAACAGCCGGCCTGATAAACAGATTGTCGAAGGCGGGCAGGAGAAGAACAATGGCCGAAGACAGCCCTTTCACCGTCGATGCGGACTGGTTGCAGAAGCGCCTCGGCGAGCCTGGCCTGACCATCGTCGACGCGTCCTGGTATTTGCCGGCGCAGAAACGCGACGCGCGCGCCGAATATGACGCAGCGCACATTCCGGGCGCCCGTTTCCTGGATCACGATGCGATCTCGGATCCTGATTCCCCACTGCCGCACACGCTGCCGTCGCCGCAGCATTTCGCCCAGTATGTCGGCGCCATGGGCATTTCGGCCGACGACACCATCGTTGTCTATGACGGCCCGGGCTTCTTCTCGGCGCCGCGCGCCTGGTGGATGTTCCGTGTCATGGGGGTGTTCCAGGTCTACATATTGGACGGCGGCTTCGATCGCTGGAAAGCGGCTGGACGGCCGGTGACGGCGGAGCCGACGAAGATCGCGCCTTGCGTGTTCCATGCCGACTTCGATGCCGCTCGCGTCGCCAGCCTGGCCGACATGCGCCGGATCGTCGAGACCGGAGAAAGCCAGATCGCCGATGCGCGTTCGCCTGGCCGGTTTGCCGGTACCGAGCCGGAGCCTCGCGCCGGCGTCCGCTCGGGCCATATGCCCGGCGCGCGCAATGCGCCGTTTTCGGCGCTTGCCGAGGATGGCGAGTTGCTGTCGAAAGACCGGTTGCGCAAGGTGATCGAGGACGCCGGCATCGACCTGTCAAAGCCGGTCGTCACCTCTTGCGGCTCAGGCGTTACGGCGGCGGCGATCACGCTGGCGCTCGAGACGCTAGGCCACACCGACAACAGGCTCTACGACGGTTCATGGACCGAATGGGGTGGGCTTGGCGATACGCCCGTCGTGACGGGCAAGGACTGACTGTGATGGAAAACGGCGCGCTTGACGACATCGAGGTCACGGTGACGTTTCTCGAAATGCATGCGCCGCCGGCCTATTCGCCGCCGCTGCCGTACAACCGCCAGATCGCATTGCTAAAAACCAAGGACATTCCGCTGCATTTCTACCGCTATTTGATGGATCGGGTGGGCCGCAAATGGCACTGGGTCAATGTGCTGAGGCTGAGCGACGAGGAGCTTTCTGCCGGGATCCATCGCGAGGACCGCGATATCAGGGTGCTGTATCTCGACGGCTCGCCGGCCGGCTTTTTCGACCTGAAGCCACATCTGCCGGGAGAAGTGGAACTGGCCTATTTCGGCATGATGGAGCACGCCACCGGCCAAGGCATCGGCCGCTGGTTCCTGGGTGCGGCGATCGACGCCGCCTGGTCGCACGGACCAAGGCGGGTGACGGTGCAGACCTGCACGCTCGACCATCCGGCGGCATTGCCGCTCTATCAGAAGCTCGGCTTTGAACCGGTCGCGCAAAAGAAGGAGATGGTGCATCCAATGACCTTCGCCGAACGTGCGGCCAGCGTCATGCGGCCATGATTTTCTCCGCAGACTGAATTTCATCGATGCTTCAGCTCGGAGGCAAACTGTTGGAGCGTTCGCCACGCATCCAAGGGAACGCGTGGCGCTCGAAATGGCGATGGGAGGATCAATGACGATTCGGGTGGTGATGGCCGGTGCGACCGGCTGGGTCGGCAAGGCACTGGTTCCGGCGATCGGGGCGCAAGGCGACATGGCGCTGGCCGGTGCCGTGTCACGCAGCGGCGCTGGGCAGGATTCAGGCCTGCTGGTCGGCCTGTCGGCAAACGGCATCATCGTTGCCGCCTCGCTGGCCGAGGCAATGGAGGTGCCCTCGGACGTGCTGCTCGACTACACCAAACCGCATGTCGTGAAGGACCATGCGCTGCTGGCCATCGAAAACGGACGGCACGTGGTGATCGGCACCTCGGGGCTGGGTGCGGCCGATTTCGGCGAGATCGATGCTGCAGCCCGCGCCAATCGTGTCGGCGTCATTGCCGCCGGCAATTTTTCGATCACCGCCACGCTGATGAAGCGGTTTGCCCTGATGGCGGCGAAATACGTGCCGGATGTCGAGGTCATCGACTATGCCAGCGCCAAAAAGCCCGACGCGCCGTCCGGCACGGCGCGCGAGCTTGCCGAAGCGCTGGCCGATGTCCGCAAGGCTTCGACCGCGCGGCCGGTCTCGGAGGTCTCCGGTGTGCCGGGAACGCGCGGTGCGGCGGTTGGCACGGGCGAGGGGGTGCAGGTGCATGCGCTTCGCCTGCCTTCCTACATCCTGTCCTGCGAAGCGCTGTTCGGCCTGCCCGACGAGCGGCTGACCATCCGCCACGACGCCGGCTCGTCCGCTGCCCCTTATGTGGCCGGGACGCTGCTCGCCATCCGGCGGGTACAGGAGATCACAGGGCTGGTGCGCGGTCTCGACGCGCTGATGGACTGATCCAGATTGGCAGGAATCGGGTGGGAAGCGCTGGCGCAGCGACGTAATTTCCGGTCGATGACATCGGAGATTTCACCATGACCATCCAGTTCAAGGCCTTGCCCACGGAAGGCGTCAGAGCTTTGCAGCGCGGCGGGCCGGACGCCTATGGCCTGATCCCAGAGCGGAAAATATCCGACGGTGACGGCGTGCCTTGCCGCCACTGCCTGAAGAACGTCGCCGCTGGAGAAGCCTACCTTGTCCTGGCTTATCGGCCATTCCCGCAATTGCAGCCTTATGCCGAGACCGGCCCGATCTTCCTCCATGCCGAGCCTTGCGAGCGCGCTGCCGAGGCCGAGGCGCTTCCCGAAATTCTCGAAGGCAGCGACTACATCGTGCGCGGTTACGGCAGCGACGATCGCATCGTCTACGGCAGCGGCGGCGTCATCCCAACGGCCGCTATTGCGGCACGGGCCGAGAGTTTGTTCGAGCGCGACGACATCGCCTATGTGCATGTTCGCTCGGCACGCAACAACTGCTATCAGTGCCGGATCGAGCGCGCGTGACCGGATCGGTCGCAGCTGTCGTACGCCTGTCGCAATGTCGCGTTATGGAATGATTGTCGATCGATTTGCCGACCGCGGATGAACCGGCGGGAGATCTCGATATCAGAGGAAGCGGGGCTTTGGCTCCGCTTTTTTGCTGCCTGCATTATATTTCTTTACCCAAAGAAAAAGCCCGCCGGAATGACCGACGGGCTTTGACTGTTGTCTGGACGGCTCGAAAATTAGTTGAACTTGTACTTCGCACCAATGCGGACGGTATGGAACGAAGGCGTCGAGGTGAGAGTGTCGTCCGGCAGCCCAAGTTCCGACGAGAAATCCTCCTCGGAGAACTGCGAATAGCGGTACTCGAGGCCGACGGTCACGTTGCTGGACATGGCCGTTTCCAGACCACCACCCACCGAGAAGCCGCTGGAGTCCCAATCGAGGATATCGCCGATCGGCGAAGACGCGTTCAGATCGAAGTGCTGCCAACTGTAACCACCGAGCACGTAGGCGAGGGTTGATTCGTTGACTTTCATACCGACGCGGGCAAGCACATCGAAGCCGTAATCGGTATCCAGATTGATCGATCCGCCTGGAAGTTCCAACTCGGAAGTCATGCCGGAGTAGCGGGCATCCACCATGACACCTGCGACCCAGCTGCCGAAATCATGGTCATAGCCGACGTTCAATTCGCCGAACACACCTTCGCCGCCGAGCCCGTTGAACTCGAGCCCACCAAGCGGCGGAACCTCGATCTGATGCACCGACGCACCCGCGCCGGCGGCGCCGCCGACGTAGAAGCCGGTCCAGTTGTAGGCAGGCGCTTCAAAAGAGGCGACGCCGCCATTCTGGGCGCCAAAGCGATAGTTGGCCCCGACCTGGAACGTATGCCGCGACGTGTCGATATTGAGGGCGCCATCCGGCAAACCGAACTCGGAAAGCAGATCATCATTGGTACCGAAGCGGGTATAGCGATATTCTGTCTTGATGGTCCAGTTGCTGTTGATGGCCGTTTCAACGCCGGCTCCGACGAAGTAACCGCTCTGGTCCCAATCCAGGTCAAAACCAGCGTTGGTGTCGAGTTTGTATTTCTGCCAGGAATAGCCGCCGAGCACATAGCCCAACGTGTTCGGCGTGAACAGGTAACCGGCTCGCAGACCAGCATCGAAACCGTAGGTCTCGCGGACCGAAGCCTCTAGTCCAGCTACATCGAGCGTGGTTTCAATGTTGCCGATATGGGCGTCCAGGAGTCCGCCGATCAGGAAGCGCGGCGACACCATATAGTCGTACCCAACGGTCAGTTCACCGTATACGCCTTCACCACCAATGCCGTTCAACGAGAAGCCCGGAAGGAAATCGCTGCTGAGCTCGTGGACATTGGCGCCGGCGCCAACGCCGAAGCCGACATAGATGCCACTCCAGTTGAAGGCCGACGTTTCGACCACCGGCACAAGCGCGTCGGCGGCCTGAGAAGCCGATCGGAGCGCCAGTACGGAAACCGCGCCAAGAAGAAGAGATTTTGCGAATCGTTTGCTGGTCATTGCCCCTGCCTTTTGAAAAACCCGTCAGCCGTCTAGCACCTGCCCACGCCGGCGGATGTAACAAAAAAGCCACAACAATGACACATTGCAAGCAAAACGGGTAAAGCCGCCCGGCCTAGCGCAATTCGTGAAATTTTCTTGTGGAAAAAAGAGCCGCCGGGGGCGTCGGCGGCTCTTTCGGGAGAGGATCGAGCGGCGGGTTCAGGCGGCGAGAACGGCCTTCGGCTCGACCAGTTCATAGCCGAGCGATTCGGCCACCGCGCGGTTGGTGATCTTGCCCTTGTGGACATTGAGGCCGTTGCGCAAATGATGATCGTCGACCAGCGCCTTCAGGCCTTTGTCGGCGAGCTGCAGGCCGTAATGCAGCGTCGCGTTGTTCAACGCCTGAGCCGAGGTGACCGGCACCGCGCCCGGCATGTTGGCGACGCAATAGTGAACGACGCCGTCGACCTCATAGGTCGGGTCGGCATGAGTTGTGGCGTGCGAGGTCTCGAAGCAGCCGCCCTGGTCGATGGCAACATCGACCAGCACCGAGCCCTTCTTCATTCCCGACAGCATTTCGCGCGAAACGAGTTTTGGCGCGGCGGCACCCGGGATCAGCACGGCGCCGACGACGATGTCGGCCGAAAAACATTCCTCTTCCAGCGCCTCGACCGTCGAGTAGCGGGTGTGGACGCGGCCGCCGAAGATATCGTCGAGTTGGCGCAGCCGCGGGATCGAGCGGTCGATGATGGTGACGTCGGCGCCAAGGCCGGCCGCCATCCGTGCGGCATGCAGGCCGACAACGCCGCCGCCGAGCACAGTGACCTTGCCAGGCAGCACGCCGGGCACGCCGCCGAGCAGAACGCCGCGGCCGCCATTGGCCTTCTGCAGCGCGGTGGCGCCCGCCTGGATCGACAAGCGGCCCGCGACTTCCGACATCGGCGCCAGCAGCGGCAGGCCGCCGCGGTCGTCGGTGACCGTCTCGTAGGCGATGGCCGTCACGCCCGAGGCCAGCAGGCCCCTGGTCTGCTCCGGATCCGGAGCGAGATGGAGATAGGTGTAGAGGATCTGGCCGTCACGGAGCTGGACCCATTCGTTGGGCTGCGGCTCCTTGACCTTGACGATCATGTCGGACTTGGCAAACACGTCGGCGGCCGTCTTGGCGATGGTGGCGCCGGCGGCGCGATAGGCGTTGTCGTCGGCGCCGATGCCGGCGCCGGCGCCGGTCTCGACCAGCACTTCGTGGCCATGCGCGACATATTCGCGGACCGATCCCGGCGTCAGGCCGACGCGGTATTCGTGGTTCTTGATTTCCCGGGGGCAGCCGACGCGCATCTTCTTCTCCTCCTGATCCAGCCTTTTGGGGCATGTTCGCTGTTGAGAGACAGTGAACCACGAATCGTCGCGTAGGTGTTTGCGAATACGCTTGCGCAAGACGGTGCGGTTCGATAATCGTTGCGTAAAACAGCTGGATTGTCGCAGGAATCCCGAAAAATGCCGCTCGACAGGATTGATATCGCCATCCTCGAAACGTTGCAACGGGATGGGCGGATACCCAACGCGGCGCTTGCCGAGAAGGTCGGCCTGTCGCAGTCGGCCTGCTCGCGGCGGCTCGACAATCTGGAGAAATCCGGAACCATCCGCGGCTACCACGCCCGGCTTTCCAATGCCGCTCTTGGCCACCAGATGACGGCGATCGTGCATATATCGCTGTCGGGGCAATTCGAAAAGACACTGTCGGATTTCGAGGCGGCGATAAAGCGCTGCCCGAATGTGTTGTCCTGCCACCTGATGTCGGGTGAATACGATTATATCCTGCGCATCGCGGCAAAGGACCTCGTCGACTATGAGCGCATCCACAAGGAATGGCTGTCGGCAATGCCGCATGTGACGAAGATCAACTCGTCGTTCGCCTTGCGCGAGATCGTCGACCGGACGGCGGTCGGGATGAAGCCGGAACTTGCCTAGGCTTTGAAAGCCTCCGTTACCACCCGGTCCATCGGGATATCATGCGGCTGCGGGTAGATGGTGGCGATGCGCTGCAGTTCGTAGCCGACACCGATGACCAGCGGCTTGAACGGCATCGCCGCCAGCGTGCGGTCGAAGAAGCCGCCGCCATAGCCCAGCCGATACTGTCCCGGATCGATGCCGACGATCGGCGAGATGACGATGTCGGGCAGCACCGGATCGCCTTCAGCCGGGATCGGGATATTCCAGACACCTTTTTCCAGCCGATCGCCCGGAACGTAGGCGCGAAAGATAAGCGGGCGGGCTTTTTCGACGACAACAGGCAGCGCGGTACGGCCGCCGCGGTCACTGACGGAAGCCATCCAGGCCCGCAAATCCGGCTCGCCGCGGAACGGCCAGTAGAGGCTGACCATGCGGCCGGCAATGTCGCCGATCATCGCGTCGAGGCTTTCGCCGATGCGCTGCGACATTGCCGTCCGCACGTCAGCCGGGACAGCCAGGCGGGCCGCAATCAGCCGCTCGCGCTCGGCCTTGCGCCATCGTTTCACGTCGTTCCAATCGGATAGGGGCGGCCGGAATTCCGGGTCGAACTCGTGCATGAAGCAAGGCGGCGAGGAATATCGCCCCGGACCGTCGTCATGATCGCTAGCCAAGTTCCTCTCCTTTCGTCTGCTTTCGATGAAATTATACTCGGCGGCAGGATGGGGCATGTACAACAGCGACATGTTAGGGCCGGCAGTAGGCAAAGTCGGATGTTGTTGCGGTGCACAAAAGTAGCTACATCAGCCTTGGCGAAATTGCTCCCCAGTCTGCCCTCACGGCCAACTGCCCTCACGGCCCACCTGCTCTCCCGGCCAACCTGCTCCCGGCCAGCCTGCTCCCGGAGTGAATGAGATGAACGAAACCAGACATCATGTCGTCGTCGTCGGGGCGGGCTTTGGGGGTCTCGAATTCACCCGCGCGCTTGACGGTGCGCCGGTGCGCATCACCATGATCGACAAGCGCAACCATCATCTTTTCCAGCCGCTGCTCTATCAGGTGGCGACTACGGCGCTGGCGACCTCGGAAGTCGCCTGGCCGATCCGCCATCTTCTGCGCAAGCGCAAGGATGTGACGACACTGCTCGCCACTGTCAGCGGCGTCGACCGCGCCGGCAAAAATGTGCTGCTCGATGATGGCGACGCGATCGCCTACGACACGCTGCTGCTGGCCACCGGCGCCCGCCACGCCTATTTCGGCCATGACGAATGGGAGCCTTTCGCACCGGGGCTAAAGACGCTGGAGGACGCCACCACCATTCGACGGCGCATTCTGCTCGCCTTCGAGCAGGCCGAGCGGGAAAGTGATCCCGCCAGGCGCCAGGCGCTGCTGACATTGGCGATCGTCGGTGGCGGACCGACCGGCGTGGAACTGGCCGGCACCATTGTCGAACTGGCGCACGAGATGCTGCGCGGCGAGTTCCGCAACATCGATACGCGGCAGACGCGCGTGGTGCTGATCGAGGCCGGCGACCGTATCCTTCCCAATTTCGCGCCGGAACTCTCCGACTATGCCAGCAAGGCGCTCGAGCGGCTTGGCGTGACGGTCGAACTCGGTCGGCCCGTGACACGTTGCGACGCGGAGGGTGTCGTCTTCGGTGAAACGCATCTGCCGGCCAGGACTATCCTGTGGGCAGCAGGCGTCGCCGCTTCGCCGGCCGCCGAATGGCTGGGGGCGGCAGCGGACCGCGCGGGCAGGGTGCTGGTCGAGCCTGATCTGACCGTGCCGGGCAACCCGGAGATTTTCGTCGTCGGTGACGCTGCACACGTCCTGCGGCCGGATGGCCGCATGGTGCCCGGCGTAGCACCCGCCGCCAAGCAGCAGGGCCGGCATGTCGCCGCGACGATCAAGGCCCGGCTTGCCGGCGACGCAGCCCCGCGGCCTTTCCGCTACAGGCATGACGGCGATCTGGCGACGATCGGCAAGCGCGCCGCCGCGATCGATTTCGGCTGGATCAAGCTCACCGGCCGGCTGGCCTGGTGGCTTTGGGGCCTGGCGCACATCTATTTCCTGATCGGCTTCCGTAACCGGCTTGCGGTTTCGCTGAGCTGGCTATGGATCTACCTGACAGGGCAGCGCAGCGCGCGGCTGATCACCCAAGGCGACGACGACAGGAACTGACGTCTCCGCCCGCGCACATGCATCCGCACGTCATCTGTTCCCTTATGGACTCGACCGGATTCAGGCGCGAAGCTCTGCTTCGGTCAGGACTTGGCACGCTGTTGAAGGCTGGCACGTCGTTGAACAGCAGCCGCCTCGAACCGCATCATCGACTTGATGTTCGACGGAGAACCAATTGATCCCATGCGGAAATTAGTCGTCGCCACCCTAAGCCCTGTAAACCACCTGGCGGACATCGATGTAGCTGGCGCGGAAGCCGGCTTCGCAATAATGCAGGTAAAACTCCCAGAGCTTCTTGAAGCGGTCGTCGAAACCGAGCGGGACGATCTTTTCCCATGACCCACAAAAACGGTGGCGCCATTCGGCGAGCGTGCGGGCATAGTCGTCCGGGAAAATGCGCTCGCGCAGATGAGCAAGGCCATGGTCTTTGCCGAGCGTTTTCAGGATCGACGGCGTCGGCAGCATGCCGCCCGGGAAGACGTAACGCTGGATGAAATCCGGCCGGGCGCGATAGGTATCGTAGGCTTTCTCGTTGATGGTGATGATCTGCAGGCCGGCGGTGCCGCCAGGCCGCAGGCAATCCTTCATCTTGCCGAAAAACACGGGCCAGTACTTTTCGCCGACCGCCTCGAACATCTCGATCGAGGCGATGCGGTCGTAGGAACCGGTTTCGTCGCGGTAGTCCTGCAGCTTGATGTCGATCTTGTCGGCAAATCCAGCCTTCTGGACGCGTGCTCTGGCGAAGTCATGCTGCTCGCGGCTGATCGTCAGCCCGGTGACGCGGCAGCCGATCTCGCGCGCGGCGAATTCGGCAAAACCGCCCCAGCCGCAACCGATTTCAAGCACGTGGTCGTTCGCGCCGATGCCCGTGTCCTTGGCCAGCGCGCGATATTTGGCGGCTTGCGCGCTTTCCAGATCGTTGGCGCCAGCCGCATAGAGCGCCGACGAATAGGTCATGCTCGGATCCAGCCATTCCTTGTAAAAGGCGTTGCCGAGATCGTAATGCGCCGAAATGTTGCGCTTCGAGCCGGTGCGGGTGTTTTGGTTGAACCAGTGGCGGACACGCTGGACGGCGTTGATCAACCAACTGGCGCCGCCGGCGATGCGCTCTCCGATTTCTGAATTGACTACGAACAGTTCGAGGAAACTGGTCACATCGGGGCTGTCCCAATCGCCGTCGATGTAGGATTCGGCGATGCCGATGGTGCCGCCGGTGAAGGCGCGGCCGGGCAAGCGCCAGTTCTTGAGCACCAGTTCGGCGTCCGGACCCGGGCCCTTGCCGCCGACGAGGACGGCGCGGCCGTCCGGCATCCTCACCTTGAGCGAGCCACGCTGCAGGTTCATCGCCGCCGACAGCACCATGCGCGCCTTGGCCGGCAGGCCTTTGACGGTCTCGGCGAAATTGAATTCGTCCAATCTGACCGCGTCGCCCGACGCAACGCCGGTGTCTTCCTTGTGAGCCATGTCACGCCCCCGGGACTTCTGCGGCGCCGGCGCAAAATCGCCGGTTTCCAACTCTCTCGCAGTTCATCGGCAGGGCGCGAACGCCGCTTCCCGATGAATCCCCGCAGCAATCTTTCACGTCATCAAGGGGAACTTCAAGAGCCAAGGCAAGCGAGCACGGATCATGGAAAGATTTTGGGGGAGGGCGCTGATCAACGCCGGAATCACTATGGTTGCAGCCACCCGGATGCAGTAGTTTTAGCCATGCGTTATGTCATCGTCATCTGCGCCGTCACGTTCTTCCTGATCTGGGACGGGCTCTACAATCAGGGCAGCTATCTCGACACCACGGTCAGGGAGATTAACCGCATCGTGCGCTACATCACCAGCATGATGTAGGTTTCCTCGCCTTCGCCCCAACGCGTTGGTGCCGCGACATCGTTGCCGATTGACGCGATCGTGTCGCCCACACAAAACATGCCTGCACATCGATCGAGGAGGCTGGGGTTGATCCGGCATATCGTTTTCTTCAGCGCACGGCACAAAGAGGATGTCGAGGCCGTACGCACGGGCTTGCTGGCGCTGGGCAACATCCCCCATTCCCGTCAGTTCGAGGTGACGCTCAACAGCAAGGTCGACCCGCTTTCGGACGAGATCGACGTGGTCGTCTATGCCGAGTTCGAGGATGACGCCGCTCTGGCCGCCTACAAGGCGCATCCGCTCTATGCCGAGACAACCAGCCAGGTCAAACCGCTGCGCGAATTGCGCTATTCGGCGGACATTGTGGCTGCGACTTGAAGGGAAACTGACCGAAGCAGGAGCGCACCCGTCTGCGGCCATTGGTTCGGTCGGATCAGCGCCCTGCCGCTTTCGCGCGTCGCCTAGGCAGCGTGGCCAAGAACAGCCATCGCGACGTCCGCTGCCGCCATGAAATCCCTGCGCGTCAGGCGAGGGCCCTTGAACCAACTTCCGGAATGATGCACACCGCGCCGGCATGACCGAGACGATGCCAGCACGCCCTCATTCGCCCGGCGCTTATCCGCCCGGCGCTTGTCCGCTTGACCATCTTGTGCTGCCGACCGCGAGCCTCGACGTGGCGCGGGCGCGGCTGGTTTCGCTTGGCTTTGTTGTGGCGCCGACCGGCATCCATCCTTTCGGCACGGAAAACTGCTGCGTCTTCCTTGAGGACGGCACCTATCTCGAGCTGCTGGCAGTGGGCAATGCGCAAGCGGCGGCGAAAGCGGTCGCTGACGGCAACGTCTTCGTCGCGCGCGATCGTGCCTATCGCGACAGCTGCGGCAATGAGGGATTTTCCGCCCTTGTCCTGGGCACCCAGAATGCCGATGCCGACCACGCACGCTATGTCGAAGCCGGCCTGTCGGCTGGAGACATGCTGAGCCTTTCGCGCGCCTTCACCGACTCGGCGGGAAACAGCGACACGGCATCGTTCAAACTGGCCTTCGCCTCCGGCACCGGGGCGACGGATGCATTCCTGTTTGCCTGCGAGCGGATCAATGCGCCGAAAGTGGACCGGAGCGCGCTGCAGGTCCACGCCAATGGCGCAACCGGCATCATCGAAGTCGTGGCGGTCAGCACCGAGCCAGCCGAACAGCACCGATTGATTTCGATCGCGACGCGCAGTCCGGCGACCGGGCAGGGGAGCAGCACCGCGCTTGACCTGCCGAACGCGACCTTGACCCTGCTTGACCCCGCCGCCTTCGAAACGCGCTTCGGCATACCTGCCGGCGCGCCATCGGACCTCCGCTTCGCGGCGATCGTCTTTTCAGTTGGTTCCGCCGACACGGTCGCCAGGCTGCTTGCAGCAAGTTCCGTCGAACATGACATACGCGGCGATGATATTGTCGTGCGGCCGGCATCCGGGCAGGGTGCGGCCTTCGTTTTCCAGGAGAAAGCATGAGCAAGCCCAATTCGTCCGTAACCGTCGGCAATGTCGTCTTTGGCAACAGCGCGCCGCTGTCGCTGATTGCCGGCCCGTGCCAGCTTGAATCGCGCCAGCACGCCTTCGACATGGCTGGCGCGCTGAAGGAACTGACCGAGAAGCTCGGGCTGGGCCTCGTCTACAAGACCAGTTACGACAAGGCCAACCGCACCTCGCTTGGCGGCACGCGCGGCGCCGGGCTCGATGCGGCGCTGCCCGTCTTCGACGATTTGCGCAAGGCGTTTTCGCTGCCGATCCTGACCGATATCCACACCGAGGAACAGTGCGCGCTCGTGGCGCCGCATGTCGATATCCTGCAGATTCCGGCTTTCCTCAGCCGCCAGACCGATCTGCTGATCGCGGCGGCAAGAACCGGCAAGGTCGTCAATGTGAAGAAGGGCCAGTTCCTCGCGCCGTGGGACATGAAGAACGTCGTCGCCAAGGTCACCGGTTCCGGCAACGCCAATGTGCTGGTCACCGAGCGCGGCGCGTCCTTCGGCTACAACACGCTGGTGTCCGATATGCGCGCCCTGCCGATCATGGCCGAGATCGGCGCGCCGGTGATTTTCGACGCCACGCATTCGGTGCAGCAGCCGGGCGGGCAGGGCGGCTCGTCAGGCGGCGATCGGCGCTTCGTCGAGACGCTGGCGCGCGCCGCGGTTGCGGTCGGTGTCGCCGGCGTCTTCATCGAGACGCATCAGGATCCCGACAACGCCCCCTCCGACGGTCCCAACATGGTGCCGCTGAAGGACCTTCGGGCGCTGCTTGAAAGGCTGATGGCATTCGATCGCGTCGCCAAGGGCTGAGCAAGTTCAGCGGCCCAGCCCTAAGTCCGACCCGAAACTTGTGATCAACAGGCGCCAGTTGTACGCTGCCCAGGCAACCGAGTGCCTTGGAGGAGGAAGCCATGTCCGTCGCCCGCGTCACCGAAATCACATCATCGTCGAATAAGAGTTTTCAGGACGCCATCGAACAGGGGATTGCCCGCGCCGCAAAGACATTGAAGAACGTCGAAGGCGCCTGGATCCAGGACCAGAAGGTCGTCGTCGAGAACGGCACGATCTCCGCCTACCGCGTCAACATGAAGGTCACCTTCATCCTCGCTGAGTGATCAGCCCTGTACGTATGACCGCGTCCATAAAAGTCTGGAACCTTCGCAGCCCTCTCCTCATTGTCGAAGCTGAAGTGAACGACAAGAGGAGCACATCATGACAACCCAGACAGGACACACTGAAGCCATCGCTGCCTCGCGGGTGATCGGCACTTCCGTCTACAACACGGAAGGCACGCACATCGGCGACATCGAGGATGTCATGCTCGACAAATTGTCGAATGGAATCATGTTTGCCGTGATCGGCTTTGGCGGATTTCTCGGCATCGGCGAGAAATACCACGCCATTCCGTGGGCGAGCCTCGACTATGACGAGAACAAGGGCGGCTATGTCGTGCCGTTCACCAAGGAGCAACTGAAGGCAGCTCCCGCCTATTCGATCAACGAATTGACGGGCGCCGACGGCGAGGCCGCGCGTGATGCTTCATACAGTTACTACAGGGTCGAGCCTTATTGGCATTGATCTTGCTCTGCCGGAATCAAAAGGCCCCCGGTTGAACCGGGGGCCTTTTCTCTGGGATATCTACTCCGCTGCAAGGGTGGACAACTCTACCGCGCCCTGTTGAGGCTGCTGAGTGTCACACGACGTCAAAAACGCCGCCGCGATCAGGAACAAACTCACAATACCGCTCAACTGAGACATGGCGAAACTCCTCCTGTTTCGCCCCGCGCAGCTGTGAGCATAAACCAGAAAGCCGCATGCCGCCAAGGCCTATGACTGACATGACTTATGATGACAGCAATTTGTGCTTCGTGATTCGATGTGGCGGAAGTGGCGGCACTATTTGCGGACGCCCCGATTGCGTTTTGCGGCACTTTGGCTAAGACGTGCGCGACGCTTCGTCAGATCAATCGGGGACATCGCAATGACTGCCATCATCGACATTGTCGGGCGCGAAATCCTGGACAGCCGCGGAAACCCGACCGTCGAGGTCGACGTCGTGCTCGAAGACGGCTCGATGGGCCGCGCTGCGGTGCCTTCCGGCGCCTCGACCGGCGCGCATGAGGCGGTCGAGCTGCGCGACGGCGGCGCCCGCTACCTCGGCAAGGGCGTCCTGCGGGCGGTAGAGGCCGTCAATGGCGAGCTGTTCGAGGCGATCGGCGGGATGGAAGCCGAGAACCAGATCCACATCGACCAGACCATGATCGAGCTCGACGGCACACCCAACAAGAGCCGCCTCGGCGCCAATGCGATCCTTGGCGTGTCGCTGGCGGTGGCCAAGGCTGCGGCGGAAGCGGCTGGCCTGCCGCTCTACCGCTATGTCGGCGGCACCAAGGCGCATGTGCTTCCGGTGCCGATGATGAACATCATCAACGGTGGCGCCCATGCCGACAACCCGATCGATTTCCAGGAATTCATGATCCTGCCGATCGGTGCGCCGACACTGCGTGACGGCTTGCGCTGGGGTTCGGAAATTTTCCATACGCTGAGGAAGCGGCTGAAGGACGCCGGCCACAACACCAATGTCGGCGACGAGGGTGGCTTCGCTCCTAACTTGAAAAGCGCGCCCGCAGCGCTCGATTTCATCATGGAATCGATCGAGAAGGCCGGCTTCAAGCCGGGCGAAGAGGTTGCGCTCGGCCTCGACTGCGCCGCGACCGAATTCTTCAAGGACGGCAACTACGTCTATGAAGGCGAGAAAAAGACCCGCGATCCGAAGACCCAGGCCAAGTATCTGGCCAAGCTCGCCGCGGACTATCCGATTATCACCATCGAGGATGGGCTGGCCGAAGACGACTGGGACGGCTGGAAAACGCTGACCGACCTCATCGGCAACAAGACCCAGCTGGTCGGCGACGATCTGTTCGTCACCAATACGGCCCGGCTGCGCGACGGTATCCGCATGGGCGTCGCCAATTCTATCCTGGTCAAGGTCAACCAGATCGGCTCACTGACCGAAACGCTCGATGCCGTCGAGACCGCGCACAAAGCCGGCTACACCGCGGTCATGTCGCACCGCTCGGGCGAAACCGAAGATTCGACCATCGCCGATCTCGCCGTCGCCACCAATTGCGGGCAGATCAAGACGGGTTCGCTGTCGCGGTCGGATCGCATGGCCAAGTACAATCAGCTCATCCGCATCGAGGAAGAGCTCGGCAAGCAGGCGCTCTACGCCGGCAAGTCGATCGTGAAGGGCTGAGCCGCAGAAAATCCTAAAACCCAGAAAATCCGAAAACGAAAGGGCGGGGCATTCTCGCCTTTTTTGTTTCAACACGCCAGATCCGGTCGTCCGTAACCGTCCATTAAGCACAATCGGGCGAGAAAGGGCTAGGTCGCAGAGTGGTTAGAGTGCCCTTTGCGCGTCCAGGCGCGCGCGGCGCTCTAAGGGATTTGGGTCATGTGGACACGTCAGCACAAGCAGAGAAATACCGGTCGGCTGATCATCCCCTCGCTCTGCGTGGCGTTCCTCGCCTATTTCGGCTTTCATGCCTACCACGGCGAATTCGGCATCTATTCCAAATACCGGTTGCAAGCCGAAGCCGTCGACCTGCAAGGTAAGCTCGATGCCGTCAAGGCGCGCCGGCTCGATCTGCAGCGGCGTGTTCAGCTCATGCATCAGGGCACGCTGGAGAAGGACATGCTCGACGAGCAGGCGCGCAAGGCGCTCAATGTGTCCCACGCCGACGAAATCACCATCATGTTGCCGGCAACGGCAAGATAACCGAATTCAAGTTAATCGCCGATATTTTCAACGATTTTAATCGCTTAGACGCATGTCAGCCATGCATTTTTCAGCATGGCGAAACGCTTTCCCGCGTGTTAGCCTTTGCCAAATCGGTGGGGAGAACTGATCTCCCTCAGTGTCCGCAAGAGACGCCAACAGGGAGTGATGAATGGCCACCGCCGCCAGAAAAGCGCCTGCCAAAACCAAACCCAAATCCGACGGCAAATCGGCAGGGCTTTCAGCCCCCAAACCTGTCGACTTCACCAAGGATGAGGAGCTTGACGCCTACCGGCGCATGCTGCTGATCCGCCGCTTCGAGGAAAAGGCCGGCCAGCTCTACGGCATGGGCTTCATCGGCGGCTTCTGCCACCTCTATATCGGCCAGGAAGCAGTTGTCACCGGCATGAAGATGGCGCTGATCGACGGCGACCAGATGATCACCGCCTACCGCGACCATGGTCACATGCTGGCGATGGAACTGTCGCCGCGCGGCGTCATGGCCGAATTGACCGGGCGCCGCGGCGGCCTGTCCAGGGGCAAGGGCGGCTCCATGCACATGTTCTCCAAGGAGAAGCATTTTTACGGCGGCCACGGCATTGTCGGCGCGCAGGTTTCGCTCGGCACCGGCCTCGCCTTCGCCAATCGCTATCGTGGCAACAACAATGTGACACTGACCTATTTCGGCGACGGCGCCGCCAATCAGGGCCAGGTCTATGAGAGCTTCAACATGGCCTCGCTGTGGAAGCTGCCGGTGATCTTCATCATCGAGAACAACCGCTATGCCATGGGCACCTCGGTAACGCGTTCGTCGGCCGAGACGGATTTTTCGCACCGCGGCGCCTCCTTCAAGATTCCGGGCATCCAGGTCGATGGCATGGACGTCCGTGCAGTCAAGGCAGCCGGCGATCTCGCCACCGAATGGTGCCGTGACGGCAAGGGGCCGCTGATTCTCGAAATGCAGACCTATCGCTACCGCGGCCACTCGATGTCCGATCCGGCAAAATACCGCTCCAAGGAAGAAGTGCAGAAGATGCGCTCCGAGCGCGACCCGATCGAGCAGGTCAAGGCGCGCCTGCTCGACAAGAAGTGGGCTGATGAGGACGAGCTCAAAGCGGTCGACAAGGAGGTCCGCGACATTGTCGCCGACGCCGCCGAATTTGCCCAGAACGACGCAGAGCCGGATCCGTCCGAGCTCTGGACCGATATCGTACTGTAACGAGAGGGCAAGGCCATGCCGATCGAAATTCTCATGCCCGCTCTCTCGCCGACTATGGAAGAGGGCAATGTTTCCAAATGGTTGAAGAAAGAGGGCGATAAGGTTGTCGCTGGTGATGTGATCGCCGAGATCGAAACCGATAAGGCGACGATGGAAGTCGAGGCCGTCGACGAAGGCACGCTAGCCAAGATCGTGGTTCCTGCCGGCACCGAAGGTGTCAAGGTCAACACGCTGATCGCCGTGCTCGCCGTTGATGGTGAAGACATCGACAAGGCAGGCGAAGGCATCGGCGAGGAACCTGCCAAGGCGGAAACTGCAGCGCCAGCGCCTGCTGCGGCCAAAAGCGAGGGCGCAGCACCTGTCGCCGCGGCGCCGAGAACCGAAATCGCCGCCGATCCCGACATCCCGGCCGGCACGGAGATGGTCTCGACCACGGTGCGCGAAGCGCTGCGTGACGCGATGGCCGAGGAAATGCGCCGTGACGCAGACGTCTTCGTGATGGGCGAGGAGGTCGCCGAGTACCAGGGCGCTTACAAGATCACGCAAGGGCTGCTGCAGGAATTCGGGGCGCGTCGCGTCGTCGACACACCGATCACCGAGCACGGTTTTGCCGGCGTCGGTGTTGGCGCGGCGATGGCCGGCCTGAGGCCGATCGTCGAGTTCATGACCTTCAACTTCGCCATGCAGGCGATAGATCATATCATCAACTCTGCCGCCAAGACGCTCTATATGTCCGGCGGCCAGATGGGCGCGCCCATCGTCTTCCGCGGGCCAAACGGCGCGGCCGCCCGCGTCGCCGCCCAGCACTCACAGTGCTATGCCGCCTGGTACAGCCACATTCCCGGCCTCAAAGTGGTGATGCCCTACACCGCCGCCGACGCCAAGGGATTGCTGAAGGCCGCGATCCGTGACCCGAACCCGGTCATCTTCCTCGAGAACGAAATCCTCTACGGCCAGTCCTTCGATGTGCCGAAGATCGACGATTTCGTGCTGCCGATCGGCAAGGCGCGCATCCACAAGTCGGGCAAGGATGTCACCATCGTCTCTTTCGGCATCGGCATGAGCTACACGGTGAAGGCAGAGGCCGAATTGCGTGGCATGGGCATCGATGCCGAGATCATCGACCTCAGGACCATCCGCCCTCTCGATTTCGACACCATCATCGCCTCGGTCAAGAAGACCAATCGTCTCGTGGTGGTGGAGGAAGGATTCCCGCAGAGCTCGGTCGGCGACCACATCGCCAGCCAGGTGTCGCAGCGCGCCTTCGATTTCCTCGACGCGCCGGTCATCACCATTGCCGGCAAGGACGTGCCGATGCCCTATGCGGCAAACCTCGAAAAGCTGGCGCTGCCCAATGTCGGCGAGGTCGTCGAGGCGGTCAAGGCCGTCACATATCGCTGATGAATGGGGAGGATCCGGTGGCGACTGCGAGAGAGACTCTTTCGCTATCTGTATAGCGCTGCTGACACGGTGAACGCATTTCGCTTGGGAGAAGAATACCTATGCCGATCAACATCACCATGCCGGCCCTGTCGCCCACGATGGAAGAGGGCAATCTTGCCAAGTGGCTGGTCAAGGAGGGCGACAAGGTTTCGCCGGGCGATGTGATCGCCGAGATCGAGACCGACAAGGCGACGATGGAAGTCGAAGCTGTCGATGAGGGCACGGTGGCCAAGCTGGTGGTTCCAGCCGGCACCGAAGGCGTCAAGGTCAACGCGCTGATCGCCGTGCTCGCGGCCGAAGGTGAAGATGCGGCGGCTGCCGCGAAAAGCGGCGACGGCGCTGCGCCGGCAAAGGCCGAGGCAAAACAGGATAAGGCGCCAATCTCCCCACCCGTGGGGGAGATGTCGACGAAGTCGACAGAGGGGGGCGCTGTCCCGCCAGCGGCAAGGAACGAGGCGCCCCCCTCTGGCCTGCCGGCCATCTCCCCCACAAGGGGGGAGATCAGCCAGTCGGACGGTCGCACCTTCGCCTCGCCGCTGGCCCGTCGCATCGCCCGGGAAGCCGGTGTCGATGTCTCCGCCGTGACCGGCTCCGGCCCGCATGGGCGCGTGGTCAAGGCCGATGTCGACGCAGCGATTTCCAGCGGCGGCGCCAAGGCGGCACCCGCCGCGAAAGCCGCACCTGCCGGCGCTCCGGCTCCGGCGGCCGCAGCCAAGCCAATGTCGGACGACCAGGTGCTGAAACTGTTTGCCGACGGCTCTTACGAGCTTGTCCCGCATGACAACATGCGCAAGACCATTGCGCGCCGGCTGGTCGAGGCCACGACCACCATCCCGCACTTCTACCTGACGCTCGACTGCGAGCTTGATGCGCTTCTGGCCCTGCGCGCGCAGCTCAATGCGGCCGCCCCGGTGAAGAAGACCGACAAGGGTGAGGCGCCGGCCTACAAGCTGTCGGTCAACGACATGATCATCAAAGCGATGGCAATGGCGCTGATGGCGGTGCCGGATGCCAATGCGTCATGGACCGAGAGCGCCATGGTCAAGCACAAGCATGCCGACGTCGGTGTCGCCGTGTCGATCCCCGGCGGGCTGATCACGCCGATCATCCGGCGCGCCGACGAAAAGACGCTGTCGGTCATCTCCAACGAGATGAAGGATCTTGCCAGCCGCGCGCGCAGCCGCAAGCTGAAGCCGGAAGAATACCAGGGCGGCACCACGGCGGTGTCCAATCTCGGCATGTTCGGCATCAAGGACTTTGCCGCCGTCATCAACCCGCCGCATGCGACGATCCTGGCGGTCGGCGCCGGCGAGGAGCGCGCGGTGGTCAAGAACGGTGAGATCAGAACAGCGACAATCATGTCGGTGACATTGTCGACCGATCACCGCGCCGTCGACGGGGCGCTCGGCGCCGAACTCCTTGTCGCCTTCAAACGCATGATCGAAAACCCGATGGGCATGCTGGTCTAGAAAGGAAGGAGGGGGTGCGGAAAAACTCTTCACCAGCCTTTTTGCCTTCAGCCTTTCCAGCGTCGCAACGATCGTCGTGCATTGGCTGTTCGTGGGTTGGCGGGTGAGGCGCGCGCAGGCGAATTTCGACCGGAGTGGGGCAAACGCATGAAAACAGTCCTTTGCTACGGCGATTCGCTCACCTGGGGCTATGATGCGGCAAGTCTGGATCGTCACCCGCTCAACGACCGCTGGCCGAGTGTGCTGCAGGCGACGTTGGGAGGCGGTATCGAGGTCATCGCCGAAGGCTTGAACGGCCGCACAACGGCTTTCGACGACCATCTGGCCGGCGCCGACCGTAACGGCGCAAGAGTGCTGCCGACGATCCTGATGACGCATGCGCCGATCGACCTGGTCATCATTATGCTCGGCGCCAACGACATGAAGCCGTGGATTCACGGCAATCCGGTCGCCGCCAAGCAAGGCATGCAGCGCCTGATCGACATCGTGCGCGGTCACGACTACCCGTTCGATTGGCCGTCGCCGCAAATCCTGATCGTCGCGCCGCCCGCCGTCAGCCGCACGGAAAACGCCGAATTCAAAGAAATGTTCGCCGGCGGCGATGAAGCGTCGAAGCGGCTGGCGCCACAATTTTCCGTCCTTGCCGACGAGGTCGGCTGCGGCTTCTTCGATGCCGGCTCGGTGGCCGAGACCACGCCACTCGACGGCGTCCATCTCGACGCAGAGAACACGCGCAAAATCGGGCAGGCATTGGCGCCAATCGTGCGCGTCATGCTGGAACTCTAGAGAATCATGGGAGAAATCCGTGGCTGAGAACTACGACGTCATCATCATCGGCTCCGGCCCCGGCGGCTATGTCACGGCGGTGCGTTCCGCCCAACTCGGGTTCAAGACAGCGATCGTCGAGCGCGAGCATCTCGGCGGCATCTGCCTCAACTGGGGTTGCATCCCGACCAAGGCGCTGCTGCGTTCGGCCGAGATCATGCACTATTCGGATCATTTGAAGGACTACGGCTTGAAGATCGACGGCAAGGTCAGCGTCGATACCGCTGCCGTGGTCGACCGCTCGCGAAAGGTCTCGCTGCGGCTGAACGGCGGCGTCGCCTTCCTGATGAAGAAGAACAAGGTCGATGTCATCTGGGGCGAAGCCAGGCTGTCCAAAGCGGCTTCCGGCGACAGACCGGGCGAGATCGTCGTGTCGAAATCGTCGAAGAAGCCGATGGAGCCTCAGCCGCCGGCGCCCAAGGGCGTCAAGGGCGAGGGCACCTACACCGCCAAGCACATCATCCTGGCGACCGGCGCCAGGCCGCGGGCGCTGCCCGGCATCGAGCCCGACGGCAAGCTGATCTGGACCTATTTCGAAGCGATGGTGCCGAAGGAGATGCCGAAATCGCTGCTGGTGATGGGTTCGGGCGCAATCGGCATCGAATTCGCCTCATTCTACCGCACCATGGGCGCGGAGGTGACGGTGGTTGAGTTGCTGCCGGCGGTGATGCCGGTCGAGGACGCAGAGGTCTCGAAATTCGCGCAAAAGCAGTTCGAGAAGCAAGGCATGAAGATCATCCTCGATGCGAAAGTCACCAAGGTCGAAAAAGCTGCGAACTCGGTAACCGCGCATGTCGAGATGAAGGACGGCAAGGTCGAGAAGATCACCGCCGACCGGATGATCTCGGCCGTCGGCGTGCAGGGCAATATCGAGAATCTCGGCCTCGAGGCGCTCGGCGTGAAGACCGATCGCGGCTGCGTCGTCGTCGACGGCTACGGCAGCACCAATGTGCCCGGCATCTATGCTATCGGCGACGTTGCCGGCCCGCCTATGCTCGCCCACAAGGCCGAGCATGAAGGCGTGGTCTGCGTGGAGAAGATCGCCAACGTCCCCGGCGTGCACGCCACTGACAAACTGAAAATTCCGGGCTGCACCTATTGCAACCCGCAGGTTGCTTCCGTCGGGTTGACCGAAGCGAAAGCCAAGGCCGAAGGCAAGGACATCCGCGTCGGCCGCTTCCAGTTCGCCGCCAACGGCAAGGCCATCGCGCTCGGCGAGGACCAGGGTTTCGTAAAAACCATCTTCGACAGGAAGACCGGGCAGTTGCTCGGCGCGCATATGGTCGGTGCCGAAGTGACCGAGCTGATCCAGGGCTTTGTCGTGGCGATGAACCTGGAGACCACCGAGGAAGAACTGATGCACACGATCTTCCCGCACCCGACGCTGTCGGAGATGATGAAGGAAAGCGTGCTCGACGCCTATGGCCGCGCGCTCAACGCGTGATAAATTGACCGCGTGAGACTCAAAAGGTGAGAGCCAAGGAACTCAACCGTAAGGTAATTCGTTTCCGGATGCATTTATCACCAGAGGAGAGGGCATATGGACGTGAATGGCGTGGGCTGGATCGCAGCCATCATCATCGGCGGGCTGGCGGGCTGGCTTGCCGAGATGTTCATGAAAAGCAACATGGGCATCTTGATGAACATCGTTCTGGGCATCGTCGGCGCGATCGTGCTGAATGCCATCCTGCAGGCGCTCAACATCGGCGCCTTCGGCACCGGCTGGATCGCCTATCTGATCACCGGTTTCGTTGGCGCCTGCCTGCTGATCTTGGCAGGGCGCATGGTGCGTCGTTAGTTGCTGAACTCTTGCCATGCGAAAACGGCTGTGGCGGCATGCGTCGCCGCGGCCTTTTTCTTTGCAGCGAAAAGTCCTAGATGGAAAGCGAACGCCGGAAGCGATCGCGAATGAACTGGATTTCTGATGGTCACCGTCCTCGACACGATCGCCAATGCGCCGCGCCTGCGGCATCCTGAAAAGGCGCACAAGCCTGACCAGGATGTGCTGCGCAAGCCCGACTGGATCCGCGTCAAGGCGCCGATGTCGAAAGGCTATGGCGAGACGCGCGACATCGTGAAGTCGCACAGGCTGGTGACGGTGTGCGAAGAGGCCGGGTGCCCCAATATCGGTGAGTGCTGGGAGAAGAAGCACGCCACCTTCATGATCATGGGCGAGATCTGCACGCGCGCCTGCGCCTTCTGCAACGTCGCCACCGGCATTCCGACCGCGCTCGATCCCGATGAACCGGCGCGCATCGCCCACGCCGTCAAGCAAATGGGTCTAACCCATGTCGTCATCACCTCAGTCGACCGCGACGATCTCGCCGATGGCGGCGCTCAGCACTTTGCCGAGGTCATCCGCGCCATCAGGGCGGCAACGCCTTCGACGACGATCGAAATCCTGACGCCCGACTTCCTGCGCAAGGACGGCGCGCTGGAGATCGTGGTGGCGGCCAAGCCTGATGTGTTCAACCACAATCTGGAGACCGTTCCGTCGAACTATCTGACGGTCCGGCCGGGCGCCCGCTATTTCCATTCGATCAGGCTGCTGCAGCGGGTCAAGGAACTCGATCCCTCGATCTTCACCAAATCCGGCATCATGGTTGGCCTTGGCGAGGAGCGGAACGAGATCCTGCAATTGATGGACGATCTGCGTTCGGCCAATGTCGACTTCATGACAATCGGTCAGTATCTGCAGCCATCGAAAAAGCACCATCCGGTGATCCGTTTCGTCACGCCGGAGGAATTCAAGTCCTTCGAGACAATCGGCAAGACCAAGGGCTTCCTGCTGGTGGCATCGAGCCCGCTGACGCGTTCGTCGCATCACGCCGGCGACGATTTCGCCAAGCTGCGCGCGGCACGGGAAGCGTTTCTCAAGAAGTCCGCCTAACACACTGGTTTCATGCCACAATTCGAAGCCCATCGCCGCGTTGCGCATACGCCGGAACAGATGTTCGCTCTGGTCGCCGATGTCGAATCCTATCCGCAATTCCTGCCGCTTTGCGAGGCGCTGACGGTTCGCTCGCGCAAGGAACGCGACGGACGCACCCTCCTCGTCGCCGACATGAGCATTGGCTACAAGGCGATCCGCGAGACTTTCACCACGCAGGTGCTGCTAAAGCCTGACGAGAAGGCCATCGACGTCAAATATATCGACGGTCCGTTCAAATATCTGAGCAATGCCTGGCGTTTCGAGCCGGCCGACGGCGGCTGCAATGTCTGCTTCTTCATCGACTACGAATTCAAGAGTCGTATTCTGGGTGCGGTGATGGGAGCGATGTTCGATCGCGCCTTCCGCATGTTTTCCGAGGCGTTCGAGAAGCGCGCCGACGTCATCTATGGCGCAGCGCCGGCAGCCTGATCCGCAGCGAGCGCGCGCAAGCCCAGTTCAAGCGCGTGTCTGACGGTCTCCCGGCGGATGAACTTGCGGCCTTTGTCGGCAAACAACTGGCATTCGCTGACGACCGGCCGGCCGGTCAAGGCGATACCGAACCAGACCAGGCCGACGGGCTTTTCCGTCGAGCCGCCGCCCGGACCGGCAATGCCGGTGACGGCAAGAGTTAGCCCGGCGCGCGAATGGTCCAAGGCGCCGGCCGCCATCTCGACCGCCGTTTCCCGTGAGACCGCGCCGTGCGCCTCGAGCGTGGCGGCGGAAACGCCGAGCATCTCAGTCTTGGCCTCGTTGGAATAGGTGATGAAACCCCGGTCGACCACTGTCGAAGAGCCGGCGATGTCGGTCAAGGCGGCGATGATCATGCCGCCGGTGCAGCTCTCGGCCGTCGCCAGCATGATGCCGCGCTGTTGGCAGGCTTGAAGCAGAGCATCTGCGAGATCGCTGTTGCTCATTCGGGGACATCACCTGGAAACACGACGCTGGCGGTGGCGATGGCGGCTATGCCTTCCTCGCGTCCAACAAAGCCGAGCTTTTCGTTGGTTGTCGCCTTGATCGAGATGCGGTCCCGGGAAATCGCCAGCATTGCCGAAAGGATTTCGGTCATCGCTTCGCGATGTGGGCCGACGCGCGGCGCCTCGCAGATCAGCGTGATGTCGGCATTGGCGATGCGCCCGCCGCGCGCGCGTACCAGTTCTGCCGCATGTTCGACGAAGATCCGCGAGGCCACGCCTTTCCACTGCGGGTCCGACGGCGGGAAATGCGTGCCGATGTCGCCGGCACCGCAAGTGGCGAGCAGCGCGTCGGTCAAGGCGTGCAGGCCGACATCGGCGTCCGAATGGCCGGACAGTTTCTTGTCGTGCGGGATCGAGACGCCGCACAGGACGACATGGTCGCCGGGCTCGAAGGCATGGACGTCGTAGCCATTGCCGGTGCGGATGTCCGGAAAACGCGGCCGTTCGCCGGAAAGCCGCTGATCCGCCATCGAGATATCCCTTGCCCAGGTGAGTTTGACATTGTCCGGCGAGCCCGGGACGATTTTCACTGGAATATGTGCCCATTCGGCAATCGCGGCATCGTCGGTGAAGTCCGCCTTGCCCAGATGATGGGCCTTTTCATGGGCGGCCAGGATCGGCCAGAACGGGAAGCCCTGCGGCGTCTGCGCGGCATGAAGCCCGTTCCTGGAAACCGTCTCGCCGATCATGCCCGCGGCCGACTCGCGTTTCAGCGTATCGGCGACGGGCAGGGCAGGCAGCGCTGCCTGGCGCTCGCCGATGGCGGCGATCGTGCGGTCTATCAATTCCGCGTCGACGAACGGGCGGACGGCGTCATGGACCAGAACCCGGCGCGGTGCATGGCCTCTCAGCGCAAGCAATCCGAGCCGGACGGAGTCCTGTCTGGACGCGCCGCCGGTCACCGTGACCACCCGGTCGGCGTTGGCGCCAGCGGCGCTGCGAAAAAGCCCGCTGTCGTCGGCATGAATGGCGACGACGACAGGACCGATTTTCGTATGCGCCAAAAACACGTCCAATGTGCGCGCGATGACGGCACGGCCGCCGATCCTTTGGTATTGCTTCGGCCCGTCGGCCTGACCGGCGCGCGCGCCGCGGCCGGCGGCGACGATAACGACGGCAACCTTGTCGTCCGCAGCCAAAGCCTGCTTTTCGCTTGCGTCTGTCATGCCGAGACGCTTAGCGCATCATCCCAAAAAGTGGAATCGCTTTTCGGAAGAGATCATGCGCAGATGCAAAGTGCCAATGGCGTCCCCTACACGCACCGCACTTTGGCTAGTGCCAGCATTTTCCCAAATGCGCCTTAATGCGACGTCATTGCGCGTTGCACATTGCCGCCATTCTGGCTAGTGAATGTGCAGCTATTAAAAATGCTTGGTTTTTGTGCATGCTTGACCTGACCAAATTGGCATCTCCGCTGGATGTGGGTCGTGTGAGAATCCGCAATCGCGCTTTTCTCGCGCCCATGTCGGGCATAACAGATGAGCCGTTCCGGCAGCGTGCCTATGCGCATGGCGCCGGGTTGGTGGTGTCGGAGATGGTGGCGAGCGGCGAACTTGCCAGGGGCAGAGCCGGTTGCGACCTGCGCATCCGCCATTCCGGGCTGCCGGTGCACATGGTCCAGCTTGCCGGCCGTGAGGCGGTGCATATGGCAGAGGGCGCCCGTATAGCCGCGGGCGAGGGCGCCGACATCATCGACATCAACATGGGCTGCCCGGCCAAGAAGGTGACGGGCGGCTATGCCGGTGCGGCGCTGATGCGCGATCTCGATCACGCTTTGTCGCTGATCGAGGCGGTGGTCGGCGCCGTCGAGGTGCCGGTCACGGTCAAGATGCGGCTCGGCTGGGACGAAAGCGCGCTCAATGCGCCTGTTCTGGCGCGCCGCGCCGAGCAGGCGGGGGTTCAGATGGTGACGGTGCATGGCCGCACGCGCTGCCAGTTCTACCAGGGCAAGGCCGACTGGCGCGCCATCGCACGCATAAAGCAGGCTGTTTCGATCCCGGTCGTTGCCAATGGCGATGTCGGCTCGCCGGCGGAGGCAGCAATGATCCTCGACCAGTCGGGCGCCGACGCGGTGATGATCGGCCGCGCGCACTACGGCGTGCCATGGACGGCAGGCAGCATCGCGGCAGGCGCGGCAAAAGAGGCGACGCCCGGTGTGCCGGAAAGCCCGCAAGCGCTGGCCGACTACGTCGTTGCCCACTACCAGGACATGCTGTCGCTCTACGGCATCGAAAGCGGCGTGCGCCAGGCGCGCAAGCATCTTGGCTGGTATCTCGACCACCACGCCGCTGGCGTCGTTGATGAGCAGCGAAAGGCCATCCTTACCTGCTTCGAACCCGTCCGCGTCATCGCCGCGTTGCGTGAGGTGTTTTCAAGCGCTGCCGAGGCGATGAACCTGCGGAGCGCAGCATGAATGCCACCGTTGCACAGAACATGGACATGGCGGACGCCGCACACATCGTGCTCAACACCATCCGCCGCCCGGTGATCATGCTCGATGCGGAAGGGTTCATCACCTTCGCCAACGCCGATGCCGAGGATTTCTTCCGCTCGAGCGCGACCATGCTCGCCCGCAACACATTACCCAAGCTCATTCCATTCGGCAGTCCGTTGCTGACGCTTGTCGACCAGGTGCGCGAGCGCCGGGCACCCGTCAACGAATACAGGGTCGACGTATCATCGCCGCGCCTCGGCATCGAGAAGGTCGTCGATCTCTATGTCGCGCCGGTGTCGGAATTCCCGGGCTCCGTCGTGGTGATGTTCCAGGAACGGTCGATGGCCGACAAGATCGACCGGCAGATGACGCACCGCGGTGCGGCACGCTCGGTGACCGGCCTTGCCGCGATGCTTGCCCACGAGATCAAGAACCCGCTATCCGGCATCCGGGGCGCCGCCCAACTGCTCGAATTGTCGGCTTCCGACGAGGATCGCGCGCTGACCCGGCTGATCACCGACGAGACCGACCGCATCGTCTCGCTCGTCGATCGCATGGAGGTGTTTTCCGACGAGCGGCCCGTCGATCGCTATCCGGTCAACATCCATGTCGTGCTCGACCACGTGAAGGCGATTGCCAAGAACGGTTTTGCCAAACGGATCAAGATATTGGAGGATTATGATCCATCATTGCCTCCGGTTTTCGCCAACCGCGACCAGCTCATCCAGGTGTTCCTCAACCTGGTCAAGAATGCGGCCGAGGCCATTGGCGGCGATCCGCAAGGCGAGATCACCCTGTCGACCGCGTTCCGGCCGGGCATCCGTGTTTCCGTTCCGGGATCGCAGGGCCGCGTGTCGCTGCCGCTGGAATTCTGCGTGCGCGACAACGGTTCTGGCGTCTCCGAAGATATCCTGCCGATCCTGTTCGACCCCTTCATCACCACCAAGCCGAACGGGTCGGGGCTTGGTCTGGCGCTGGTCGCGAAAATCGTCGGCGAGCATGGCGGCATCATCGAATGCGATTCGACGCCGCGCGCAACCACCTTCCGCATCCTGATGCCAGCCTGGAAAGAAACGCCGTTCGGCACAGACGACGATGGCGAAGGAGACCGCAAATGACGGTTCGCGGCAATATTCTCGTCGCCGACGACGATGCGGCCATCCGCACCGTCCTCAATCAGGCGCTTTCGCGCGTCGGCCATGAGGTGCGCGTGACGTCCAACGCCTCGACGCTGTGGCGCTGGGTGGCGGCGGGCGAGGGCGATCTCGTCATCACCGACGTGGTTATGCCCGACGAAAACGCCTTCGACATGCTGCCGCGCATCAAGAAGGCGCGGCCGGAACTGCCCGTCATCGTCATGAGCGCCCAGAACACGTTCATGACCGCGATTCGCGCCTCCGAAACCGGCGCCTACGAATATCTGCCGAAACCGTTCGACCTGACCGAGCTACTCAACATCGTCAACCGGGCGCTTTCCGAGCCCCGACGGCCGAAGATCGATGCGCGGGCGGACGAGCCGCCGGAAACCATGCCGCTGGTTGGCCGCTCGGCCGCCATGCAGGATATCTACCGCATGCTGGCGCGCATGATGCAGACCGACCTGACGGTGATGATTTCAGGCGAATCGGGCACCGGCAAGGAACTGGTGGCGCGCGCGCTGCACGAGTATGGCCGCCGCCGCGGCGGCCCCTTCGTTGCGATCAACATGGCTGCGATCCCGCGCGACCTGATCGAATCGGAACTGTTCGGGCACGAGAAAGGCGCCTTCACCGGCGCGCAGAACCGCTCCACCGGCCGTTTCGAGCAGGCCGAAGGCGGCACGCTCTTCCTTGACGAGATCGGCGACATGCCGATGGAGGCGCAGACCCGCCTGCTGCGTGTCCTGCAGCAGGGCGAATACACCACTGTCGGCGGCCGCACGCCGATCAAGACCGACGTGCGCATCGTCGCCGCCACCAACAAGGATCTGCGCACGCTGATCAATCAAGGGCTTTTCCGCGAGGATCTGTTCTACCGCCTGAATGTCGTGCCGCTGAGGCTGCCGGCGCTGCGCGAGCGGTCCGAGGACGTTCCGGATCTCGTCCGGCACTTCTTCAAGCTTGGCGCCAGCGAAGGCCTGCAGACCAAGCGCATTTCCACGGGCGGCATCGAGCTGATGAAGCGCTATCCGTGGCCGGGCAACGTGCGCGAGCTCGAAAATCTTGTCCGCAGACTTGCCGCGCTCTATTCGCAGGACGAGATTTCTGCCGAAGTCATCGAGGCAGAACTGAAGACCGGCGAGAGGCCGGTCGTTCCCGGCGGCGGCAACCTCATTCCCGACGATCTGTCCATCGGCCAGGCGGTGGAACATTTCCTGCAGCGCTATTTCGCGTCGTTCGCCGGCGACTTGCCGCCCGCCGGCCTCTATCAGCGTATCCTTTCCGAGGTCGAATATCCGCTGGTGCTTGCTTCGATGACGGCAACCCGCGGCAACCAGATCAAGGCTGCGGAGCTCCTCGGGCTCAACCGCAACACCCTGCGCAAGAAGATTCGCGAACTCGGCGTCAACGTCTACAAATCGACCAGGCAAGCTTAAGCGCCGTTTTCTTTCAACAAATCGATCCCGAATTTCGGGCCGGTGTGACAGAGCGAAGCCTTTTCCGGGGGATCGAGCGCCGAAACAGTTCCGTCCAGGCCACACTTGTTGCATAATCGCCACAATGCGTTGCATACATCCGACGCAATCACTGGCTCTAGACGGCGACATGGCTCCACGGGCAACGAGACTGAGCGAAACGCTTTTCAGCGAACCCCGCACAAGTGACGGGCGCCGGCTGCTTGCGCTGCCGGGCGTGGTGGCAATTGCCGGTGCGCTGGTTACGGCGGCGATCTCCTTCGCCATCCTCGTCGGTGCCACGCCGATCACGCCGGACGAGAGCACAACGCTGGCGCTAATCGCCGTCAATGCGGCGTTCATCCTGTTCCTGATCGCGCTGGTTGGCCGCGAAGTACATCGTATCGTGATGGCGCGCCGGCGCGGCAAGGCGGCGTCGCGGCTGCATGTGCGGATCGTCGCGATGTTCGCGCTGGTCGCCGCGATTCCCGCCATCATGGTGGCGATCATCGCCTCGATCACGCTCGATATCGGTCTTGATCGCTGGTTCGAAATCCGCACCAAGACGATCGTCAATTCGTCGCTGTCGATAGCCGATGCCTATGTGCAGGAGAACGCGCGCAACCTCCAGGGAACGACCCTGTCGATGGCTTACGATCTCGACGCCTCCCGCACGCTCTACGGCCTCGATCGAACCGGCTTCCTCGATCTGATGAACAAGGAAGCCGTTGGACGCTCGCTGGCCCATGCCGCACTGATCAGGTCCGACGGTTCGTTCGTCATGAGCGCCAAGACCGACGCCGATTTTGCCATGCCGGAGCCGCCGGAAGGCGCCATGAGCGGTGCCGCTGACGGCAGGCCGGTGCTGATCGAGCCGAAGACGCGCAACATCATGGGCGCCATCGTCAAACTGCGCGAGATCGAAGGGCTCTATCTCTACACCATCCGGCTCGTCGATCCCGAGGTGATCAAGGCGCGGCAGATTGTCAGGTCCAACAGCGACGAATATCGCGGCCTCGAAGACAGTCGCCGCACCTCGCAGGTGGCCTTTGCACTTCCCTATTTGTCGCTGACGCTGATCATCATCCTGTCCGCCATCTGGACCGGCATCGCCGTGGCCGACCGCCTGGTGCGGCCGATCCGCCAGCTCATCGGCGCGGCCGACGAGGTCGCGACCGGCAATCTCGACGTTGCCGTGCCGGTTCGGCCCTCCGACGGCGACGTCGCCTCGCTCGGCGACACCTTCAACAAGATGCTGCTGGAACTGAAATCGCAGCGTAACGAGATTCTGTCCGCCAAGGATTTGATCGACGAGCGGCGGCGTTTTTCGGAAGCCGTGCTTGCCGGTGTCACCGCCGGCGTTATCGGCGTCGATCCGTATGGCATCGTCACCATCGTCAACCGCTCGGCCGAAACGATGCTGGCCATATCCGCCACCGCCGCACTCGGGCAAAACCTCTCCGCCGTGCTGCCGCATGTCGGCCGCGTCTTCGAGATCGGCCGCAAGTCGGGCAAGCCTGTCCATCGCGAACAGGTGACCTTCTATCGCGCCGGTGCGGAGCGCACCTTCAACTTGCAGATCACGGTCGAGGCCGGCGACGACGGTTCGGAGGAGAAATCCTATGTCGTGACGGTGGACGACATCACCGATCTGGTCCAGGCGCAGCGTTCCTCGGCCTGGGCGGATGTGGCGCGGCGCATCGCCCACGAGATCAAGAACCCGCTGACGCCGATCCAGCTTTCGGCCGAGCGCATCAAGCGCCGCTACAGCAAGGTCATCACCGAAGACCGCGAGGTTTTCGATCAGTGCACCGATACGATCATCAGGCAAGTGGAGGACATCGGCCGCATGGTCGACGAGTTCTCCGCTTTCGCACGCATGCCCAAGCCCGAAATGAAGGCCCTCGATTTGCGCGAATCGTTGCGCGAAGCCTCGTTCCTCGTCGAGGTGAGCCGCTCCGATATCACCTTCGAGCGCGTATTCGGCAACGAACCGCTCAAAGGCACGTTCGACAGCCGCCTGATGGCGCAGGCCTTTGGCAACGTCATCAAGAACGCAGCCGAGGCGATTGACGGACTTGATCAAAAGGACCGCTCGCACGGCATAATCCGGATTCAAGCCGGGCGCCAGGATGGTACGATTCGCATCGATGTCATCGACAACGGCAAGGGCTTGCCGCGCGAGAACCGCCAGCGATTGCTCGAGCCTTACATGACGACACGCGAGAAGGGCACCGGGCTCGGCCTCGCTATCGTCAAGAAGATAGTGGAGGACCATGGCGGCCGGCTCGAATTGAATGACGCGCCGGCGGATTTCCACGACGGGCGAGGCGCGATGATCAGCATCATCCTGCCGCTCGCCGCCACCGTGCCGTCGCGCGGCGAAGGCAGGACGGAACCCGAAAGAGAAACTGAAAAGGTCGGTAATGGCGTCTGACATTCTCATCGTCGATGACGAGGAAGACATCCGCGAGCTTGTCGCCGGTATCCTGAGCGACGAAGGTCACGAAACCCGCACGGCATTCGATGCCGACAGCGCCTTGGCGGCGATCGCCGACCGGGCGCCGAGGCTGATTTTCCTCGACATCTGGCTGCAAGGCTCGCGCCTGGACGGGCTGGCGCTGCTGGACGAGATCAAGACGATGCATCCGAGCCTGCCGGTGGTGATGATCTCGGGCCACGGCAACATCGAGACCGCGGTCTCGGCAATCCGCCGCGGCGCCTATGACTTCATCGAAAAACCGTTCAAGGCCGACAGGCTGATCCTCATCGCCGAACGTGCGATTGAAACCTCGAAGCTGAGACGCGAGGTTTCGGATCTCAAGCTGCGCAGCGGCGAGACCTTCGACCTGATCGGCATGTCGTCGGCGATGAGTCAGTTGCGCCAGACCATCGAGCGCGTCGCGCCGACCAACAGCCGCGTCATGATCATCGGCCCCTCCGGCTCGGGCAAGGAACTCGCGGCGCGCGCCATCCACACGCTGTCGGCGCGCAAGGGCGCCCCGTTTGTCACGCTGAGCGCCGCCAACATCACGCCCGAACGCATGGAGGTCGAGCTGTTCGGCACCGAATCAAACGGTGTCGAACGCAAGGTCGGCGCGCTTGAGGAAGCCCATCGCGGCATTCTCTACATCGACGAAGTGGCCGACATGCCGCGCGAAACGCAAAACAAGATCTTGCGCGTGCTGGTCGAGCAGCAGTTCGAGCGGGTAGGGGGCACCAAACGGGTCAAGGTCGATGTCCGCATCATTTCGTCGACGTCGCAGAACCTGGAGGCGATGATCGCCGGCGGTCGTTTCCGCGAGGATCTCTATCACCGCCTGGCGGTGGTTCCGGTCATGGTGCCGGGATTGGCCGAGCGGCGTGAGGACATCCCCTATCTTGTCGACAATTTCATGAAGCAGATCGCCCGCCAGGCCGGCATCCGGCCGCGGCGCATCGGCGACGACGCGCTGGCGGTGCTGCAGGCGCACAACTGGCCAGGTAACGTTCGCCAGTTGCGCAACAACGTCGAGCGGCTGATGATCCTGGCGCGCGGCGACGATATCGACGCACCGATCACCGCCGATCTCTTGCCTGCCGAGATCGGCGATGTCATGCCGCGCACGCCAAACCAATCCGATCAGCACATCATGGCACTGCCGTTGCGTGAAGCGCGCGAACAGTTCGAGAAGGACTATCTGATCGCCCAGATCAACCGTTTTGGCGGCAACATCTCGAAGACGGCCGAGTTCATCGGCATGGAGCGCTCGGCGCTTCACCGGAAGCTGAAGTCGCTGGGCGTCTGACAGCCAATCCGGTCGTGGCCTACGCAATTATCGGTTACGGCGGCGGCGGAATCGCATAAGAAACGCTGCCGCACGTCTTTCGGGACGCGCAACGGACGCTGTAGCATTTTGTTTTTTGCGCATGGTCTTCCCCGAAAAATGGATTCCGATTTTCGGGGGCCATGCGCTGACTTCTTCAGGGGTGACCCATGCCGCGCATTGCCTATGTGAACGGGCGCTATGTCGCTCACGCCGACGCTTTCGTGCATATCGAGGACCGTGGCTATCAGTTCGCCGACGGTGTCTACGAGGTCTGCGAGGTGGCGCGCGGCTTCATCGTCGATATGCCTCGCCATCTCGGACGGCTGAACCGCTCGCTGACCGAATTGTCGATCGACTGGCCGGTCACGCCGGGCGTGTTGCCGATTATCCTGCGCGAGGTGGTCCGCCGCAACCATGTCGCCGATGGCCTGGTCTATCTTCAGGTGACGCGCGGCGTCGCCAGCCGTGATTTTGTTTTCCCGGCGGGCACGAAGCCGTCGCTGGTGGTTACCGCCAGGAAAGCCGACCCCGCTGCTGCCACCAGGAGGGCCGAAAGCGGAATCAAGGTCATCACCGTGCCGGAGAACCGTTGGGACCGGGTCGACATCAAGTCGGTCGGCCTGCTGCCAAACGTGCTCGCCAAGCAGAAGGCCAAGGAAGCCGGCGCCCAGGAAGCCTGGTTCATCGATGCCGACGGCACCGTCAAGGAAGGTGGGTCGTCGAACGCCTGGATCGTCACCAGGGACGGCGTGCTGGTGACGCGTCCGGCCGAGCACGGCATCCTGCGCGGCATCACCCGCACCACGCTGTTCGAAGTGGCCGCCAAGCTCGGCCTGACGATCGAGGAGCGGGGCTTTTCGGTCGCCGAAGCCAAGGCCGCGCGCGAGGTTTTCATCAGCTCCGCGACCACAATCGCCATGCCGATCGTGGCGATCGACGGTGCTCCGGTCGCCAACGGCCATCCGGGCTCGATAACACTTTCCTTGCGGCACGCCTTTTTTGACGTTGCGGAAAAAAGTCCAGCCTGATAACCGCACAGGTGGAATGAACATCAATATATCTCGTTCTGCTTGTCGTTATTGACGGCAAGACGGTGTTTGCGCGCTTGACATGTGCCAGTTAATTTGGCGCATTGGCCTGCAAACCGAAGGGGATCGGCGAAAGACAAGAACAATGGCGGAACGATCGCAAAATCTTCAGGACCTGTTCCTGAATTCAGTTCGCAAAAGCAAAAACCCACTCACCATCTTCCTCATCAACGGCGTGAAGCTGACCGGTGTGGTCACTTCCTTCGACAATTTCTGTGTTCTGCTGCGTCGAGACGGCCACTCCCAGCTCGTCTACAAGCACGCCATTTCCACGATCATGCCGAGCCAGCCGGTTCAGATGTTCGATGGCGAGGAAAGCCAGGGCGCCTGATTGGCACGTAAGAAAGACGCGGATCGCAGCGTTCGCGAAAAACCAGCATATCAGCCGGGGGCGGAGGCCGAAGGCCCGACCCGCGCCGTGGTCATCGTGCCGGTGCTTACCCGCCAGCCGCGCGGCGACGAAGACACCAATCGCCCGCGCCTGACGCGTTCTGCCGAGGCCCGCCACGACGAGGCGGTCGGCCTTGCCCAAGCCATAAACCTCGACCCGATCCATACCGCTGTTGTGACCGTCAACGATCCCCGGCCTGCAACCCTGCTCGGCAGCGGCAAGGTCGCGGAGTTCGCCGAGATCGTCAAAGAGGGCCGTGCCGAACTGGTCATTGTCGACCATCCGCTGACGCCGGTGCAGCAGCGCAACCTGGAGAAGGAATTGAACGCCAAGGTGCTGGATCGCACCGGCCTGATCCTGGAAATTTTCGGCGAGCGTGCGCGGACCAAGGAAGGCACGCTGCAGGTCGATCTGGCGCACCTGAACTATCAGAAGGGCCGGCTGGTGCGAAGCTGGACTCACCTCGAGCGCCAACGCGGCGGTGCCGGTTTCCTCGGCGGCCCTGGCGAAACGCAGATCGAGTCGGACCGCCGTGTCCTACAGGACAAGATCAACAAGCTCAAGCACGAGCTGGAAACAGTGCGACGCACCCGTGACCTGCACCGCGCCAAGCGCAAGAAGGTGCCGTTCCCGGTCGTGGCCATTGTCGGCTATACCAACGCCGGCAAGTCGACGCTGTTCAACAGGCTGACCGGAGCTGGGGTGCTGGCCGAGGACATGCTGTTCGCCACGCTCGACCCGACACTGCGTCGGGTGCGGCTGCCGCACGGCACGCCGGTCATCCTTTCGGACACCGTCGGTTTCATTTCGGACCTGCCGACGCATCTGATCGCCGCCTTCCGGGCAACGCTCGAAGAGGTGGTCGAGGCCGATCTCGTCATCCATTTGCGCGATATTTCGGATCCCGACACGGCCGCCCAGGCCGAGGATGTCGAGCGCATCCTCGCCGATCTCGGCGTCGATGCCGGCGACGGCAGGCGCGTCATCGAAGTGTGGAACAAGATCGACCGGCTCGATGAGGGCAACCGGGAGCGGTTGCTCGCCGACGGGATCGACGGCAGCAAGGCACCGCCGATTGCCATATCGGCCGCCACCGGCGAGGGCATCGATGTGCTGAAGGCGATCATCGAGACACGAGTTTCAGGCGAACTGGAAACGCAGACCGTCACGCTCAAGCCTGACCAGCTTGGGTTCGTCGACTGGCTCTACCGCAATGGCGACGTGGTCTCGCGCACCGACAATGAAGATGGCGGTATAACCGTGTCGCTCAAAGCGACACGAAGCGCACACGAAGATATAGAAACCAGATTGCACCGTAAAAACAACGGGTAATTTCTGTTACTTCGCGCTTTTAGCTTGCTGCCAAAGCGCCTCCATCTCGTCGAGCGTCGCCTTTTCCAGGGTGTTTCCGGACCTTTCCAGCGCGTGCTCGACATAGTGGAACCGCGAGCGGAATTTCTCGTTGGTGCCGCTGAGCGCCGCTTCGGAATCAACCTTGAGATGACGCCCGAGATTGACGACGGCAAATAGCATGTCGCCGAACTCTTCCTTGATCGAAGCCGTATCGCCCTTGGCAAGGGCCTGGCGCAACTCGCCGATCTCTTCCTCGATCTTGTCGAGGATCGGCGTGGCCTCGCTCCAGTCGAAGCCGACGCGGGCCGCTTTTTCCTGCAGCTTGAGCGCCCGCGTCAAAGCCGGCAGGGCGACCGGTACGCTGTCCAGAAAACCCTTGCCATGATCCTCCGGATCGTGCCCGCGGGCGAGGCGGGCATTTCGCTTTTCGGCTTTTTCCTCGGCCTTGATCTTCTCCCACATGCCCTTGGCCATGCCGGCGCTGCGCGCCTCATCGTCGCCGAAGACATGCGGATGGCGGCGGATCATTTTTGTGGTGATGGCCTGGACCACGTCGCCAAAGGCGAATTCACCGGCCTCCTCGGCCATCTGCGCATGGTAGACGACCTGCAGCAGAAGGTCGCCGAGCTCGTCGCGCAGATCGTCCAGGTCGCCACGCGCGATGGCGTCCGCCACCTCGTAGGCTTCCTCGATCGTGTAGGGCGCGATGCTCGAGAAATCCTGCTCGACGTCCCACGGGCAGCCGGTTTCCGGCGCCCGCAGCGCCGCCATGATCTCGATCAGCCGGGAAATGTCTTTCGAGGGTTTCATCGGTCGCATGCTAGCCTGCGTCCAACGGTGTAGCCAACGCCGTCGGCAGGCGAGGGGCGATTGTCCACAGCGCTGCTGCTCAAAACCTCAGTCGAGCACAGAGACGATCGCCTTGGCGAGCGCGTCCATGCCGTCCTCCGGCAGGCCGGCGACATTGATGCGGCTGTCGCCGACCATATAGACGCCGTGCTCGGCGCGCAGCCGCTCGACCTGCGCTTCGGACAGGCCAAGCCGGGAAAACATGCCGCGATGGCTGGCGACGAAATCGAAGCGATCGGAATTGGACTGCCGCCGCAGCGCTTCGGCGAACTGCACCCGAAGCCGCAGCATGCGCAGGCGCATCTCCTCGAGCTCCGCTTCCCAGTCGGCGCGCAGCGTGGCGTCTTCAAGCACGATGCGCACCGCGGCCGCGCCGTGGTCCGGCGGCATCGAGTACATGGCGCGCGCCGCCGACAGCATCTGGCTCATTGCGACATCCGCCTGCGCGCTGTCTTTTGCCAGGATCATCGCCGCGCCGACGCGGTCACGATACACGGCAAAGTTCTTCGAGCAGCTCGAGGCAACGACCATTTCCGGGACTTTTGCTGCCAGCAGGCGCAAGCCGGCGGCGTCAGCGTCAAGGCCCTCGCCAAACCCCTGATAGGCAATGTCGACAAAGGGCAGCAGGCCGCGCTCGACGACGAGCTCTGCTATTTCAGCCCACTGCGCGATGTCCAGATTGGCGCCTGTCGGATTGTGGCAGCAACCATGCAGCAGCACCACGTCGCCGTTCCTGGCGGTCGCCAGCGCGCTCATCATGTCGGCGGAGCGAACAGCACCTGAGGCTGCGTCGAAATAGGGATATTCGCGTATCTGCAGGCCGGCGGCGCGCATCACCGGCATGTGGTTCGGCCAGGTCGGGTCCGACAGCCAGATCGTCGCGTCGGATCGCGTCCTCTTGAGCAACTCGGCCACCAGCCGCAGCGCGCCCGAGCCGCCGGGCGCCTGCGCCGCACGGATGCGCGTTAGCTCGGCCGCAGGGCCAAAAACCAGCCTCGCCATCGCCGTGTTGAAGCCGGTATCGCCCGCAAGCCCGAGATAGGTCTTGGTGTCCTGGCTCTGCAGCAATCGTCTTTCGGCTTCGCGCATGGCGCGCATCACCGGCGTCTTGCTATCGCGATCCTTGTAGACGCCAACGCCGAGGTCGACCTTGCCGGGGCGGGGATCGGCACGATAGAGGCCGATCAAGGCGAGGATCTTGTCGGCTGGGGCAGGCTGGAGGTTTTCGAACATCGGCGCGGCTCCGTTGGCGGCGGAGTGATACGCAAATCGGCTGTGCTGCGCCAGCGGTTTTCAGTTGCGCCAGGCTGAAAACCGCCAACCGGGAGACTGGACACAGGAATCCAAAGCGTGGCCTGGAGGCGAGGCTCGCACCGGCGAAAGGTCTGGATCGCACGGCGCGTCGCGCCGTTCTATCATGCCGGTTTGAGAGCAGCAGACGGCAAAGCGGCTCCAGATTGCCGCTTCTTGCCGCCCCAACCGATCCGCGGCAACCATTCGAGGTAGTAGGCGAACCCGAACTGCAGCGCGATGCCTGTCGAGATCAGGATCGCGTCGTAGAGCAGGCCGCCCGGGCTGACGACCTTCATGACCTGCGCGATCATGGCGAGGATCGTTCCGGCGATGAAGACCGGCAGCGAATGCTTGCCGAGAACCGCGAGCGGGTGTCCGGGCCTCGTCTTCGCCAGGTTGGAAAGCGCCGGGATTGCCACGATCAGATAGGCGATCGCCAGAATGTGCATGAGGCGCGACAGCGACAGGAACGTCTTGTCGAAGCCAGTCAGCACGGTAGGCAGGCCGGAGGCCGTCTCGATGCCCCAAAGCGGCAGCCGCACCCAAATCAGCGCGCCGACCAGATACAGGACGGCCGCACTCGCCATCATCCAATTGAAGCGGATTTCGCCGCCGCGCTTGATATGCAGCATGCCGGCGATGCCGATGACGAAAAGAAACTGCCAGGAGAGCGGGTTCAGGAACCAGAAGCCGTCGCCAGGAAAATTCGAAGGCGCGATCTGGAAAATGCCGGCGATGAGCCAGAGGAAAGCGGACGCAGCGAGCATCAGGCGCAGGCTGAAAGTGCCGATCCACAGGAAAAGAGGCATCATCAGAAGTACGACGGCATACATGGAAAGAATGTTGTTATAGCCGATCTGATGCCCGAGCGCCGCGATGCCGAGCAGCGCTTCCGGCGTGTCCTCGATGATCATCTGGATGTTGATCAGCTTCAAAAGATCGGGCCGCGAGAAATGCAATGCAGCCGCCGAGAAGATCGCCAGCGTCGCGACAGTGGTCATGACGTGGGTGACATAGAGGACACCGGCACGCCGCCAGGCCTTCAGGGTGATGAGCAACCGATTCCCCGGCTGGAACTTCAGTCCGTAGGCGAGCCCAACGGCAATCCCCGAAATCAGCACGAAGGCTTCGGCCGAATCGGAAAAGCCGAAATTCTTGTGCGTGACATACTCGAAGATCGTCCCCGGCACGTGGTTGACGAAGATCGTCAGCAGCGCCAGCGCGCGGAAGACATCGATGCGGGTATCCCGCTGGGCTGGCACATTGCCTGTCATGTCGGGGCTTGTCATGTCGGGTCGATAATTCGTTGAACAAAAGCGGGCCCAAAGGGCCGTCGGCGAAGGAAGATTCGGCGGTGAATGTTTCCTGCCTATAACTCGCAAGTGCCCCGAAAAAGATGACACTTTCGCGATTTTTCGCGTCACAAATTAATTCAGGGATAAACATCGAAATCCCCGGTGGCGCTAAAACCGCGCGGCGAATTGAGGCGGCTGCGGGGAGGGCCGCTCGTTCCCGGACAAGGAAGCCGTACGCGCACTGGTGGCGTTGTACCGGCTGTGCCTGACATCCCGGATCGCAAAAAACTCAAAAAACTCAAAGAGCGGGATTAAAAGCCTGCCATGCTCCGTAAACAGGACGTGAGAGGGTCGATGCCACGCTTCGATATCGTAGGACAGCTTGGTTCTCTGCGGCGCTACGCGCGTTCGCTGACGCGCGACGGCGCAGAAGCAGAGGATCTGGTGCATGACGCGCTGGTGCGTGCCTATGAGCGGCGCGGCACCTTTCGATCCGGCGGAAACCTGCGCGCATGGCTGCTGTCGATCGTCCACAATGCTTTCATTGACGGCCTGCGGTCCCGCAAATCCGAAGCGGCGCGCGTCGAGCAGGCCGGGTATCTTGCCGACGCCAGCATGCAGGCACCCCAGGAGCATTCCGTCCGCCTGGCACAGGTGCGCGAAGCTTTTTTCAAATTGCCGGATGAGCAGCGTTCGGCGCTGCATCTCGTCGCCATCGAGGGACTTACCTACAGCCAGGCGGCCGAGGCCAGCGGCGTGCCGCTGGGAACGCTGATGTCGCGCATCGGCAGGGCGCGCGCAGCGCTCCGCGAGATGGAGGACAAATTGCCGGCACATGCGAAAAGCCACCTCAAGATCGTGGGAGGCCCGTGATGTCCATGATGAGCGAACTGCGCGACCCGGTGACCGATGCCGACCTCGACGCCTATGTCGACGACCAGCTGGACGTTGCCCGCCGCATTGAGGTCGAGGCGTTTCTGTCCGCCCGTCCGGAGGCTGCCGCCCGCGTGATGTCCGACCTCAGGACGCGCGACGAACTGCGCCTGGCGCTTGCCGGATGCAAGGGCATGGCGCGGCCGGCGACGGCTGATGCGGCACGGCGGCTGGAACGGGGACTGGCTCGAGGGCGCGCCTTGCGCACGTTGCAGCGGGCTGCGGCGGTCGCAGTCCTGCTGGCTGCGGGCTGGTTGGCCAACGGGATCGTCGGGCCGATATCGGTGACGAAAGTCGTCGCCTCGACCCAGCCGCCCGTCTATCTGGAAGAGGCGATCCGGGCACACAGGACGACGATCATACGCGAGGCGATGTCATCCCAGCCCGAAGCGCCGGATTACGATGCGGACGAAATCCGCGCCGCCACGGCGATCGTTATGCCGTCGCTGCCGAAGGACTGGAAAGTCCGTGACGTCCAGATCTATCCATCGCAGTTCGGCCCGAGCGTCGAGATGGCTGTCGAAACAACAGACCTGGGACTGGTCTCGCTGTTCGCGATCAGGCCCGGAACGTTCGACGTCGTCCAGCCGACCGTCGCCCCGTCGGGCGAAATTTCCTCGGCCTATTTCCAGATCGGCGAAGTTGCTTACGCAGTCGTCGCCAGAAGCGGTGTCCGCGATCTCGATCGCACCGCAGAAACGCTCGCCAACACGCTTTACTGACCTTCACAAAGGAGAAGCCGCATGAACACCCCCAATCTAGGTTACCGCACCGGCGTCGGAGCCCAAACCGGCGCCGTCTATGACGAGGGCCTGCGCCAGCACATGCTGCGCGTCTACAACTACATGGGAATTGGCCTCGTCGTTACCGGCGTGATCGCCTTCGTCGTGGCTTCGACGCCAGCCCTCTACGTGCCGATCTTTTCCACTCCGTTGAAGTGGGTGGTGATGCTGGCGCCGCTCGCCTTCGTGCTGTTGTTCTCGTTCCGGATACAGACGATGTCCGCAGCCGGCGCTCAGGCGATGTTCTGGGCATTCTGTGCGGTCATGGGCCTGTCGCTGGCCTCCGTGTTCCTGGTGTTCACCGGGACCAGCATCGCGCGCACCTTCTTCATCGCCGCCACCATGTTCGGCGCGACCAGCCTTTACGGCTACACGACCAAACGCGACCTGACCCAGTTCTCGTCCTTCCTGATCATGGGTCTGATCGGCGTGGTGATCGCCAGCATCGTCAACATCTTCCTCGGCTCGACCGCGCTCCAGTTCGCCATCTCGGTGATCGGCATCGCCGTGTTCATCGGCCTCACCGCCTGGGATACCCAGACGATCAAGGAGCAGTTTGCTGAAAACTTCGGTGCGGAATCGCAGCAGAAGCTCGCCGTCTTCGGTGCATTCTCGCTCTATCTGAATTTTATCAACATCTTCCAGCTGCTGTTGAACTTCACCGGCGAGCGCGAATAGCCGCGTCAAATCCATGCATGTCGCGGCAGCGGTTTTGGAGCAGCGACATGCGTGAACAGAGACTTGAGGCGCTTCGCGAAAATCTCTCGCAACGCGGCGCGCCTGGATATCGGAGTTGCTTCCCATGGACAGGAACGATCAGCAGGCGATCGGCACTCTTTTCGAGAAACTTGCCAAGGTCGAGCGGCAGACGCCGCCACGCGACGCCGAAGCGGAACGCTTTATCAACGATCAGATTGCCCGGCAGCCCGGCGCGCCATACTACATGGCGCAGACGATCATTGTTCAGGAACAGGTGCTGAACGCGGCGCAGTCCCGCATCGAAGACCTGGAGCAACAGGCACAGCAGTCTGCCGGCGGCGGATTGCTTGGCGGGCTCTTCGGCGGCGGCGCTCGGGTTCGGTCCCGCGGTCGGGCGCACCGCTGCCGCTGCGCCGCAGGAGCCGCTTTCTGGCAATGATCAACAAAGGGCAGGCGGCGGTTTCCTCGCCGGAGCCGCGCAGACTGCAATGGGCGTGGCCGGCGGCGTGCCTCTCGGCAACGCCATCACCGGCATGTTTGGCGGAAGCCAAGCGCAGGCAACCGAGCCGGCGGCGTCACAGGCAGAGGAGGGCGGTTCCGACCAGGCAGACGATGCCGGCTCCGATGGCGGTGGCGATTTCGGCGATATTGACTTCTGACAAGGAGCGGCAAGCGCGCAGGGCGGTCTGAGCAGGAATTCCCGGCGTTGGTTTTGAGTGTCTGGCAACGACAACGCGAAGGGCAGGGTGCGGCCCTAAGCCGCCAGGTCATCAACCTAAAAGTAAATGATGTAGTGCATTCACAGCGGCAGGGCGATGACGACTTGGGATATACGATGGGTGATTTGCTCCAATTTCTCGGTGACATGCTGGGTAACTTGATATCGGGCAATCGTTCGAAGTCGAAATTTATGCGATGGTTGGAACGCGCCGTCATTGCAATTGTAGTGGGCCTGATCCCGCTTGTGCTTTATCGGATGTACTCGTGATGATGACCGCAGTCGGTGCCTTTCAGACGTTCATTAGATTGCGCGAGATTGCGCGAGAGGTTTAAGGATCTCAGAAGCAGTCGCTATTTTGGCTATCTAGCCGTTCATGTAATGCAGGGAGGCGCGCGTGCTCTGCGTCGTAAGAGCCGACGCATTCTTCGGCCAGGACCACCCGGAAATCCCGTTGATAGGCGTCCACCGCAGCCATGCGGATGCAGGCGTGCGTATTGACGCCGCATAACACCAATTCACCGACGCCCAATTCCGCCAGTAGCTCGTCAAGCCCGGCAAACGCATTACCTCAGGGGGCGTCGCTTTCGTGGCAACAATTTCATTTAGGCTTGACAGAGGGCGATCGCTCTTCTATCAACCGACTAGTAGGTAGGTTAGAGAGTCAAAGTTCATGCTGGCGGGACAATCCGATTGAACACCTGGAACGAAAGACTGGGCGCGCTGGTCAAGCGGGTCGGCGGATTGGCAAAAGCGACCCCGCCGGTTACGAGCGCCGTCCATAAGGTGGAGGCCCCACGCGAGAGAGGGGCCTATGTCTATTCCTCCCGCGCGCTCGAAGCCTATGAGCAGCTTTGATCGAGCGATCGGCTGGCTGCGCGCCGACCGGTAAGGTGAAGCAATTGGAACGGCGGGCGCCAAGAGGCGAGGCGGATGGAAAGACCATGGCAATCGGAACACGTGATGCACTGATAAAGACCGCGGAGGGTCTGATACGGACCAAAGGGTATGCGGCCTTCAGTTATGCGGATCTGGCCAAAACGGTGGGCATCAGCAAGCCGACCATCCACCATCATTTCCCCGCCAAGGAGGATCTCGGGACCGCCATCGTCGAAGCCTATATTGATCGGGTCCGGCGTGACTTCGATCGGATCGAGGCCGAGAACGGTGGCGTCATCGCACGTCTCGAAGCCTTCTTTACAATGTTCCGGAAGAGCACCGAGAGCGGGTTTTTGCCCTTGTGTGGTGCGCTGGCCGCGGAAATGTCGGCGCTCCCGGCTGGGCTGCAAAAGATGACCAAACGCTTCTTCGATATTCAGCTCAAGTGGCTGAGCGGGATCATCGAGCAGGGAATAGGCCGCGGCGAAATTCCGCTCGGGTGCGGCGCCAGGCAGAAGGCCTTCATGCTGTTAAGTTTGCTGGAGGGTTCCAGCTTCATCGACTGGGCAACCAAAGACGGCGATGTCATCGACGACGGCATCATCCGCCTCATCATCGAAGGCACCTGAGAACGGGCAGGCGGTCGGGCCCCGGGCGTTCGGTGAACCGTGGCGGCATCCATTTCCCTTGAGAGCCAACCAACTAGTCGGGTTGGAGCGGCAACGACAAAGTCTGTGGTGACCATAAAGGAAAGACGGTCTTGAAAACAGTTAACGTGCAGGTTTGGGCGGACTTCGTATGTCCGTGGTGACGCGGCGATCGAGATGCCTGCGGCGATGGACATCGCAGACGGCGCTGCCTGCAGCGCCGACGGGTGCACCGGATAGTCGCCCGCACCGCCGGTCCGACCAGTTCCGGCCTTCACACATCTCGCGACCTAACAAGGCGCCTGGGGTCGATCTTCTTCCACCATCACTCCACATCCAGAAACAAGGACATCTCACATGACTGACAATCCCAATAGCATCGACCCCAATGGCATCGATGTTGCGGCCCTGCAGCAGTTCGCAATGGGGGTCGCCGAAGACTCGTCGAAGCGCAGCGCGCGGTTCAACGTCAAGACGAAGTGGGCCGGCCAGACCCGCTCCGTCGCGACCGTCAGCCACTATTCGCTGGGCGGTTTGGAGCATCAGCGCAACTTCGAGATCGCCGCGGACGAGCCGACCGAACTGCTCGGCCAGAATTCGGCGCCCAATCCCCAGGAGCTGCTGATGGCGGCGCTTAATGCCTGCCTGACCGTCGGTTACGTCGTCAATGCCGCGGCGATGGGCATCACCGTACACAGCCTCGAGATCGAGACCGATGGCGAACTCGACCTTCGCGGTTTCCTCGGGCTCGATGAGAGCGTCAATCCCGGCTACGACGAGGTCAGCTACGTCGTTCGCCTGACGACCGACGCCCCGCGCGACCGGCTGGAAGAACTTCACGCCGTCGTCACCAGGACATCGGTCAACCTGGCGAACTTCTCAAAGGCGATCCGGATGGTCTCGAAGCTGGAGATCGTCGAGGCCTAGGTCCCTCGAACCCAACCTTCCTGTCGACACCGGGCGCCCGCAACTACCATGAGCAGCTATTCACCTCCTGCGGCCTGTCGGGCGCCACCCTTGCCAATCGCGTCGTCATTGGCCGTCCAATGTCGGCCGGCCCTCCCAACATGATGGCGGCAATGCCGTCGCTCGCAGTCCTGTTGATACTGGCGCACCCATGACCTTCGACTTCGACCGCATCATTCCACGCACCGCGACCAACGCCGTGGCCGAGGACGGTTTCGAGAACTATCTGTTCGGCGGCGACGCCGATTTGAAGTTGCCAGTCCCTCGATCTGAATTGATCTCGATGTGGGTTGCGGACATGCAGTTCGCCGCGCCGCAAGCTGCCCTCGATGCAATGACGGAACGGCTGGCGCACCCGATCTTCGGGTACACGATGAACATGGGCGGCGAACTCTACGACGCGTTCCATGCCTGGTGCGTCGAGCGATACGACTGGCGCTTCGAACGCGAGGCCTTGCAGGTGTCGCTGGGCGTTATCCCGGCGCTCTATGCGCTTGCGGAGTATCTTTGCGCGCCAGGGGACAAAATTCTGACCCTGACGCCCGCCTATGGCTATTTCCAGCGCGCAGCCGTTCAGACCGGCCATGAACTGGTGTCATCCGCGCTCGTCTTGAAGGATGGGCTTTATGAAATCGACTTCGTCGATTTCGAGGCGAAGGTGAAGGACCCGTCTGTCACGCTGTTCTTCCTGTGCCACCCACACAATCCAACCGGCCGTGCCTGGACGGAGCACGAACTGCGCCGTGTGGGCGAATTCTGCTTCGCCAATGGCGTTCGTGTGGTGTCGGACGAAATTCACGCCGATTTGTTGCGTCGGGGCAAACGGCACCTCCCGCTGGCGAAGCTGTTTCCGGACAGCAAGGACATCGTCACCTGTATGGCGGTCAGCAAGACGTTCAACCTCGCTGGACTGATGCTCGCGACCATCATCATCCCGGATCCGTCGCTTCGCGCGCAGTGGCGCGAGCGGCACTATCCGTTCGTCAATCCGATCAGCCTTGCCGCGGCGGTCGCGGTTTACACCGAGGGAGGTGCGTGGCTGGACGCGCTACGCACCTATCTCGACGAAAACTTTCGGATGGTTGCGGCCTTCCTTGGCCAACATCTGCAACAAGCCCGCTTCAAGATCCCCGATGCGACCTATCTCGCCTGGGTCGACTTGTCGGCCTATTTCCCACGGCCGATCAACCTGACGCGCTTCTTCCTGGAAAAAGCAGGCGTCGTACTGGAAGGCGGTGAGATGTTCGTGTCGAACGGTGGCTGCCATGTTCGCCTCAACATCGCATGCCCACGGCCAGTGCTGTCGAGCGCCCTCATGCATATACATAAGGCGCTTGCGGGGCGAGGGACCCAACCAATCAACGCGGATGCAAGGCCGCTGCGGTAACCCCGAAGATCGCTTCGGCGGAAGTTTCGGTTTTTGCCGACAGAGCGGAAGGCACCGGCCTGTTCGGCTGGGGGCCTTGTGCTCGGCCTCAGTCGCCGCATGCATGGTGGTCGGGATGTCGCCGGCGTCGATGCAGCAGACCGCTTGCCGTGCCGGGATAGGTGCTGCCGTGACCGGCTCCGAAGATCACCGCACGGGCGTGTGGCCATTGGCGAGACGATCGGGGAAGCCGAGAAAGGGATGCGAGGCGGTCATTTTGATGGTCTTGAGGATTTCGGTGCTGTAGGGGACGAAATCCTACGCTAAGCCGATCGACGCAAAAATCAGAGAGGCTTTCCGTCGGTTCACGCTGAGAATTCCACCCATCAGAAAGTCGCATAAGATAGATTATGGAACTGATGTGCGTTGTGATTGCGTTGCTTTTCGGCCCAACCGCAGTTCCTTATTTCCTTTGGAACCAGCGGAACTGCGGTTGATGGCGTTGCGCCTCCTGCGACGCACACAAGTTCCTACGCCGCCTGTGGCACGCAGGCCTCGCAGATCGCCGCGACGTGCCGGTGGTCGGTGCCGCAGCAACCGCCCAGGATGCGCATCGTCGGAAACGAAGCTGTCAGCCTGCTGTAGCGCCGCCCGAGATCGTCCGGGTCGCCCGCGTCGAGCGTTTCCGATTCATCCAGTTCGGCATGGCTTTTGGTTGAAGCGTTCGCCTTCACGCCATAGACGCGATCGAGCCAGCGCTCGCCCTTGTTCAGCGCCTGCATGAAATGCGTCGGATGGGCGCAGTTGATCATATAGTAGGCCGGCGCACCGTCTGTCGCGTCGTCGACCCTGTCGATCGCCTCGCCGAGCGCCATGCCGGTCACCAGCTTGCCGTCCGTCTCCACGGTGAACGAGATCATGCACGGCATGGCATGCGCCTTGGCAGCCCGCGCCACGCCGATTGCCTCGTGGAAATTGGTGAGCGTATAGGCCGCAACCATGTCGGCCTCGGTCCGCGCGAAACTCTCGATCTGCGCCGCGTGATAGGCTTCCGCCTCGCTGGCGTCCATCTTGCCGGCTTTGTAGCCGTCGCCGCGCGGCCCGATCGCGCCGCTGATGACGCACTGCGTTTCGGCGGTCTCGAACTCATTGCGTAGGTCGAGAAGAAGCTCGATCGAGGCCTCGTTGACGGCCCGCAACGCTTCCGGCCCGTAGCCGAGCAAGGTTCCCCAATCGGGGTTGGCTCGCCACGTCGGCGTGTCGAGGATGAAGCCGGTCCCGCTTCTGCGCGCAATGGTCAGATAACGGACGAAATATTCCCTCAGCTTCTGCCGGCCTTCAGGCGTTGCCATCAGCGTGAATGAAGCAAAGTGCGGAAGGTCGAGGCCTTCGTGAAAGATGAGGGTCGTTTCCATGCCGCCATCGCTCAGGAATGTTCTGTTGGCGAGTTGCGGCAGATTCTGGCGGTACTTGGCCATGTTTGTCTCCAGTGGTAAGATGACACCGTGCCGCCCTGATGGCGGCCGGTTCGCAATAGGCAGGTTTTAGCAGTACGTGCCGCCGGTGCGGTAGAAGGCTTGTGGTCCGGTACTCCAACGAAGCGGAAACCGCAGCAATTACAGACGGACAGCCGCGCTGGGCCGGTCATATTGCTATCGGTGCCGATGGTGGCGGGTGTGAAAACCATACCGCCGGTACAGTAGATTTGAGGGCATTCGGTCATGCGCAAAGGTGCGGAAACGCGCGAACGCATTCTGGAGATCGCCGAGGCCTCGGTGCTCGCCAAGGGGTTCGGCGCGACGTCCATCGAGGAGGTGATCGCCGAAGCCGGCATCACCAAGAGCGGCTTCTTCTATCATTTCAAGGACAAGAACGAACTCGCCCGCGCCTTGATGCTGCGCTACGTCGAGGAGAACGATCGCATCTTCGATGATGTGTTTCACCGCGGCAGGCAATTGTCCGATGATCCGTTGCAGTCGTTCCTGATCACGCTCAAGCTGCTTGCCGAGCTGATGGGTGACTTGCCGAACGGCCACCCCGGCTGCCTGATCGCGACGTTCACATATCAGGAGCGCCTCTTTGACCGCACCGTTCGCGACATCGCCGCCGCCGCCGTCCGCTCCTGGAACGGGCGGTTTCGCGATGCGCTGAACGAGATCGCGGCCGTTTATCCTGCCCGCAAGGGCATGGACCTCGACGACGTCGCCATCATGTTCTCCTGTGTGATCGATGGCGGCATCATCATGTCGCGGGGGCTCGGCGACCCGCGTGTCCTCGAACGCCAGATCCTCGCCTTCCGCAACGTCGTAAAGATGTTGTTCGCGCCGGCGGCGCCCGAAATCATGCAGCCGCCCACCGCCATCGCCGCCGAATAGAGTGCGCCGGGCGGCGCTCGCTTCAGCCCCCGAGGCTGCGTATCAGGCGCGTCCGATTCAGACTGCCAGCTTCGCCACGACAGCCTGCGCTGCCCTGATCATTGCCTGTGGCTCGGCGGCGAACACCGCGTCGTGCGCGCCGGCCGCTGCCCAAACACGATCGAAACCGAGCAGCGTTTCGTCGGCGAACGCCGGGATTGCAATCAGATGGCCGATCGGCGCCACGCCGCCGATTGCAAATCCAGTCTCGTCGCGGATCTGCCGCGGGTCGGCGCGCTTCAGCAACTCGCCGGCCAGTGCTGCAGCCTTGGCTAGATCGAGCTGGTTGGAGCCGGAAACCAGGAAGAGAAACAGCTTTCCGCTGGTTTCTCCCTGGAACACCAGGGATTTGACGATCTGGGCGACTGTGCAGCCGCATTGCGCGGCGGCTTCCTCGGCGGTGCGTGTCGAGGCGCCCATGCGCCTGATTTCGATGTCGAGGCCGGCATCGGCCGCTGCCCTGGTCACACGATCAATGCTTCCAGCCATGAAGAACCGAACCTATCATGCAGATTCATAAGGGATTTCGATCGTCATGCCGTCATAGGCCGGGTCGACGTCGGCCGGCGTCTCGGCCATCACCGCAGCGTAGTCGAGCGGCACATGCATATGCGTCAGTACGGCCTTTTTCGGCGCCAGTTTTTCGATCCAGCCGAGTGCCTGGCCGAGCGACAGATGGCTCGGATGCGGCCTGTATTGCAGCGCATCGATGACCAGCACGTCGAGATCGCGCAGCCGTTCGGCGGTGGCGTCGGGGAAATCACTGACATCGGGGCAATAGGCGAGGCCGCCGATGCGAAACCCAAGCGATATGATGTCGCCATGGATCTGCGGCAGCGGCTCGAGGGTCAGGGCACCCCCCTCGCCTTCGATCACCACCGGCCTGGCATGGTCGATGATATGGGGCTCGACAATGGGCGGATAGGAACTGCCTAACGGTGTTTCGAAACAATAGCCGAATGCTTCCCGTAACCGCAGCATGGTCGGCTGGTCGGCGTGGATATCGATCCGATGACGCTGCTCGAGCACGAAGCCGCGCAAATCGTCGATGCCGTGGATGTGGTCGGCATGCGGATGCGTATAGACGACCGCATCTATGCGCCTGACTGAAGCCAGCAGCATCTGCGCGCGGAAATCCGGCCCGGTGTCGATGACGACTGTGGTCCTGTCGCCGTTTGCCGCGATCCGCTCGATGAGCGCTGCGGTGCGCATGCGCCGGTTCCTCGGATTGGCCGGATCGCAATTGCCCCAGTCGCCGGTGATGCGCGGCGTGCCCGGCGACGAGCCGCAGCCGAGAATGGTGAGGCGCAGCCGGTCGCTCATGCGTCAGGCGCTCAGCGCGGTCGGGCGCGGCATCTTGCTGAACAGCCGGAAGAAATTGTCGGTGGTAATGGCAGCAATGTCGGCCTCGCTGACGCCGATCGTTTCGGCCAGCACCTTGGCCGTATGCGCGACATAGGCAGGCTCGTTGCGCTTGCCGCGAAACGGGATCGGCGCCAGGTACGGCGCGTCGGTTTCGACCAGCAGGCGGTCGTGTGGCACATCGGCGGCGATGGCGCGCAGCTCGGCCGAATTCTTGAAAGTCACGATGCCGGAAAAGGAAACATAGCCGCCGAGCGCCACGCCGATCTCGGCCAGCCTGCGCCCGGACGAAAAGCAGTGCAGGACGAAGGGGAAGGCGCCCTTCCCTGTTTCGTCCTCGAGGATATCAGCCATGTCGCTGTCGGCATCACGCGCATGGATGACCAGAGGCAGGCCCGTCTCCCGCGCTGCCGCGATGTGCGTGCGAAAGCCCTGAGCCTGCGCGTCGCGCGGCGCATGATCGTAGAAATAGTCGAGCCCGGCCTCGCCGATCGCCACCACTTTGCGATGCGCGGACAGCCGGGCAAGCGCCTCGACAGTCACGTCCAGTTCCTCGGCGGCGTTGTGCGGATGGGTGCCGACCGAGCAATAGACTTCGTCGAAAGATTCTGCGATCTCAAGTACTTGCTGAAATTTTTTCACACGCGTCGAGATCGTCACCATGCGACCGATTCCAGCGGCCAAGGCGCGGGCGACGATGGCCGTCCGCTCCTCAGCGAAATCCGGAAAGTCGAGATGGCAGTGACTGTCGACCAACATCAGATGTTCGCGTCCGGCTGCTCGACGTAACGCGGAAACACGCCCTCCGGCGCGGGCAAGGCAACCCCCGATACCAGCGCATAGTCCGCGTGGACATGCGCGAAATCGCGACGGTCCTGTGGCACAGCCAGCAGGTCGAGCAGCTTGGCGGCCGACCCCGGAATGAAGGGCTGGCACAGCAGCGCCACGCGTCGGACGACTTCCGCGGTCGTCCACAGCACCGTTTCCATGCGCGCCGGATCGGTCTTTCTGAGCGCCCAGGGTTCCTGCGAGGCGAAGTAGCGATCGGCCTCCGCCACGACGCCAAAAATCGCCGCCAGCGCCAGATGGATGGCCTGCTCCGCCATCATCTTGCGTGCAGCAGCAACCGCCTCCACCGTCTGGTCGAGGATCGCCCTGTCGGCCTCCGCCAGATCGCTGCGTTTCGGCACCACGCCGCCGCAATTCTTGGCGATCATCGACAGCGAGCGCTGCGCCAGATTACCAAGGCCGTTGGCGAGGTCGGCATTGGTGCGGTTGACGATGGCCTCGTGGCTGTAGCTGCCGTCCTGGCCGAACGGCACCTCGCGCATGAAGAAATAGCGTACCTGATCGAGGCCGTAATGCTCGATCATCGCAAACGGGTCGACGACATTGCCGACCGACTTCGACATCTTCTCGCCGCGGTTGAACAGAAAGCCATGCGCGAATACGCGCTTCGGCAGTTCGATCCCTGCCGACAGCAGGAAGGCCGGCCAGTAGACGGCATGGAAGCGGACGATGTCCTTGCCGATGACGTGGACGTTCGCCGGCCAGAAGGACCATCTGTCATCGGCCGCATCCGGATAACCGGCAGCCGTGATGTAGTTGGTCAGTGCATCGACCCAGACATACATCACATGCTTGTCGTCGCCCGGCACCGGCACGCCCCATTTGAACGTGGTGCGCGAGATCGACAGGTCCTTCAGCCCGGATTTGACGAAGCTGACGATTTCATTGCGCCGCTCCGCCGGTCCGACAAATTCGGGGCTGTTCTCATAGAGCGCGAGCAACCTATCCTGATAGGCGGAAAGGCGGAAGAAATAGCTCTCTTCCTCGGTCCATTCGACGGGCGAGCCGAGCGGTTCGCGACGGACGCCGTCGTCGCCGACCTTGGTTTCGGCCTCGTCGAAATAGGCTTCCTGCCGCACCGAATACCAACCGCTATAGCGGTCGAGATAAATGTCGCCATTTTCCGCCATGCGTGTCCAGATCGCCTGGCAGGCCTTGTAGTGGCGCTCCTCGGTGGTGCGGATGAAAATATCGTTCGAACAGCCGGTCGCTTCAAGCATCGAGCGGAAGATCGCCGAATTGCGATCGGCAAGCGCTTTCGGCGTCAGGCCTTCGGCGTCCGCCGTCTGCTGCATCTTCAAACCGTGCTCGTCGGTTCCCGAGACGAAGAAGACGTCCTTACCGTCGAGCCGCTGAAAACGGGCCAGCGTGTCGCTGGCGATGACATTGTAGGCATGACCGATATGTGGCTTGCCGTTCGGATAGAAAATCGGCGTCGTGAGGTAGTATTTTTCGCGTGACATGAATGAACCGTCATGAATGTCTGAATGAAAGATGTCGGTGGATATCGCATCGAAACGGCGATTGCCATCCCGATGGGCCGTCACATTCGCATTGCAGAATTCAGGCGGTCGATCATGGTCAAGGCATGCTGCTTCTTGTCGAGATTGTAGGTGTCGGTTTCAGATATAGCGTTCAAAGCCTCGTGCCAAGTGTCTGACAGCGTTTTGGCCCGCGCCAGATCGCCCGCCAGCGCGGCCTGGCTTGCGCCGGTCGAGAGCAGGTCGAGCGCACGGCGATTGAAAATATCGAACTGGATCGCCCGGTCGCGCCCGGCGACCGCCTCGGCGAGGCGATAGGCGCCGGCAACATCGCTCTTTGCCGCTGTCGCCAGGGCGTCGAGCGTCTCGGCGATTTCCAGCCCGCCATACTGCGTCAACAGGATTGCGGTGCGGGCGCTGCCCCCTGCCCGCTTGGCCAGTGCCGCGCGCGCCGCGGGATCGTCCGGAGGCGGTGGTTCGACGCTTTCCAAAACCGTCATCAGGCTCTCGGCATCGAGCGGCGTCAGCCGCACCATCTGGCAGCGTGAGCGGATGGTCGGCAGCAGGCTGCCCGGCGCATGGACGGTGAGGATGAACAAGGTGCGTGCCGGCGGTTCTTCAAGATTCTTCAGCAAGGCGTTGGCCGCATTGGTATTCATGTCGTCGGCCGGGTCGACGATCACCACCCGGTAGCTGCCGTCATGCGAGGTCAGCGACAGGAAACGGCTAACCTTGCGGATCTCGTCGACGGTGACGACCGTCTTGAAACTCTTGGTCTTGTCGTTCGGCGGGCGGGTCAGATGCAGCACCGAGGGATGCGCGCCGGTGGCGATCTGGCGAAACAGCGATGACGCCGGATCGGGAACGGCAAGGACCTCCGGCGCCTGTTCGAACGCCGGATGCTTCAACAGATGATGCGCCAGATGAAAGGCGAGCGTCGCCTTGCCGATGCCGACCGGCCCGACAAAGATCAGCGCATGCGGCAGCTTCCCGGAGCGATAGGCTGATGCCAGCATGTTCGCTGCCTGGTCATGTCCGACCAGGCGCGGCGTCTCGGATGGCTCCGGTACGCCATCAAGCGTGTCGTGCTGTTCTGGTGCGATCCGTTCGAAAATCATCCCGGCGCCTGCTTCCTGTGTCTCGGCGTCATCGTCTCCAGCGCCGCGAACACGGCTCCGGCGACGACATTCTCCACCGTGTCGGGGTCGGCGGACGCGTCGACGACGATGCAGCGCTCGGGTTCTGCCGCGGCGATCGCCAGAAACGCTTCGCGGCGGCGCTGATGGATATCAAGCGTTTCCTTTTCGAAGCGGTCGGCGCCGGCATCGGTGCCCCGCCGTGCGGTGGCGCGCCGCAGTCCTTCGGCCGGGTCGAGATCAAAGATCAGCGTCATGTCAGGCACCATGCCGTTTATGGCGACCTTTTCCAGCGCGTCCATGAAGGCTGGATCGAGGCCGCCGGTGACGCCCTGGTAGACGCGCGAGGAGTCCATGAAGCGATCACAAAGCACGACCGAGCCGCGCTCGACCGCCGGCCGGATGACCTGCTCGACATGGTCGGAACGCGCAGCGGCGAACAGCAGCGCCTCCATCCTGGGGCCGAATGGCTCGGCAGCGCCGGAGAGAAGGACATGCCGGACCGCCTCTGCGCCTGGCGAACCGCCCGGCTCGCGCGTGACAACAACATCGTATTGCTTGGCGCGCATCTTGCCGGCCAGGCGCTCGATCTGCGTCGACTTGCCTGCCCCTTCTCCGCCTTCGAAGGTGATGAAGAATCCGCTCACCAAAGCCTTTGTCCATGCTGCGGGACCGTAATAGTCCTGACTTGAGAAAAGGTCCACGCCGCGGCTGCTAACGCAGCCAGCCGACCGCCAGTTCCTTGGCGGCATCGAGCGCGCGTTGCGGCAGCGAGCCGACGCCAACCGTTTCGGCGGCGAAAAGCGGCGTTTCCTGGCTCAGCGTGTCACCGATCCAGACCCGCAGTGCACCCACCGGTTGCCCCTCCTCCACGGGGGCTGCAACCGGTCCCTCATAGACGATCCTGGCGGTCAGCTTGTCGCGGTTGGCGATCGGCAGGAAGATGACCACGGGCGCTTTTGCCTTCAGCGCCACGCCGGATTTCGCGCCGCCGAAAACCTGGGCCTCGCCGACCACCTCGTCCTTGGCGAAAATCTCGGTTTTCTCAAAGGAACGAAGGCCCCAGTCGAGCAGCTTTCGCGCTTCTTCGGCGCGCTCGCGGTCGCTTGCCAGGCCGCTCATCGCCGCAATGACCCGCCTGCCACCTTGGCTGACCGAGCCGACGATGCCGAAGCCGGATGCCTCGCTCCTGCCGATAGCCAGGCCGTCGGCGCCGATATCCATCGCCAGCAGCGGGTTGCGGTTCCTCTGGGTGATCTTGTTCCAAGTGAAGTCCTTCTGGCCGTAGTAGCGATAAAGGTCCGGGTACTCGCGCCAGATATGCAGGGCCAGGAGCGCAAGCTCTCGAACCGTCGTCTGCTGACCATCGGCCGGCAGACCGGTTGCATTGACGAATGCCGATTTCTCGAGGCCAATCTGCCTTGCACGCTCCGTCATCTCAGTCGCGAAATTCGCCTCCGACCCGGCAAACCCTTCTGCGATGATGATGCAGCCGTCATTGGCTGCCTGGACCGTCACGCCCTGGATCAGGTCTTGAAGCCGGATCGTCGACTTGAGTTGGGCAAACATTGTCGACGTGCCGGATGGCGCGCCGCCGGTGCGCCATGCGTTCTCACTCACCACGTATGTGTCGTCGAGCGTCACGCGCCCCGATTTGATGGCGTTGAACACCACCTCCATCGTCATCAGCTTGGCCAGCGACGCCGGCTGAATCGGCCTGTCGGCATCCTTGGAAAACAGCACCGTTCCGGTTTCGGCATCGATCATGAAGGCCTGCGCGGCCTTGGTTTCGAAAAGCTGCGCCGCGGCCGGAGCCAGCGAAAGCAGCAGCAGGCCAAAACCCAGAAGCCCGGCGAGAGGCGCGGCGAAGCGAAAGTTCATGAGAAGTTCGACCTGTCAGCCGGTAGTTCCGGGCAAGCTCTAAAGCGCGTCGCGTTCGACGACCTCACGCGACGCGCTTCAGGTTGTTGTTTCATGCATGTCGTTGTCGCAAAACCGCTGCACACTTTTGCGCGACATGCATTATCAGGCTTTGTCCCGGCCGAGCAACCGCGCGATGGACAACCGGCCAAAACTTCAGATTTTGCCGGTCAATTCCGAACCACGAGCGCGTCCGGCGCGCCATGCGACCATGCCGCCTGCAGCATCTCGTCCAGGCTGCCATGGCCGTCCGGGTAGAGATTGACCGAATACCAGTCCTTGCCCTCGAACTCGGAGCGCTGGATTTCGGTCTTGCCAAAGCCGGAAAGTTGGGTTGCCACCTGCTGCGCCTCGGCGGCATCCTCGAACGAGCCCGCCGCGATATAGTCCGTGGGCAAAGCGGCCGTAGGAACTTGCCGCTTCCACGATTGCAGGATTTCGGCGGGCCCGGCGCCATCCATCGCGGCAAAGACAGTGGAGGCGCGCTGCACGCGTTCGTTGGCGTAAGACAGCGTCGCTACCCTGAACGGCGATTGCGGCGGCAGATTGATCTGCGGCCGTTCCGGTACGATCGGCCCGAAATCGGGCAGCGTCACACTGTCAGCGGCCGACGTCTGCGCTGCCACGACAGGCTGTGCCGATGCGGAATTCGTCAACTGGCCGGGAAAGGCAGCGGCGGCGGCCAACGCCGTGCTCGGCGATGGTCCGTTCATGGCGATCATGACGCCGGTGGGCAGGCCGTCCGACGGATCCGGCACTCTGTTGCCTGGATTATAGGAGGCCATCAGATACTGTTCGTCATTGCCGTGAAGCGGCGCCCGTCCGACATATTCGACCTTCACCTTGGCCGTGCCGATATTGGCGTAGTCGAGCATTTCGGCGGCCCGCTTCGACACATCGATGATGCGCCCGTCATGGTAAGGACCGCGATCGTTGACGCGCACGACGACCGAGCTGCCGGTCTTCAGATTGGTGACGCGCGCATAGCTCGGCAGCGGCATTGTCGGATGCGCGCCGGTCAGATGTGTCATGTCGTAGACTTCGCCGTTGGCGGTCAGCCTGCCGTGGAAGGCTTCGCCATACCAGGAGGCAAGACCCTTCTTGGCGTAGCGCTTGTCTTCCTTCGGATAATACCACTTGCCGCGCACTTGATAGGGCTTGCCGAGCTGATCGCGTCCGCCGCCACGCTGCAGGCCCGACATCTTGAAGGTAACGCGCGGGCTGGCTTTTACGCCATATTCGGATTCCGAAAAATATTCCTTGGAGCGAGGCTTCTTGTTGACCATTGTCTTCGGCTGTGGCGGCGCCGCGCAAGCCGCCAGCAAGGCAGCCGACAAGGCACACAACGCGAAAGCGGAAGCGCGACGAAGACGCGGGCGCGTCGTGCTTGGCATTTTTCGATTGTCCCCTCTCAACAAAGGCGCCGCGACTTGACCGTCGGCCGGGCCAAAACCTACCCGACAATGCCAGCGCCACCTTGATTCCCAATCCCTTGTGCACAGGAATTGTTTATCACCGTATTAACCGATTATGGTCGGAACCGGGCGAGATTGTGGCACAAGCCGTCCCGGCGATCGCTGTGAGAAATCACGGCGTTTCGAGCTTCGGCGCAGCGCTGCTCGTCCTGCTCAAGCCCGCCGCCAAGCACCCGTGCCCTGCGCTTGGCAGGAACCGGCAACAGCCGGTTGACAGGACTTCGTTGGGCGCACTAGAGCAATGAAGCGCGAACGATCTCCGAGGCGTGCCCACAGGGTACGCGTTGAGATCAGGACGAGCATCCAGGTGGTTGAAAAATCACGATGGAGGATGGCCGAGCGGTTTAAGGCACCGGTCTTGAAATTCGCTACCAGCCATCCCTGCCCATCCCGCCGCGTACCCGCAATGCTTTGTCTATCAAGCATTTGAAGACCCAGCAGCGCCGTTCGTGCCGCGTCGTCCTGTCCGATACCGTAGCGTTGCGTTGCAAAAAGCGTAGCAACTCGTTCACTGGCTGTTCTGGGCTCGCGCTCCCAAGGATTTCCTGCGACTATCGGCAGGTCCGGGCGGTGGGGGGACTAACAATGTTTTGGGTGATCGGAATAGGAATTGGACTGTTCCTGCTCTTCACGTTTCCTCGTCAGGTTTTCATGCTCCTCGGTGTGATAGTTGCGGTCGGTTGCGCTGGCGGAGCCTATTGGTGGATCAACAACCGGATCGATGAGCGAGTGAAGGCCGCTGTCATCACGGACGCTCGCTGGTCGGCAGGAGTCTGTCCGGAAACGAACCCCGTAAAGATCATCTTCCAGAACAATTCTGACAGGATGAGGCGGCTTGGCCACCAAGGTTAGCGCCTCAGGTCATGGTAGCCACGCAGGACGTCAACGCGACCGAGGACCGCGAAATAGGGACGCCACCCGTCCCAGAGAAACTCGATCACCGCGACGACATCGCGATCCCGATGCCCGGGATGGCGCCAAAGACGGCGACCCCCACGAAGCACAGCATGGACAGCCAGAACTCCCAGCGCTGGATGCGGTAGCTACGCCTGAGGTCGGCCACCTCGAAAAGCCGATAGCGGCTGCGATCACCACTGCCGCCAGCCCGCTGCTGGGCAGGTTTCGCAGAAGATCCGGTGCAAGGACCAGGAGCAGCGCCACGCCTCCCGCTCCGATGACGCCGGTTAGCTGTGTCCTGGCACCTGCGGACTCTGCCACGGGCGTACGCGAGGAACTGCTGCTGATCGGGAAGCCCTGGAAGAACCCCGCAGCGAGATTGGCTGCCCCGAGCCCGATCATTTCCTGGTTGGGGTCTACGCTTTGCCGCAGCCGTGCAGCGTAGGAGCGCGACAGGACACTGGTGTCGGCAAAGGACACGAGTGCGACGGCGAATCCAGGGGTGACGACGGGAACGAGGTCGCTCGCCTGGATCCTCGGCAGTGTGAAAGACGGCAAGCCCTCCGGCAATGGGCCGAGCACCTCGACCCCTGCGGTCCCGCCGAGCCCCGAGCAACAGATCAAATTCGCCTCGAAACCCAGCAGGTGTGACACGGCTTCTACATCCTGCGTTGCTGCTTGTTTGGATCCCTGGCGCATCAGGTCTAACGGACAACGGGGCGCAATAATCGGCTTCCGCCGCATAGGCCAAGAATTCGCAGGGGTGGGCAGGTTGGCCATGGTTGACCTTTAACTTCTCTGGGGCGGAACGCATCTCGGCTTGGCGGAAAACTCGTACATGACAACTCCTGTACTATCGAAGCGCGCATTTATGCGGGGCGGCCGCCTTTGAAGCTGATCGCAGAGCGCTAGTCTTTGGTGGGCGAGGAATGCCCGGGCGCTGGCGTTGCTCTTCTTCTGCTAATCGCCGCTGGAGGTTTGCCTCCATTGTTTTTGATCAAGGGACGTGTTCGGTGCTGAATTGCGAGCGCGCATATAACTCTCAAGACGTTTCTGTCCTTCAAATGGATGTCGCTGAGTGCCAAAGCAGCAGCACCCACAATCTTCTTGCTGGTTGCGTTCGGGAACAGCTGTAAGACGTGGTCGGACAGTTGCGAACCTGTCAGCCCATCTGTCGCGCCGTCCAAAAGAGCTCGATAGATTTTTTTCTTACCCAAGTTCCGTCTCCCCGGCCTGCTCGTCGATCCTGTCCAATCTGGTTTAGTAATGATGCACATTTGCATCGGCAGCCGCATTGATCCACGTCAACGAGGTTGCGCATCGTCGCTAATGGTTCGGCCCAGCGTGCAGCAAATAAGGTCGCGCGCCAACCTCTATGCGGTCCACGCCCTTCGATCTCGCAGCGGCCTTCGCGATTGTCCGAGAAAGGCGCACGCCGCTGCTGCCTCCGTCACCAACGATGTCCGCTGTTGGGGATGGGACGCGATCATTTGAATGACCGGATCAGCCGCGCATTGCTGCGATTCGCAGCGCCGTTGGGGTTGAACTCCGTCTTTCGGAGCGATTTGGGTTTTGGGGGCGAGAGAGGCGGAGGGTCCTGAACCTGAACGAGGGCCGGGCGCACCTGATAAGGGCCCCACAGGCCACCCCTGCCCCCGCCACCGACAAACCCGGCGGGGCGGGGCCCGGGGGGCGCCTACGATGTCAGATTGCCTGTGCGTTCTCATCGGCGCAGGTCGATAATTTTGAAATCCGCTTCCAAGCCGTCTCCTTCCGCCGAGATAGCGAATGGGCTCACCATTATCTTGGATCGATCATATAGGTCGACAAACAGCCGCTTTGCTGCCTCGAGGTCGGGAGCGGAAAGCTCCTCGTCGTTAACCTCAACCGCCCAGTCGCCATAGGGCGTGCACCAAGTTTAGCCAACCTGGATGCCGCCAAGCGTGGTGTCGACGAAATAGTGGCCGCAATCGTTTATCCAAAGCTGCAGAGCCATTTCCGCCCCCCAAAAATCAAGAAATTGTCGCATGGCTACCAGCGCGAACCAAGCGGTGTCCGCATAACGGGATCCGCAGTCACGGTCACATCGTCCTTGATCTCGGCAGCAACTGGTTCAAGGGGCGATTTTGCCTCGCCCTTGAGTGGCTTGGCACGCTTACTTCCCGTGGATGCCAGCATTCTCGATACTGCAGTCGGTGTGTACTGCGTTCCAGCACTCGACAGATACTCCGCGTCCGCCAACGCCTTCGCTACATCAGCCAGAGTCCGCTGCCGGCCATTGACCGGATAACGGTGCAGCTTCTTTGCGAGCGCAATCAGCTCAGATCCGCCATCAATCTCGGCATAGTTTCGGCGCCCGCCGGTCAGCTCTCGCGCGGTCATCCCTGCTGCTCGCTGCTCGATTAACAACGCGGTGGAAAGCGGCATAGGCCGCCTCATGCGCCGCGATCAGTGCCTGCAGCTCCGGCGAGACCCTTACGTCAGCAGACGCCGGGTCGATGACAGCCGCAGCGCCGGTCAGCGCGAGAAGGGAACGGCGGGTGATCGCGTTCATGGATTATGTCCTCCTCGCTGCCGATGATGCCGGAGTACCATAGCACCACCGTGGCAGGTCATGGAGATGGTCGGACGCGTCTGCTGACAATGTGGTCAGTAGGCCATTCGAACCAGAACGCGCGGGGTGGTTGGGCCCCACATTCAGCGCCGGCGGCCGGCCGTCCCGGCGGCTGCGATCTCGCACGCTGGCGTTCTAGGGTCAAACTCTATCAGCTGGTCGCCGCCAACGGCCGAAATGGATGGAAAGTTGCCGTTCGGCTCAACGGCCAGAACGAGCACGTTGCGACAGAAGTAAGCCATTCGGAAGTGCATCTTGGAACGACCGGAACGGGGCCGGCAGCGGACAGACAGCTTTCGGCAGTCGAAGTGCGGAAGCGGACGTGCGCTGCACTTCAAAGGGTGGTCTGGATGTGACCCGATGCTGCCGTTCCACGGAACCGCGTTGGAGGTCCGCATTGGAGTGGAAGGCGGACATTTCACCTCATCGAGGCGGGTTACGCGATTCCGACGATCCTCGTTACTGCCTACCCCGACGACGTTGACCACGCCCGCGCCCAAGCTCGCCGTTCATCTCGATCGCGGACAGCTTCGGATCACGTATGGCACCGCGGCCCTGGCTGCGGTCCGCCTCTTTGAGGTGCCGCTCGGCCTCGACGTCATTGTTCGCCTTGAGCGCCAGGTAGGAACTGCGCTCGTGACAGCGAATGCGATTGATGATCACGTCGAGAGGGACCGGCTGACGCTCTCGCGTCGCCTTGTTGGGCACGCCGTCCGCGCGAGTTCGACGCGCGCACCCTATGGCTCCGCTGCGCCGAATGTATTAGAGTAGTCTCATACACGTCCATCCGCGGGCGAACGGCGCCCGGAGGGTTAGACGATGACGATCTCGAGGCGATTGTTGCTGCCGAGGGCCTTCCCGATGCGGGTCAGGCGTTTCCGAACCGGCTGGCTTCGGATTTTCAGTCGGGCTCTCGTCGTTACTTTCATTTCCTGGTTAGCCGCCGGTGCGGTGACTGCCGGGCCGCTTCACGACGCTGCGCGCGAGGGCGATGCCGCCAAAGTCGGCGAGCTCCTTGCACAAGGCGAGGATGTGAACAGTCGCGACGAAAGCCGCGAGACTGCACTGATCGACGCCGCGCTTGCCGGCAAGGTGGAGGTAGCGACGGTGCTGATCGAGGCCAAGGCCGACGTCGACGCCCGCAACGACCGCGGCTTCTCCGCGCTTCATGCGGCGGCGTATTCAGGAAGCCTGAAGATAGCGGAACTGCTGCTCGACCACGGGGCCGCGGTTGATTCGTTGAGCACGCACAAGATCACCCCGCTGCACGTAGCGGCCGAAGAGAACCAGGTGGCCGTCGCCGACCTGTTGATCGCGCGTGGTGCACAGGTCGAGGCAATCCAGGAGTACGGGTTTACACCTCTCAGCCGGGCGACGTTCTTTCAGAGTGCGCAGGTGATGGTTCTGCTCAAGCAGCGCGGGGCGAAATGCCAACCCAAGGAAAAATTGGGGGCGGCGCTCAAGGATTGCATGGCCGCGGGAAACTGACCTCACGAAGTTACTGGAGAGAAACATGACACAAAACCGTTCCAGAGCGTTTGACAGTTTGCTTTGCGCAGGAGTGGCAGCCGCGTCCCTCCTGCTCCTTGGCACTGGCGCATCCTACGCCGTCGATGGAGTGAACACTGGATACTTCGGCAACGTCGCCATACTGGGCTACGATCCGGTGGCGTATTTCACCGACGGTCGTGCGACCATGGGTTCGCCCGAGATCTCGAAGAAGTGGCTCGGGGCGACGTGGTATTTCGCCAGCGTCGAACATCGCGATGCCTTCGCTTCCGAGCCGGTGCGCTATGCCCCTCAGTTTGGCGGCTTCTGCACGCTGAATGCGGCATTCAAGGGGGCATCCGCGAACATTGACCCGGAAGCCTGGCGCATTGTGAACGGCAAGCTCTTCCTTTTCTCTGGGAAGGAGGGCCTGGAGGAAGACTTCGATGCCGACCCCGCCGCTGTCCTTGCGAAGGCCGACGCCGAATGGCCTGCGGTCGAAGCGAAGGAATTCGAGGCGAGAGCGGCCGGCAACTGACTCGGCTCAGGCGCGATGTCGCGGTCGCTCGAGTCGAACCGAACGTATCACTGAGACACCGAGAAATACCATACCGTGACGGAGTCCGGCCAGACATACTCGTCCTGCGTTTCGCGGTTCCCCTGGGGATTGCGATAGAGCGGGCCGCAGAACTTGCGGCCGAGCAACGTCGCTACGGATTGCGTGCAGAAGAGGTCGCCCTCCAGCGTGGACGTACCGGTGATGATGCTGCCCTGCGAGCTCAGGGCGAAATCTCCGTTTGCGCTCAGCTCCATGACGAACGGTGCGCCATTGTTTTGACGTCCGGTCCAGGTTCGATCGCCCGTCAAGGCTCGCACGGCCTCGGCGTCCAGGCGGTCCTCCTCCTGCGCACGAAAATCGAAGGCGCGCTCCGGAAACCCGGCTAAGCGAAGAGCATCCAGCCGATGATCGAGATCCTGCTGCCGCCGGTGGTGGGCGTATACGACGCGAAAGCCGGCGAGACTCTGCGCGGGAATCTTCTTCAGGATTGCTGCAACCGCATCGCGCGCCTCGGCCATTCGGCCCAGGCGCGCATTTGCCATGGCGAGCGCCTCCAGGCCGAGGTCGCTGCGCTCTTCCGGCTGGACCTGGCTCAGCGCCTGCAGGGCCTTTTCGTATTGATGGTTCATATAGAGCACGAAGCCGTAATAGTCGTAGATCTGCGCCCGTGGCTTGGGATCGAGCTGCAGCACCCGTTCCATAGCCGCCAGTGCCTCCGGGTTCTGCCCGGCATACGTCAGCACGATCGCCAGGTTGAGCTCTGCCTCCGCGCCGTTCGGGTCGAGCGCGACGGCTTTGCGGACGGACGCGAGCGCCTCGTCGATCTCGCCGTCAAGCATCTGCAGGATGCCCAGCACGGCATAGGCTCGCGAGGACTGGGGATTGAGCTCCAGCGCTCGCCCTGCCGCTTGATAGGCGCGCTGCCGTGCGACGGCACTCAGCATCAGGCGCTGGAAATCGAAGCCGAGCACGTCCACGGTGGCTCGGGCATATCCCGAATAGGCGTCCGCGAACGCCGGATCGAGCTTGATGGCCTTTTGATACAGGGACAGAGCCTCACCGAGAGACGTGAAGTCGACCACGTACGCTTTCTGCTCGGCGCGGGTGTAGAAGTCGTACGCCTCCAGATTTCGCGTCGGCAGGCGAGCAATCTGCGCCTTCTCGCCTTCCGTCAGGCGCACCGACAGAGCCTCGACGATGCGCCCGATCACTTCGTCCTGCAGCACGAAAATCTTGGAGTAGTCGCGGTCGAAGCGCTCGGCCCAGATGTTGCTTCCGGTTTTGGCGTCGATGAGCTGAACGTTGATGCGGACCGAATTTCCGTCCCGGCGAACGCTGCCCTCGACCACGTAATGGACATTCAACTGCTTCGCGATCTCGTTGATGTCGAGGGATCGATCCCCAAAGGAGAACGAGGAGTTGCGGGCAATGACGAGGAGCCCGGAGATCTTCGAGAGATCGGTGATGAGATCGTCTGTGAGCCCTTCGGCGAAATAGTCCTGGTCCGCCTTCTGGCCGAGATTTGCAAAGGGTAACACAGCAATGGAGGGCTTGCCCTCTGCGGAGATCGTCGAGCTTTGGTCCTGCAGAAGCGCGACCGCCCGCGGCCAGAGAACCACCGCGAGGCCCGCCGCCAGCACCAGGAAAAGCGCTGCAGCGCCGATCAACGGCCGCCGAGAGCGCAACTTCCTGGCACTAGGGGCTTGCTCCAACAGCACGCGATAGGCGCGCACCGGCTCGGCAATGTTTTTCAGGCGCTGTTCGCCCAGCGACTTGAAGGTCAGGCCGAGCTTGCTGCGGGCTTGATCATAGGCTGTTCCGGATATGACGACACCGCCGGGATCGCTCAGTCCTTCCAGGCGGGCCGCGATATTGACGCCGTCGCCGTAAAAATCATCCTTGTCGATGATCACGTCACCCAGGTTGATTCCGATGCGGAACACGATCCGGGCGTTCTCCGGCACGTTGAAGTTCTGCTGCGCGGCGACGCGCTGGATTTCGACGGCACAGGCTACTGCATCGACCACACTGGCGAACTCGACCAACGCGCCGTCGCCCATGAGCTTGACGACGCGGCCATGATATCCTTCGATCGACGGCTCTATGTATTCGCGGCGAAGCGCCTTGAGCCGGGTGAGCGTGCCTGTCTCGTCCAGCCCCATCAGCCGGCTGTACCCCACCACATCGGCGGCGAGGATGGCCACCAGCTTGCGTTCCAGATGTTGGTCCTGTTCCACTGCGCATGACTATAGGGAAAGCCCCATGGTAAGACCATATGCGCGGCCAAGGAGCCCGAACGTCGAATGCTGCACGTCGAGCACTAAGCTAAGTCTCTGAAAACGCTCAATGCGGGAAACCTTTGTGCTAAATCGTGCAGCACACAGGTTTTGGTGCAGCATTGCAGGGATCGCGAACGCGGATCCGGTACCGCCGATCTCGAGCAGGCCGCCGCGCGGACCGAAGGGGAGACGCGACGCCATGTAGCTTCGCAAACACGCGACCCCAGGCATGGCGCAGGCGCAGGTTGTCTGGATTGCGACGCTGGCCCACCAATTTGCTGGCATTATCGCGGGACGCGCACCCGCACCGCGCCGCATGCAGCAATGTGAAGAGGATTGCGCAATCGGCAGCGTCGCGCGGCTTCGACTGCCTTCTGCGGCATTGCTTTGTCACCGACCAGACCGTCCCAGTAGGCATGCAGCGAGACCGGTTGCAGTGCCAAACGGTGCTCCGTCAAATCCTGCCGCGGCCGACCCGGCACTAGCTCGGGCTGCGAGCCGGGGCCACGCTTACGGGTTCAGGGCGTCATTGCGCGGTCCGAAGGCAGAATGTGTCAGGAACCGGACCTTTCTGACGGCGTCCGCAAAGGTCACGAAATGGCGCAATTACGATGTCTAGGGTGATCGCCGGCAGCGTCTGCTATCGGGCAACAGCAAAGATCATCTCAATGACCGACATTAAGCGCAACGCTGTCATGTACGGGTCCGTTTGGGAGAGTCTGCTTCGGGTCAGATCGCGTCATGCGACGCTCGCAACTGAACGACCGTAGAGAGCGAAAAGTTGCCCTTGGCTCATCTGCGCGAGCAGGTCGCGCCAGACANACGCTCGCAACTGAACGACCGTAGAGAGCGAAAAGTTGCCCTTGGCTCATCTGCGCGAGCAGGTCGCGCCAGACATTGCTGGCGCCTGCTTCGGCGGAGTGACCAGATCCACCTGCGGCGCAGCGCTTTGCAGTCACCTAACCCGCCTTCAGGTCGAGAAGTTCCACATCGTGTTCTTCGCGCTTCCGGGCCAGTTCGAAGATCCATTGTCCGGGCGCCGGCCCGAAACGGGAATCGCGCGTGAAACCAATGATGACCGCGATTTTCAGCTTGGACATGTTGCTACCTCATGCTCCCGATCGAGGAACGTAGGGAGAAGCAGAAGTCGGCAAGACCGTTTTGTAGACAGTGATGGGCTCAAAGGCCGTATGATAGGAGCTTGGCGATTGCCCCTCGGAAGCCTATCTGTCGTTTGAATGACGCCGCGAGGAATGATGCCGGCTCAACGATCCGAACTCGCTGAAGCATCGCTGTCGACTGGTCCGGTGGGGTTGGAATATCCGCCTGATCTCCAGTTGGTCCGGCGCCGACCCATTTCGCTAGTCACGACAGATGATGGCACGGCGCTCGACTGGCTGATGTCGGGGACGGCAGCATCCGCCGGACCGGCAGGGCTGCTGGACGGCGTCATCGCCCGACTGGTCGCGGCAGGCCAGCCGATCGAGCGGGCAACGCTCAACATGTCGACGCTGCATCCGCAGCTTGTGGGCATCACGGCGCACTGGCGCGGAGATCTCGGTGTCTGTGATGAGGTGGAAGTCAACGCGCATGTCCGCGAAACAACCGACTATCTGACCAGCCCCCTCAGGCCGATCATCGAGGAGGGCCGGTCAATTCGGGTGAACCCCCAGGATTCAGTGGCGCAGTCGACATACCCGATCATGCAGACCCTCGCGGAGGCCGGATACACGGACTATTGGGGCTTCGCGCTGAAGCGGGACGACCGCCAGTTTACGCTGATGACGCTTGCCACACGGCAAGCAGGGGGCTTTTCCCGCGCCACCATCGAAGCCGTCGAGGCGTTGCGCCCGGCTCTGGCGCTCAATGTCGAGATCGTCTCGCGTGGCAAGATCGCGGAGCACGTGCTCGATGCGTATCTCGGCCGACGCATTGGCAAGCGGGTCCTCGCCGGTGACATAAGGCGCGGATTTGGCGAGACCATCGAGGCGGTCATCTGGGTATCCGACATGCGCAACTTCACCAGCCTCTCGGATCGCATCGCTAGCGCCGAGATGATCCGGCTGCTGAACGCCTTTTTCGAAGGTCTCGTGGATGCGGTGCATGAACAAGGCGGTGAGGTCCTGAAATTTGTCGGTGACGGCATGCTAGCGGCCTTCCCCATTTTCGGCACGCAGTCGGCGCCGGCCGCCGCCGCTGCGGCACTCGCCGCCGCTCGGAACGGTTTGGCTGCGGTGGACAGCCTGAACGAGGCTCAGTCCGGCGAGCCGTCGCGCGACCTGTCCTGGCGGCCGCTCAGCATGGGAATTGCGCTGCATCGCGGTCCCGTATTCTTCGGCAATATCGGATCCAGGGATCGGCTCGACTTCACCGCCATTGGGCGCACTGTCAATCTGGCGGCGCGGATCGAACCGCTATCGAAAACGACCGGGCGGCGCTTGCTCCTGTCCGACAGGGTTGCTGAATTGATCGAAGAGCCCGTCGAGGAACTGGGCGACTTCCCCATCCGCGGCATCCCTGACCCTGTGAGCCTGTTCACCGTACCGGAACACGGACTCTGACGCCGCTGGTTGAAGCGACGCATTGGAGCTCCAAACCTCGCGTCAGCCGGGTTCGGCGGTCGCAAGGCGCAACATGGTCGCCAAACGCCGCGAAGCTGCAAACACAATCGGCAAGCNCGTCAGCCGGGTTCGGCGGTCGCAAGGCGCAACATGGTCGCCAAACGCCGCGAAGCTGCAAACACAATCGGCAAAGGTGGAGCCGCAGCGGGTCCGACGGTCTTCCTGTCTTGGAAAGTCCAAGCGCACCTACCATCAGCAGCTGTGGCCTCCAGCAGCAATCAAATGGCTTCTGAAAGCAAACCTCGGACTTCATTGAAGCAGCGCCCGATACCACATGGTGGTCCATAGCCAGCCAAGGCGAGGAAAGCTCGCCCCGACACGGTCGTGCTGCCCTTCACGGTGGAAGCAGACTCGTACGTCATGGCGATGGCCTACTGCCAACCCTAGGATCCTGAAAGACATCATGCCTGAAATTCCCAGACTAAGTAAGTACGAGCGGCGTCCCCTCATTAGGCTGGGTTCCTGTCAATGCCGCTTTCCGGTTCGCGAAGACCCGTTAGTGCCCGGCGGCCACCGCTTTTGTGCTGGGCCAACCTCGCCGGACCGCGTCTATTGCGATCACCACCACAGCATCGCTACTGTAACTAAGTGGCGGGCGGCGGCCCCCGAACCGGTCTCAAGGGCTTGACGCGATGCGCTCCACGTCAGGTCGCACACCACATCGTCGGGGCCGATCAGTGCAGTGGGAGACCGCAGACCATGCACTTGTGTTGAAGCGAGCGGTGGGTATTTGTGATCATTACCTCCCCAGCTGTCGACTGGGCCTGCCGCTGAAACCAGCCGCCTGCATATCGGGTAGGCCCCACATTCGACCCCACCCCCGCCCGAGCGCGTGCCGGCGACCGGCCGTCCCGGCAGCGGCGATCTCGCACGCCGACGTGCAGCGTCAAAACTCCACCAGCTGGCCGCCGCCAACGGCCGAAATGGATGGGAAGTTGCCATTCGGCTCAACAGCCAGAACGAGCACGTTGCGCCAGAAGCGGACATCCGGCACGTGGTTAACAAGTCTCCTCTTGGACCAGCAAAAAGGGATCAGCCCGTCACTGGATAGATTATCCTGACACATGTGCCATAGTCGCGTTGCAAAAGGGGCTCAGCCTGACGGAGACCACCTGAAAGGCGTCGAGGATCACATGCCATCAAATTTCGTCGCCAAAGGTGCGGATGGCTATGAAGCCATCATGGGACGCTGGAGCCGGCGGCTGGCCGAACCATTCCTCGATTTTTCGGGAGTGCCACCCGGTGGCTGCGTGCTCGATGCGGGATGTGGTACCGGCAGTCTGACCTTGGCGTTGGCGGCTTATCTCAATCTGGCAGCGATCGAGGCCGTGGACTTTGAGGAGGACTTCGTCACCGCTCTGCGCAAGCGCACGACCGATCCCAGAATAAAAGCCCAAAAAGGTGATATCTGTGCGCTGCCCCATGGAGATGGGGAGTTTGACGGCGTCTACTCCCTCTTGGTGCTACACTTCGCGTCGGATCCGCATCGAGCGGTGCGGGAAATGCGGCGTGTCCTGCGGCCCGGCGGCAGGGCCGCGGCTGCGGTCTGGGCTTACGGCGGCATGCCGAGTTGGCGTTTGTTCTGGGACGCAATCGTCGCGATCGAGCCGGAAGCAGCCGATATAAGCCCGACAAGCGCAAAGCAGCCGATGACCGGCGAAGGAGAGTTGCGCGAAGTCTTCGAGCATGCAGGCTTTGCGGATGTCGCAGACACGGTGCTCGCGATCCGTATGGACTATGCAAATTTCGAAGACTTCTGGTATCCGATGGTTTACGGACAGGGAACGTTTGGCGGCTTTTTTGACGGTCTACCTGAGACGAGGCGAGACCGGCTTCGGGACGCGGTGAGAGCAGCTTACCTTGGCGGCGACAGCGACGGCCCTCGCGGATTTGCGAGCGTTGCCTGGGCAGTCCGAGGCACTGCTTAACGCCCATTCCGGCAAAGCATCCAAACGCGCTGCGAAAGACAGGCCCTCCTGGTTGACGCGGCGACAATCCCTCGCCTCTCGCGAATCGCTGCACGCCCTGTGGTCAAGGCGGTGTAGGTCAGGTCCGGTCATTACAGCCACGCAAAAGCAGACCGGGTGGGAGGTCCGCCTGGGGTCAGGCCACGACATCGGGCCTTGCAGGTTGAATGTCCGCTATCGTTATCCCCTGCACCGCAAGCCGACTGACCGCTAAGGCCCCATTGCGGTCATTCAAGGGCTTGCTACGGAGTGACCGCTTCTGGCGCTAATTGCTCGTTACCATCAACGAGACGAATGGCAACATTCCACCCGTCTCGGCCGTTGGCGACAGCCAGCTGGTTGAGTTTTGACTCTAATGCCGCAGAATCTTGCTCAGGAAGGCGCGGCTGCGGTCGGTCTTGGGGTGCGAGAAGAATTCATCCGGCGTGCCGCTCTCGACGATGGCGCCGGCATCCATGAACACCACGCGCTGGGCGACCTTGCGGGCAAAGCCCATTTCGTGGGTCACCACCATCATGGTCATGCCCTCCTCGGCGACCGCGACCATGACGTCGAGCACTTCCGAGATCATCTCAGGGTCGAGCGCCGAGGTCGGCTCGTCGAATAGCATGATCTTGGGGCGCATACCGAGGCAGCGGGCGATCGCGACGCGCTGCTGCTGGCCGCCGGAGAGTTGTGCGGGATAGGCATTGACCTTGTCGGCAAGGCCGACCTTGGCAAGCAGCTCGCGCCCGGCCTTCTCGGCCTCGGCGCGCGGGATCTTGCGGACATGGATCGGCGCCAGCGTCACGTTCTCGAGCGCGGTCTTGTGCGGATAGAGGTTGAAGGACTGGAAGACGAAGCCGATCTCGGTGCGCAGCCGCGTCATGTTGGTGGCGGGGTCGCCGAGGTGCTGGCCGTCGACCACCAGGTCGCCGTCAAGGATCGTCTCCAGCCCGTTGATGCAGCGGATCAGCGTGCTCTTGCCCGAACCGCTCGGCCCGCAGACGACGACCACTTCGCGCGGCTCGACGCTGAGCGTGATGTCCTTGAGCACATTGAGCGCGCCGAACCATTTGTTGACGCCGCGAAACTCGATCATGCCGGTACCATTTTTGCTGAGGTTCAACGTCACAACTGCACCTCGCCATGGGCCGCACCCATGCGCTGCTCAAGCCGGCGCGCCAGCAGGATCAGCGGATAACAGACGATGAAATAGCCGAGGCCGACGAGGAAGAAGACCAGCAGGCCGTTGGGCACGCGTTGCACAACCAGCCAGCCGACGCGGGTGAGGTCGGTGAGCCCGATAGCCGAAACGACAGAGGAATCCTTGATCAGCAGCACATATTGCCCGACCAGCGGCGGCAGCACGATGCGCATCGCCTGCGGCAGCACCACCTGGCGCATGCGCTGCCAGCGCGACAGACCGGACGCCAGCGCCGCCTCGACCTGGCCGGTCGGCACCGAGCGGATGCCGGCGAGGACGATCTCGCAGATGAAGCAGGCGGCCAGATTGGTCAGCGCGATGATGCCGGCAGTGAAGGCGTCGAGCTCGATGCCGAGTTCCGGCAGGATGAAGAAGATCAGGAAGATCTGCACCAGGAACGGCGTACCGCGGATCAGGTCGACCCAGGCGCCGATCACGCCGCTGATCAGCCGGTTGCCGCCGGTCCGCAGGATGCCGAGGCCAAAGCCGATCAGCGTGCCCAGCACCAGGCTGACCAGCGACAGCATCACGGTCATGCCGAGGCCGCGCAGGGCGAGGGGATAGCTGCCGGCTATGCTTTGCAGCTGCTGCCAGATCATGTCCGTGCCCCCGCGAGGCCGAGCCAGCGCCCGGACACCGCCGCCAGTCCCTTCAGCCCGTAATAGAGCAGCAGGTAGAAGGCGGCGATGGTGATGAAACCTTCCGCCGGCATGAAGCGGTCGGAGGCGAGCAATTGTCCGGCGCGCGTCAGTTCGGCGACCGCGATCAGCGACAGCAGAGCGGAATCCTTGACCAGCACGATCGCCTGGCCGAGCAGCGGCGGGATCGTCACCTTGAACGCCTGCGGCAGGATGACGAAGCGCATGCGCTGGACATAGGTCATCCCCGAGGCGACGCCGGCCTCGACCTGGCCGCGCGGGATCGACAGAATGCCGGCGCGGATGATCTCGGCGACATAGGCGCCGCTGTTCAGCGACAAAGCAAGGATGCCGACGACGAGCTCAGGCAGGATGATGCCGAGCCGCGGCAGCCCGAAATAGAGGAAATAGAGCTGCGCCAGCAAGGGCGTGGCGCGCACCGCGTCGATATAGGCCTTGGCCGGCATGCGGAACAGCCGGCCGCGCTGCAGGTTCATGGCGGCGAGCACGATGCCGACGGTGAGCGCCCCGGCAAAGGCGAGGACAGACAGCCACACGGTCGTGACGAGGCCCTGCCCGAACAGCGGCAGATATTCGACAATGGTGCGGAAGCTGAAATTTTCGAGCATGGGTGGGGCGGTGAATGGTGAATGGCGGTGAATGGTGAATAGTGAATGGTTAAATAGGGAGTAGTGAACAGCGAATAGCGAGTAGTGATCTAATACTTACTATTCACTATTCACTATTCACTATTCACTATTGCCTATTAACTCTACTCAGTGATCTTTCTTCCAGTCGTCGGAATTGACCCAGTAGTCGAGGTTCTTCTGCAGGCGGCCGTCGAGGCTGACCTGGTCGAGGAACAGGTTCATCCAGGTCAGCAGGTCCTGCTCGTCATAGCGCGTGGCGAAGGCCAGCGGCTCCTTCGACAGCATGTCCGGCATGATGGTGAAGCTGCCGGCCGGGTAGGCGGTCGACTGGCCCTTGACCGCCGAGACGTCGTTGACGCCGCAATCGGCCTGGCCGTTGTTGACGGCGTCAAGCAGCAGCGGGCCGCCGCCCTTGTAGCTCTTGATGTCGGCGTCCGGGAAAGCCTTCTTGGCCTCCTTCTCGCCGGTGGCGCCGAGCAGCACGGCGATCTTGGTACCCTTGGCCTTGCAATCCTCGGTGGATTTGAACTTGCCGTCGGCCTTGGTGAAGACGGTGCTGCCCGTGTACATATAGGGCTTGGTGAAGGCGACCTTCATCGCCCGTGCCAGCGTCGGCGTCATGTCGGCGACCAGAAGATCGGCCTTGCCCGACAGCAGGGCCGGGATCAGGCCGTCCCAATCGAAATCCAAAAAGGTGATCTTGACGCCCATTTCCTTGGCCATCAGTTCGGCAAGCTCGACCGAACTGCCGGTGCGCTCGCCGGCAGCGCCGACCAGCGAGAAGGGCGGTCCCTGCGTCTGCACGGCAACGCGCAATTCGCCGCGCTTGGTGATCTCGTCGAGCGTTCCGGCACTGGCCGCGGCAGTGAGGCCGGCGAGCGCAAGACCTGCGATGAAAAGCTTGGCAATCGTCATTGGGCATTCCTCCTTGTTGTCGTTTGTTATTTTCACTTTGTTGTTCCACCCCTTTGGGGGTGCTTTTTGAGCGGCAGCGCCGTTGCCGGCGGCGGCCACCGTTCGAAAATCCTTCAGTCCCAGTCGATCGTTTCGGATACGCGTATACCGCGTCTGGCCAGTTCATCGAGAAAGCGGCCGTCGGGCACATGCAGCAGCGGATTGAGCAGGCCGGGCTCGGTAATTTCGCCCCGCGCCAGCACCTGCGCCACGATGCTGGCGGGATAGCCGACGCCAAGGCTCATGCCGAACAGGCCGGAGGCGAGGTCGCGTTCGATGACCAGGTCCGACATCACCGTCTTGCGGCGGCCATCCTGGGTGCCGGTAAAGACATTGCGCATCACGCACAGGTCCTTTTCGTCGGCGCCATATTGCAGTTGCGGGCCGAGCAGCCGGCCGAGAAATTCGCGTGGGCTGGCGCCAACGCCGGGCACCTTGTCTTCGGAAAGGAAGCCAAGCTCCTTCAGCGGCGCCCAGAACGCCGACCAACCCGGCCAGCGCAACGAATAGCGGCCGGAGCGCTGCAACCCCTTGGCGGCGGCAAGCATGCCGGCATAATGCGGCGCATCGCCATTGGGGAAGGCTTCCAGCCTGCCGAGCCCGGCGATCTCGATCTCGTGGATAAAGCGATTTTCATGTTGCTGGCCGGCCGGCACTTCGACCCGCTTGCCGTTCTCGACCAGCACGCTGTCGCGGTTCTGGCTCATCAGAACCATGTCGAAGTTCCAGCTCACCTTGTAGCACAGCGGCTTGGCCATCGCCTTCGGCTCGGGGATACCGCCGCAATAGGAATCGATCGCGGTGATGGCGTCGAACTGACGGGCGGCGCGCGCGTAGAGCACAAGGTCGATGCCGGGGTCGAGCCCGCATTCGGTCATGATCGAAACGCCGGCCGCTTCCGCTGCCGGGGCAAGGTCGGCGATCGTCTTGCCGTAATTGGTGGTGACCAGCGGCGTGCGCGTCGCGATCGCGGCCTGCACCGCCTCGCGCATCAGCGGCTGCGGCAACAGATCGATGGCGGCGTCGACACCCGCCAGCACGCTCGCCAACACAGGGGCGATCGCGCCTTCGGGCACGACGAAACGCACGCGGGCAAGGTCGGTCAGGCCGCCAAGCCGGGCTGCCCCATTCGGCGCAGTATCGACGCAGACGACCTCTTCGACATCGGCGCTGGCGACGAGATCGGCGATCGCCGCCCGGCCTTGCAGGCCGAGGCCGCCGAGAACCGCGATCTTCATGGTATTTCCTTTCGCCCAGTATCGTCGCGCCCAGTTTCGTCGCGCTTGGTCTCGTCCGACCAGCAGCCTTCCGGCAGGCTGACCCATTTGTTGCAGGAGGCCATGACGACGAACGTCTCGCTGCGCACGACTTCGCCTGGCTCGCCGGCGCCGGGGATCAGTTCGCTGGTGACGCGATAGAGATCGGCGACATCGCCGGCCACCGTCACGTCGACGATGATGTCGAAACGTCCGGTGACCACCGAGGCCGAGTTCACGAAAGGCAGTTCGGCGATGCGCTGCGCCAGTTCCCGGGCGCGGCCGCGCCCCTGCGCATTGATGCCGACGATCGCCGAGATCAATTCTGGGCGCTCGGTCAGGTTGAGCAGCCCGACGATCTTGAGCAGGTTGCGGTCAAGCAGGTTGCGCAGCCGCATGCGCACCGTCGGCACCGAGACGGCCATTTTCTCGGCGAGGCGATTGACGCCAAGCTGCGCATCCTGCGACAGCAGCTTGACCAGTCGCCGGTCGGTCTGATCGAGATGTTCCCGCAAACACTCAGGCTTTCATAAATGAAAAGAATTTATCGACTTTTCTTTCTGATGTGAAAACAGCTTAGGGTTTATCTTTTTAAATCGCAAGAGCGTTCGGCCACTGTCAACAAGGCCGCATCCCGGAAGACGGAGGGCTTTGCCAGCCGCAGCCGACCGAGGGTATGCCGACTAACGCGGTTTCTCGATCCCCGGAATGCCGCCGATCCGCTCGGCGAGAAAATCGACCAGCAGCCGGACCCTGGCAATCCCGGCGCGCTCCGGGACGATCAGCATGCTCAGCGGAATGGGAGACGGGGCGTAGTCCGGCAGGATCACTTCCAGCCGGCCGGCCGCGAGGAGATCGTCGACAAGCCAGTGATGGGCAGGTGCGATACCGCGCCCGGCGACGAGTGCTTCGCGTGCGGCGAGCCCATGGTCGACCCGAAATCGGCCGCCAAAGGACACCGCATGGCGGTCGCCGCCCGGCCCCTGCAGGGCGAGCGTGTCGCTTCCCGCGATGTTCGACATCCGGATGCCTTCGTGGCCAGGCAGGTCCTGTGGGACGGCCGGTCTGCCCCGCGCCGCCAGATAGGCCGGTGCTGCCACCAGCAGACGCCGGGACTGGCCGAGCGCCCGCAGTTTCATCGAGCTGTCGGTGAGCGGACCGAGGCGAAGCGCGATGTCGACGCCCTCCCGCACAAGGTCGATGCGCTCGTCGGTGAGGCTGAGATCGACACCGATGTCGGGGTAGCGGTCCTGAAAGGCGAAGATCAGCCGGCTGATGTGCAAGACCCCGAGCGCCGCCGTGCAGGATATCCGGATCGTGCCGGCCGACGCGCCGCGCGTGCCCCGCGCCTCGTCGCCGGCCTGCTCGACGAGGCGCAGGATCTGGACGCTATCGGCATAGTAACGGCTGCCTTCATCGGTCATCGTGACACGCCGGGTGGTCCTGCTGAGCAAGGGCACCCCGACGGCGTCTTCGAGCTCGCGCAAATGCCGTGTAACCGTCGACTGCCCAACACCGAGCTCGCGCGCCACCGCCGAGAGGCTGCCGCGCTCGGCGACGCGAACGAAGGTGCGCATGCGCTCGAGGGTCACATCTGATCTATCCATTATTCGGCATAATCTTATGCATTGCTCAGATGTAGCGGATCACCCAGGGGCTGGCTACCTTCAACGTTCATTGTCCTTCTTCGGAGTTGATCCATGAAAGTCCTGCTTGTTTTTGCTCATCCTGAACCGCGTTCGCTCAACGGCGCACTGCGCGACGCCGCCATCAGGGAACTCGAGGCCCAGGGCCACGAGGTGCTGATATCGGACCTCTATGCCGATGGCTGGAAAGCCGAGGTGGACCGTGCCGACTTTCCGTCGTGGCCGCCCGAGCAACGATTCCTGCCGGCTGGGGCATCCAAAAAGGCTTTTGCGAGCAACACGCTAACCGAAGATGTTAAAGCAGAGATCGACAAGCTGCTGTGGGCCGACACGCTGATCCTTCAGTTCCCGCTGTGGTGGTATGCCATGCCGGCAATCCTCAAGGGCTGGGTCGACCGGGTGTACGCCTACGGCTTCGCCTATGGTGTCGGCGAGCACAGCGACAAGCGGTGGGGTGACCGCTTTGGCGAGGGAACGCTCGCCGGCAAGCGCGCGATGCTGATCGTGACCGCCGGCGGCTGGGAGGAGCATTATTCCGCCCGCGGCGTCAACGGCCCGATCGACGACCTGCTGTTCCCGATCAATCACGGGATCCTTTACTATCCGGGCTACGACGTGCTTCCGCCGTTCGTCGTCTACAGAGTGGATCGTTTTGGCGAGGCCGATTTCGAGCCTGTCGCGGAGCGGCTGCGCGAAAGGATGCGGACGCTCGAGACAACCCGGCCCATTCCCTACCGGCAGCAGAATGGCGGCGACTACCACATCCCGAGCATGCAGCTCCGCTCTGAGCTGGGCGACCCGGGCGCAGCAGGGTTTGCGCTTCACGAGGATCGCGCAACCGCGAAATCGGCTACGCCGCGTTCGACTTTGCGGGACGTGGCCTGACGCAGCATCCCGAGAAGATCGGCAAGGCGCCCGAAGCCTACGGGATGAATCAACGACCGGCCCGGAAGATCGCAACCGCAGCGGCCGTCAGTGCGGCATTGCCGGATGCCGTAGTGCCGTCCGGAAGCGCCTTGCCGTCCTCCAGCCCGACACGCGTCGACCAACGCCGCTCCGCCGCTCGGTGCACGAACGGCCACACCGTGGCGTCGGCACCGTGCAGCAGGATGGCGCGACGCACCCCTGCGTGGTCGAGCACCGCCACGATGCCGTCGCAGGCTTCCAGCGCCTCGTCCAATTCCTGCTCGGAAATCTCGATCAGGATGCGCAGCACCTGGTTGCCATTGTCGAGGCGGACCAGGCGCTCGGCATCAGCGACCGAGGCGAGCCCGGCCTCGATGCCGATGCCGCGCTGCCGCAGGCTTTGCATGATCTCGGGCGCGGCCTTCTCGCTCAGATTGACCGACGCATAGTCGGGCAATTCGCTCCAGCCGGCGATCGCCGCAAGTGTGCGCTCGTCATCATTCTCGATCCACGCGCCGGTCGACACGCCAATCAGCGTTCCCGGGCAGGCGCGGCGCAGCGCCAACACGGTACGGTCCATTGTCGCCGGGGCAAGGCTTTCGCGGCCGTCGAGCCCGCGTGCATGGACATGCAGCTCGGCCGCACCGGCGGCCACGCAGGACGCGCCGTCACGCGCCATGGCGTCCGCGTCAAGCGGCAGCTGCGGATGGAAATCGGCGCTGCGCGCGCCATTGATGCAGGTCTGGACAATCATGAGAGTGGTCCGGTTGAAGTGGACCAAGTGTAGCGCAGGATGGCGAAAACCGGAATCGGTTCGCGTCAGGAGAGTTGCTGCGGGAGGGACGTTTGCAGACGTTGCCGCTGCCCCTCATCCCCCTGCCGGGACCTTCTCCCCGTAGAACGGGGAGAAGGGGCTGGCTGCAACCTCGGGCGCTCTTTCTGCAACGTTGGTTTTTGGCGAAATCTTCGGCGAAGGCTTCTTTCTCCCGGTTCTACGGGGAGAAATGCCTGGCAGGGCAATGAGGGGCAGCGCCGACATTGGCCCCTCTACCTCGAAAACTCGCTGCGCACGATGCCGTGGCGCTGCAGCTTGTCATAAAAGGTCTTGCGCGGAATCCCCAGCGCTTCGATGGTGCGCCTGACGTCGCCCTCGGTGCGGTTAAGCGTCTCGCGGATGATGTCGGCCTCGTAGCGCTCCAGCCGTTCCGGCAGTTTCATGGCGGCATCCGGCGGGGCTGGGGCAGGGGATGCCACTCCTGCGTCTTCCTCCAGTCCAAGCACGAAGCGTTCGGCGAAATGCGCGAGCTCGCGTACATTGCCAGGCCAGTCATGCTCCCTGAGATGGCGGTGCACCGCGGCCGGCACCGCCGGCAGCGGACGCCGGAAGCGGGCGGCGGCGCGCTCGGCGAAGTAGAAGAACAGCAGTGCGACGTCGTCGCGGCGCTCGCGCAGCGGCGGAATGGAGATCGTCACCACGTTGAGCCGGTAATAAAGATCCTCGCGGAAAGCGCCGCGCTGGCGCGGATCGCCGAGATCGACCTTGGCGGCCGCAACGACGCGCAGGTCGACCGGCCGCATTTCGTTGGTGCCAAGCGGGGTGACCTCGCGCATTTCCAGCACGCGCAGCATCTGCACCTGTGTCGAGACCGGCATGCTTTCGATCTCGTCGAGGAACAGCGTGCCGCCGCTGGCATGCTCGATACGGCCGATCCGCTTCTTCTGCGCCCCGGTGAAGGCGCCGGCCTCGTGGCCGAACAATTCGCTCTCGATGACCGTCTCGGGCAGCGTGCCGCAATTCAGCGCGACGAAATTGCCCTTGGCGCGGCGACTCCAGCGATGCAAAAGGCTGGCCACCACTTCCTTGCCGGAACCGGTTTCGCCTGTCACCAGCACGTCGACATCGGTGTCGGCGATCTGGCGCAGCGTGCGGCGCAGCCTTTCCATCGCCGGCGTCTGGCCGATCAGCGGCAGGCCGTCCTGCGCCTCTCCGGCCGCCTCGCGCAAGGCGCGGTTCTCCATCACCAGGCGGCGCTTTTCCGCGGCGCGGCGCACGCTCTGCACCAGCCGGTCGGCGGCGAAGGGTTTTGTGATGAAGTCGTAGGCGCCGTCCTTGATCGCCTTGACGGCAACCGCGATGTCGCCATGCCCGGTGACGAGGATGACCGGGATGTCCGGGTCCAGCCGCAGGATGCGGTTGAAAAGCTGCAAGCCGTCAATCTCAGGCATGCGGATATCCGACACCACCACGCCGGCAAAACCGGTGTCGAGCCTGGCCAGCGCCTCGGCCGCCACCGAAAAAGCCGAGACCGAAAAGCCGGCAAGCTCGAGCGTCTGCGCGGTGGCCTTGAGGAGATCGCTGTCGTCATCGACCAAGATGACCGGCGCTGCGTCGTCGTTCGTCATGCTGCCTTGGCCACTATGCTGCTTTCAAGAGATGGATGGCGAAGCGGGTGCCGCTGCCGTCGCTCGAAACCTCGATGCGTCCGCCGTAGTCGGCGACGATATCCTTCGAGATGACAAGGCCAAGACCGAGGCCTTTTTCCTTGGATGTATTGAACGGCGTGAACAGCGATTTGAGAATCCCTGGCGGAATGCCAGGTCCGTTATCGGACACGCCGACCATCACGCCGTCCGCGGTCTCCTCGACCGAAACCCGCACATGAGCGTCGTTGCGGCCGTCCAGCGCTTCAAGCGCGTTCTGGAAGAGGTTGATCAGCACCTGTTCGAGCCGGACCCGGTTGCCCATGACCTTGAGGCTCGGCGGTGGCAGGTCGATCGCCAGTGCGTCGAGCCGGCCGGCAAAGCGGCTTCTCAACAGCACGACGGCGCCCTCGATGACACCGCGCAATGCGACAGGCTCGGCGGCGGTGCGGCCCTTGCGGGCAAAGGCCTTCAATTCTTCGGTGATGGTGCCGATGCGCTCGGTCAATGCTGCGATGGCGCCGAGGTTTTCCTCGGCGGGCCCGGTCTGCTTCCTGTCGAGGAAGACGCGGGCGTTGTCGGCATAGGCGCGTATGGTGGCAACCGGCTGGTTGATCTCATGGGCGACGCCGGCGGCGACCTGGCCGAGGATGGCGAGGCGGTTGGCCTGGACCAGATCCTGCTGCACCACCTGCAGCTTGGCTTCCGTGCTGCGATGGTCTGATATCTCCGCCTGCAGCCGATCGCGGGCACGGCTCAGATCCTCGGTTCGTTCGACGACGCGGCGCTCGAGTTCGGTGCGCGCCGCCTGTTCGGCGGCGATCCGCATTTGTCCCGACTGCCGGCGCCACAACAGATACGCAGCAAGGCCGAGCAACGGGACCAAGACGCCGAGCGCAAGGAGCCGCATTTCACGGGCCGCGGCGGCGATCGGCGCCTCGGCCGGGACGAGATAGTCGAGCCGCCAGGGGGTCGAAGCAACCGGGGCTGAAAGCCGGAGATATTCCGCGTCGCTGCCGCCGGGCGTCACCGCGTGGACGATGGATGTGTCCGGGCTGAGCGCCTGCGGGCGCGTGATCGGCAACGGCATCAGCGGTGCGTCGCCGAACTGCTGGCTGTTCTGGATGGCGGCACGATCAGACGCGGCAAGCGGCGCCGTCGTCATGAAGCGCCAGGACCGCACGCTGGTGATCAGGACGATACCACGCTCGTCGCTGACATAGGCCGGGCGGTTCACCTCGTGCCAGTCGGCTTCGAGCTGATCGAACTCCGCCTTGACGACGACGACGCCGAGCGGTGCGGCAGCATCGCCGACGCGTCGCGAGATGTAGAGGCCTGGGCGTTTGCTGACATTGCCGAGCGCGAAATATTCGGCGGTTCCGGATTGCATCGCTGCGGAGAAATAGTCGCGGAACCGGTAGTCGTTGCCGACAAAGCTGATCGGGTCGCGCCAGTTGCTGGAGGCGATCGCCAGTCCGTCGCTGCCGATGACATAGAGTACCGAGGCCTTGGTGCCGGAGACCAGCCCTTCAAGCTTGCGATTCAGCACATCGATTGCAGCAGCACTTTTCTGCGCCAGCGCGTCGCGCACCTGCTGGTCTTCCGACAAAAGCAGGGGCAGGGCGCGCGGGCTTTCCAGAACGGCGCGCAATAGCGCGACCTTCAGATTGGCGTCGGTGCGGCCCTGCGCCGTCAGTGTCCCGAGCTCCGTGATGCGGCCATAGAGACCGGCGCCGTAAAGTGCGGCCGTGGCCGTCGCAAGGGCGATTACCGCAAACAGCAGCCAGGCACGGCGCGCTCGCCTGCCGAGTTGCTCGGGCGTCGACGGCAAGGCAGCGGCGGGTCGTTGCAGCATCGCCCATTTGTGCATGATTTCGCACAAAGCACAATTCGACCATGCGAACATCCGCACTTTGTGTGGGCAAAGCCAAAAGCTTGAGTTCGAGGATACCCAACAAAATCAAATCGATAGCCTCTTAAGCGCAGTCTGGCACGGCAGTTGCAAACACGACTTCAGTGGTCGTGAGGCTGCTGGGGGTCAAATGCAAACGCTCCGGGAGGTCGAGCTTTCGATCGGAGCACAATGGAGGACGTCATGCAGACAGCATTCGCTGCCGCCGCGCCGCGCGGCAAACTTCCGTTCTACCGGCATCTCTATGTGCAGGTGCTGGCGGCGATCGCCGCCGGCGTGCTGCTCGGCCACTTCTATCCCGAAATCGGTGAGGCGATGAAGCCGTTCGGCGACGCTTTCATCAAGCTGGTGAAGATGGTGATCGCGCCGGTGATCTTCCTGACGGTGGCGACCGGCATCGCCGGCGTTTCCGACCTGCAGAAGGTGGGCCGCGTCGCCGGCAAGGCGATGATCTACTTCCTGGCATTCTCGACGCTGGCGCTGGTCGTCGGCCTCGTCGTCTCGAACGTCGTCCAGCCGGGCGCCGGCATGCATATCGATCCGGCCACGCTCGATGCCACAAAAGTGGCGACCTACACCGAAAAAGCGCACGACACCAGCATCGTCGGCTTCCTGATGAATATCATCCCCGACACGATCATCGGCGCTTTCGCAAAGGGCGACATCCTGCAGGTGCTGTTCTTTTCGGTGCTGTTCGGGCTCGCTCTTGCGGCGGTCGGCGATCGCGGCCGCCCGGTCGTCGATTTCCTGCAGGCATTGACCACGCCGATCTTCCGCCTCGTCGCCATCCTGATGAAGGCCGCGCCGATCGGCGCTTTCGGCGCCATGGCCTTCACCATCGGCAAATACGGCATCGGCTCGATCGCCAACCTCGCCATGCTGATCGGCACATTCTACCTGACATCGCTGCTGTTCGTGCTGGTGGTGCTGGGCGCGGTCGCCCGCTACAACGGCTTCTCGATCCTGGCGCTGATCCGCTACGTCAAGGAAGAGCTGCTGCTGGTGCTCGGCACCTCGTCCTCGGAAGCGGCACTGCCGGGCCTGATGGCCAAGATGGAGCGCGCCGGCTGCAACCGCTCGGTGGTCGGGCTGGTCGTTCCAACCGGCTATTCCTTCAACCTCGACGGCACCAACATCTACATGACGCTGGCCGCGCTGTTCATCGCCCAGGCGACCGACACGCCGCTCACCCTCGGCGACCAGATCCTGCTGCTCGCCGTCGCCATGCTGAGCTCCAAGGGCGCCGCCGGCATCACCGGCGCCGGCTTCATCACGCTGGCCGCGACGCTCTCGGTCGTGCCCGCAGTGCCGGTCGCCGGCATGGCGCTGATCCTCGGCGTCGACCGCTTCATGTCGGAATGCCGGGCGCTGACCAACTTCATCGGCAATGCGGTGGCGACCGTGGTCGTGGCGCGCTGGGAAGGGGAACTCGACCAGACCAGGCTCGCTGCCGCGATGGCCGGCGACTTGCCTGAGGAAGCCGATCTGTCGCTACCGGGGCTGCAGGCTGCGTGACTGTTCAGGCCTGCCACCATACGGCCCGGAGCCGGTTCGCCGGCTCCGGGAAAGACCACCGGCCTTGTAAGCCGATGGTCGCAGGTCGTCTCCTGCCCGTTGCCGCGCAATAGCGGCTGATAGCAGACCATCCCGTAAATCATTTGCTTACACTCAGTTGACTTGCGTAAGCAATGTGCTTACGTTTTGCATGATCAAATCGTTCAAACACAAGGCGCTGGCGGACCTCTTTCAAACCGGAGGAACCGGAAAGATCGACGCCAAGATGCACAAGCGCATCCTTGTCCGGCTTGACCGTCTGGAAGTCGCGGAAAGGCCGGAAGACATGAACATGCCGGGCTTCGACTTCCACGCTTTGAAAGGTTTCAGCCCGACCCGCTACACGGTGCATGTCAACGGGCCGTGTTGCATCACATTCGAGTTCGACGGCACTGATGTCGCCCGCGTCGATTTCGAACAATACCATTGAGGCGGTCAGATTGGAGAAGTTGGATATGAGCGTGTATGAGCCGATTCGTCCGATGGAGCGCTGCCCAACCCACCCTGGAGCGCTGCTTGACGACATTATCCCGGCAACCGGAAAGACCAAGGTGGAAATCGCCAATCTGCTCGGAATCTCGCGCCAGCAGCTTTACGACATCATCCGCGAGAAGAAGCCGGTGTCGCCGGCCGTCGCCGCCCGCCTTGGGAAGATGTTCGGCGACGGCGCCGCGATCTGGCTCAGGATGCAGGCCGCGTATGATGCCTGGCACGCGGAGCGCGAAGTGGATGTCAGCGCCATTCCAACGCTGCATGCCGCCTGAGACGTAACAGGCTTGTGAGCCTTTGGTCTTGGCGTGGGGCTTGCTCCAGCCGCATTTGAAGGCCAGTATCCGCCATGCCTTCAAGGTGCCTGTCCGCTGCGGTCCCGACCTGATCGCGACCCAAGCCTTTCCGTCAGGCTCGGTTGTCGTGTCATCCGAGCCGAACCGTCGGAGCCCTTGCTGCCGTCGACCATGATCTCGGCGGCAGCTCTTGAAGGCAATGGCGGCCTCAGCATGAAGTCGCAAAGCAAGAGACGTGACCCGTCCTGACGAAAGGCACGAGCCTTCTCCCAGGAATTCGTGGGACGCGCTTGAGGAGGAACCAGGCCCGCGCGCGGGTTTGCTGAAACCAAAGCAAGATGCGAGGTCAAATGCGATGCAGTCTGTCCCGAGGATTCCGGTATCTATCATCATTCCGAACTACAATTACGCGCGTTTCCTCAAACGCAGCATCGATAGCGCCCTCGAGCAGGACTACGCGGATGTCGAAGTCATCGTCGTCGATGATGCCTCGCAGGACAATTCCACGACAATCATGAAATCGTATGGGGACAGGATCCTCGCCTGCCCGCGCGCGCAAAATGGCGGGCATGCGGCGGCGTTCAACACCGGGTTCGCGGCAAGCTCGGGCAAGATCGTCCTGTTCCTCGACGCCGACGATTTTCTTTATCCGACCGCCGTTTCCAGGATCGTCGACACCTGGGATGCGGCAACTGCCCAGGTGCAGTCAAGGCTGCATATCGTCGACGAACGACAACGCATCAAGGACGTCTTTCCGCCGCCCGAACTGCCCTTTGACAGCGGTGACGTCATGCCGAAACTCCTGCACAAGGGCCGCTATCAGACGACTGTGACCAGCGGGCTGGCCTTTGATCGCACAACCCTCGAATCGATCATGCCTATACCGGAGGCGGAGTTCCGCCAGGGCGCCGATGGCTACCTTGTAACGCTGGCGCCCATGTACGGACACGTCCAGTCCATCGACGAATGCGTCGGCGCCTACCGGATCCACGGCGCCAACCATTCGGTGTTCGGTGAAAAGCTCGCCGAGCGGGCACGCTGGCGGGTAACCCACGACTTCCGCCGCATGCAGGCGCTGTCGGACCAAGCCTCCGGGATCGGCCTGACCATCGTCCCGTCGGAGGCTGTCCGCCACGATCCGGTCCACCTGGAAGAGCGGCTGGCGTCGCTGTGCGCGGACAGGCGCCGGCACCCCGTGGCCAATGATTCCCGACTGGCGCTTGGGGCGGCGGGCGTCGTCGCCAGCCTCGAAATGACCGCGTCGCTGCGCCGGCGCGCCGTCCTTGCCGCCTGGTTCCTGTCGGTCGGGGTGCTGCCGCGGAAACTGGCGACGGCGGTGCTGTCGTGGAAGCTCGACGCATCGTCTAGACCGGCATTCCTGAGCCGTCTGTCCAAGACCATTCGCCACGCAATGGGGTAGAAGACCGTCGCCCGAAGCGGAGCGCGTATCCGCTCGACAGTTGGCGGGACAGCGCCCCCCTCTGGCCTGCCGGCCATCTCCCCCACTTGGGGGGAGATCGGCAGCTTCGGCGACGGCTCCTTTCTTCGGCGGTAGTGATTGGCGAAAGCGGAGATGACGGCCAATTTCTCCCCAAGTGGGGGAGATGTCCGGTAGGACAGAGGGGGGCGCGAAGGATTGCCCACCTTTGACTTGATCTGTTTTCCGCTTCGCGCCTCACTGCCCCGCGCGCAGCCTGACCACGGCACTGCGCGCCGCCAGCACCAGCACCGTGATGATGATCAGGATCACCGAGAGGGCGGCGATCGCCGGGTCGATGTTGTCGCGCAGGCCCATCCACATCAGCCTGGGCAGCGTGATCGCGTTGACCGAGGTGATGAACAGGGTGACGCCGATCTCTTCCCAGGACAGCACGAAGGACAGCAGGGCGGCAGTGACGATGCCGAATTTGATGTTGGGCATGATGATGCGGGTGGCGCGTTCCCACACGGTGGCGCCGAGACCGCGCGCGGCAAGGTCGATGCGCCGGTCGAGCTGGCTGAGCGACACCAGGATCAGCACCGTGGCGAAGGGCACCGTCATCACCGCATGCGCCATGGCGACACCGAGCCAGGTGTCGTAGCCGAAGAACGAAGAGACGCCGGAGATCGAGGTCAGCAGGAAGTAGAGCGTGATCGCCGAGACCACCGGCGGCACCACCATCGGCAGCAGCACGAAGCCGACCAGCGCGGCGGTGAAGCGCGGCTGGAACATCCACACACCGAGGCTGAAGCACAGGGCCAGCACGGTGGAAAAGGCGCTGCTGACGACGCCGATCCTGATCGAGAGCAGGATCGAATTGATCCAGCGCGGATCCTCGATCAGCGCCCGGTAGTGGCGCAGCGACAATTCGCCGGACGGCATCGCCAGCATGCGGGTCGGCGTCAGCGACACCGGGATGACGGCGAGCAGCGGCAACAGCAGGAACAGCGCCACCAGTGCAGCGAGGATCAGCGAGACGGGGCCGGGGCGGTAGGTCGGCATCAGATCAGCTGCTTCGGTCTGACATAGCGGAACAGCAGCGCCATCAGCGTACCGACGAACAGCACCAGCACGACGCTGATCGCCGCCCCCAGCCCCCAATCCGGGCTCTGGAAGATGCGCAGATAGATCAGCTCGGCGACCATCACGCTGCGGCCGCCGCCAAGGATCGCCGGCGTCACGAAGAAGCCGAGCGAAAACACGAAGACGATGAGCGCCGAGCCGATGATGCCGGAGCGGGTCATCGGCACGAACACCGACCAGAAGGTGCGCATGCGGCTGGAGCCGAGCCCGCGCGCCGCCAGCAGCACGCGGTCGTCGAGGCTGCGCATCGAAGACGCCAGCGGGAACACGGCGAAGGGAATGAGGAAATGCGTCATGCCGACGATGACGCCGAATTCGTTGCGCACCAGCGTCAGCGGTTCCGAGATGAAGCCGATCGCTTGCAGCCAGGTGTTGAACAGGCCGCGATTGGAAAGCAGCGCCACCCAGCCGAAGGCGCGCGTCAGCACCGAGATCCAGAACGGCACCAGGATGCAGAACTCGGCGATCACCCGCTGCGCCGGCGTGCCGCGCACCCACACCACGGTGATGGCGTAGGCGGCGGCAACCGAAACGATCGTGACGATCGCAGCGATGCGCAGCGTGCGGACAAACACCGACTGCACCAGCGGGTCGCTAAGCAGTGTGCCATATTGCCCGAGCCCCGGCTCGGGCAGGGTGAAGCTCCAATTGACGACGCCGAAGAATGGCCAGGCATAGGCGGCGCCAAGGAACAGCAGCAGCGGCGCCATCAACAGCGCCGCGCCCATCCTGTCGGAGAGATATGCTTTCATCTCGGCTCCGGTTATCCCGGTCTATCAGGCGGAGATGATCTTCGTGTATTCGTCGAGTGCGGCCCCGTAATTCTTGGCGTACCACTCCATGTCGAGCGGGATCTGCTTCTTCATGTTTTCGGGGTCGACCGGGTTGATGCGCTTCTTGTCGGCGGGGATCAGCGCGTCGGTGGCCGGATTGGCCGGACCCTGGCCGAGCTTGTCGAACATGATCAGCTGCTTCTCCGGATCCTGGGCGCTGGCGATGAACTTCATCGCAGCGTCCTTGCCGCCGGGATTGCCCTTGAGCACGGCGAGCGCGCCGGGCGAGATCAGGCCCTGGTCCCAGATGAACTTGATCTTGCCGCCGGAATCCTGCTCGATCAGCGAGGCTCGGGTCGACCAGACGATGGCCATCGAGGCCTCGCCGTCGAGCAGCACGCTCTGGCTTTCGGCGCCGCCGCCCCAGTAGGCAACGACGTTCTCCTTGAAGGCGGCGATCTTGTCGTGCGCACGCTTGAGATCGAGCGGGTAGAGCGAGGCCGGCGCAATGCCGTCAGCGAGCAGTGCCGCTTCCCAGCTCGACACGCCCCATTTGTAGAGCGAGCGCTTGCCGGGGAATTTCGCCACGTCGAAAAAGTCGGCCATGCCGGTCGGTGCCTGGCTGCCGAATTTTTCGGAATCATAGGCGATGACATAGGAGAAGAAATAGGTCGAGGCGGCGTGCTCCCAGCCGAAGCCCTCGCGCATCTTCTTCTTGTCGACGATCGAATAGTCGATCGGCTCGAGCATGCCCTGGGCGCCGAGCGTAATCGCCGAGAACGGATCGACGTCGACGAGGTCCCAGGTCGGAGCGCCGCTCTTGAACTGTGCGGCGATCGCACCCTCGGTCGGACCGGAGCCGTCCATCTTGACGGTGATGCCGGTCTCCTTGGTGAAGGCCTGGCCATAGGCCGCGTCATAGGCGGTGATGGCGTCGCCGCCCCAGTTGACCAGCACCAGTTCCTTGGCTTGCGCGAAGGCGCCGGTCGAGCGCAGCAGCATCGGCGTGCCGGCCAGCACGAGTGCGGCCAGCTGCGTGAACTGCCGGCGCGAGATCTCGCCGCGCACCGCCCTGGCGGACAGCGTCTCGATGGAGTGTTTCCTGGTTTCGCTCATCTCTGAATTGTTTGTCATGTCAGTTCCCCTTTTTTGTCGTTGTTTTTATCCCGGTAGTCGGTGAGAATTTTGCACTCGTCACTCCGGTCGTCATCCTCCGTCCGGAAGGAGGAAGCCTTTTTCCGCCGGCCATGTCAGCCATACGGAATTTCCCTTGCTGAGTGCCGAAGCGGCGACCTCGTTCGGCACCGAGACCGTCACCTTGGCACCCTGGCGCGTCGTGAGATCGAGCCGCGTCGCAGCGCCGAGATAGGTCGAGGCGACCGCAGTCGCGGCGATGCCGTTCTCGCCGGCTGTCGCTTCGGGGGCGATCGACATGTATTCGGGCCGGATCGCCAGGATGGCGTTGCTGCCGACGGCGCTTGCATTGCCGCGCAGGGTGATGGTGCGGTCTTCGCACAGGCCGGTGGCGCCGTTGTCGGCGTTGCGCACGCCCTTCAGCGGCAGCATGTTGATCTCGCCGAGGAACTCGGCGACGAAGCGGTTGGCCGGCCGGTCGTAGACCTCGTCAGGCGCGCCGACCTGCAGCAACTTGCCGTGGTTGAAGATGGCGACGCGCGACGACAGTGCCAGCGCCTCGCTCTGATCATGGGTGACGAAGACGAAGGTGGTGCCGGTTTCCTGGTGCAGCCGCTTCATCTCGGCCTGCATCTGGCCGCGCAAGCCCTTGTCGAGCGCCGAGAACGGCTCGTCGAGCAAAAGCACACCCGGCTCGAACACCAGTGCGCGGGCCAGCGCCACGCGCTGCTGCTGGCCGCCGGACAATTGCGACGGCAATTTCTTCTCGTGGCCCTTCAGCCCGACGCGCTCGATCATCTCACCGACGCGACGCTTGATCTCGGCCGCCGACTTCTTGCGCACTTTGAGCGGGAAGGCGATGTTGGCCTCGACGCTCATATGCGGGAACAGGGCATAGCCTTGGAACACCATGCCGGCGGCGCGCTGCTCGGCCGGCCGCTCGGTGGTATCGACGCCGTCGCTGTAAAGGCGGCCGTCGGTCGGCTGCACGAAACCGGCAAGGATCATCAGGAAGGTGGTCTTGCCCGAACCCGACGGCCCGAGCAGGGTCAGGAACTCACCGCGGCCGATATCGAGCGTCAGATCGTCCAGCGCACGGAACGAGCCGAAGCTCTTGCCGATCCCGATTGCCTTGATCTCTGCGGCACGGCCGGGTTGCTGCATCCTGCCTTGTCCTCAATGCTGATTGAAATCGTAGGCAGGGCGGCGGCTCACCGCAACCGAATAGTTTTCGCCTGACCGGCAAATTTGATTCATCTATGGCGCCAATCTCCCCCCTTGAGGGGGAGATGGCCGCAAAGCGGCCAGAGGGGTCGGTCCGACTGGGCTCGGCCTGCTGCTGCAGATGGAGGCTGGGGCTTCACGCGCGGCGACCCCTCTGTCGCCTTCGGCGACATCTCCCCCTCGAGGGGGGAGATTAGCTAATCTCCAACAGTTTCGACCTCAGCCACCTCCCGAACGCCTCCAGCACCGGATGCGCCGCCTTGGCATGCTCGGAAACGAGAAAATACGACCGCGGCGAACTGATTGCGATGTCGAAGGGGCGCACCAGCCGGCCTTCGCTCAGCGCCCGGCGGCTGGTCAGTTCGTCGCCCATGGCGATGCCCTGGCCGGCGATGGCGGCCGAAAAGACCAGGTTCATGTCGGAAAAGAAAATGCCGCCCTCGGTGTCGGGATTCTCGACCTTCGACAGCGCCAGCCAGCGCGCCCAGTCCTCGGTGTCGCCGAGATGCAGGAGATTGGCGCGCAGCACGTCGGCCGGCCTGGAAAACCCGCCGATCTTGTTGAGCAGCGTCGGGCTGCACAGCGGCGTGAACGAGATCTCGCACAACAGCTCGACCGCCCGGTTCGGCCAGTTGCCGACGCCGAAGGCGATGAAGGCGTCGGCGTCGGCATTGCTGACGTCGTCCAGCCGCCGCGGCGTCAGGATGCGCAGCGCGACATCGGGGTACATCTGCCGGAATTCGCCGATGTGCGTGCACAGGAACAGCGAGGCGAAGCCCGGCGTGCAGCTGACGCTGAACGAGCCGCCGACGCCGGTGCCGGCATGGCGCGTTACCGCATCGCCGAGCACCGTCAGCGCCTTGCGCACGTCACTGGCGTAACGCTGGCCGCGCGGCGTCAGCGCCACGCCCTTGCCGATGCGCTCGAGCAGGTCGAAGCCGAGATCGCGTTCGAGTAGCCGCAATTGGTGGCTGACCGCGCTGCGGGTCAGATGCAGTTCGTCGGCGGCGCGCCAGACGCTGCCGTGGCGGGCGAAACTGTCGAGGGCGCGTAGCGCCTGAGTCGAGGGAATTCTCAAGAGGTGAACCGAATTTGCATGAGCCGGGAAAACATATCACTTTTTGGCGACGCGCTTCACTGCTTTCTTCTCATCCCATGGAGGAACCGGTGATCACCTCTGCCCAAGCAACCGCGCTTGCCTGTCTGGACGACATCCAGCCGTTGCTGTCGGCATGGACGCGGACGATCTTCGATTTCGGCGAGACCGCCTGGCGCGAATACCGGTCGGCCGCCTGGTATGTCGAGCGTCTGAAGCACGAGGGCTTTTCGGTCGAGGAAGGCTCCGGCGGGATGCCGACCGCCTTTTGCGCCCACTGGACCAACGGCGCTGGGCCGACGATCGGCATGTATGCCGAGTATGACGCGGTGCCGGGCAATTGCCAGGACGCGGCGACCGTCAAGCGACCGCGCCCGGGGCTCGGCGCTGAGGCCGGCGGCCACACCGATCCGCATTCCGGTCTCGGCGTTGCCAGCATGGGCGGGCTTTTGGCGACCAAGGCGGCGATGCAGCGCCACGGCATATCGGGCACGCTGCGCTTCACCGGCGAGCCGGCGGAGAAGGTGCGGGGGTCGAAGCCGATCCATGCCGCAAAAGGCTACTACGATGGCCTCGCCGGCATGATCTCCTTCCATCCCTTTTACATGCTGCCGCTCTGCAACACGGCGCGCTGGGACACGCATTGCGGCGCGGCCTATGCGATGATCTATCGCTTTGTCTGCGACGAACCCGAAAATTGGGTTCGCGCAAGCGATGGTGCACCGATTCCGCAGGCGCATTCGGCGGTGCGGGCGCCCGGCGCCAACGACGCGCTTGTCATGATGTACATGGCGTCCAAGGCGCTGCGTGATTCCATGCTGCCGCATCAGGGCGGCTGGTCGATCAGCGAGGCGATCCTGACCGCGGGGCAGGCGACCGCTGACAATCTGCCGGCGGGTCTGGCCGAGATCCAGTACATGATCCGCGTGCCGACGCTTGCCATGGCCGAGCAGGTCACCGCCGTGCTCGACCGCAACGCGGAGGCCGCCGCGAAGATGAGCGGCTGCCGCCATGAGCGGCACTGGGTGTCGAAGTCGCGGCCGGGGCTTGCCAACCATGCCATGGCGGGTATTGCCTACAACGCGCTGTCGACGGTCAGGGCGCCGCGCTGGGACGAGGCGGCCAAGGCGATTGCCCGCGAAATCCAGGTCAATGCCGGCGGCGCGGCGAGCGGCGAGCCGTTCATCGCCGAGTTGGAGCAGCTGATTGCGCCTGACGAGGCGGAGGCGTTGCTGCGCCGCGACTTGCCGCCGTCGCAGCTCAATTCCACCTCCGACGATTACACCGACATGTCGTGGCAGACGCCGACGGCGCGGTTCTATGTCGCCCGGCCGGCGCTGCGTTCGCAAAACGGCCAGGCGTATCCGTCCTGGGCGATGAATGCGCTGGGCGGCATTTCCGCCACCATCGATCCGATGGTTGCCTGCGCGTCGAAAACGATTGCGTTGGCAGCCCTTCGCCTGCTGGAAGACAAGGCGGCCCGCGATGCGGCGATGGACGAATTCGTCGCCCGCACGGGCGGCGGCATTGGTGGCAGCACTTGGCTGGCGCCGCTTTGCGACTACGAACCGCCGATCCATTTCCGCTGGCCGGAATATGTCACCACCCCGCGCGGACGGGACTGGTGGATAACAAGCAACCCGCAAGCCGCGTGATCACTCGAAGCCAGGAGAATGCCATGACCGTTCATGACCGCATCGTAGCAGAACCGTTTTCATTGCAGCGCCGCAACCCTGCCGGCGGCACCAAGCCATTGACCGCCTGGGGCTTTGCCAACGAGACCGATGTCCTGACCGACGTGCTGCTCGGTTCGCCGAATTTCCTGCGCCATCTCTCGACCAGCTCGCTGTCGCGCAAGCATCTGCGTGAGGCGCCGTGCAACGTCCAGATCGCGCAGGCGCAGCACAAGGACCTGGTTGCCGCTTATGAGCATTTCGGCGTCAACATCCACTGGCACGAGCCGACGCCGGAGCTGCCGATGCAGGTCTATTCGCGCGATTCCAGCGTCATGACGCCGTATGGCGCCATCATCACCGCGATGTCCCAATGGTGGCGGCGCGGCGAGAACTATGCGGCGATCCGCACCTATGAGAAGCTCGGCATCCCGATCTACGACATGGTCACCGCGGGCACTTTCGAGGGCGGCGACTTCAACGTCATCGAGGACGGCGTGGTGCTGATCGGCTGTGGCGGCGCCCGCACCCAGGAGGAGGGCGCGCGCCAGGTCCAGGCCTGGTTCGACAAGGAGGGCTGGGAAACCCGCATCGCCTTCATCGACGAGTATTATGTCCATATCGATCTGATGGTGGTGCCGATCGCCGAGAAACTGACCGCCGTCTGCCTCGCCTGCACCGAGCCGGGCATCGTCGACTGGCTGAAGGGCATGGGCCACGAGATCATCGACGTGCCGTTCCAGGACACGATGGCGCTCGGCTGCAATTTCATGTCGCTGGGCAAGGACCGGGTGATCGCGCCGACCTCGAGCCAGACGCTGATCGGTCAGCTCAAGGCGCGCGGCTTCGAAGTGGCGGCGATCGACATGAGCGAGATATCGAAGACCGGCGGCGGTATTCACTGCATGGCGCAGGCGCTGAAGCGTGTGCCGGCCTGAGGGGCCGGCCTTTAGCCCGGCTGCCTCTGCGAAAGCGCCCTTGTCAGCAACGTCGATCCCAACCTGGCTCGCGGCACGCGCCTACAGCACGACGAGCTTTCCCTTGCGTACACGCCGGGCGCAACGGTAGGCGAGGTCGGCGGCGACCATATCTTCCATGGCAATGCCCATTGCCTTGTAGGTGGTGATCTGTTGATCCGAAACGCGACCCGGCGCGCGGTCGAGCAGCATGGCGCCAAGCTCGGTGCCGAAATCCGGGTCGAAACCGGCAAGCTCGCTGGAACCGACCGGGGTCGGTTTGAACGCATCCCTGGTCTCGACATAAAGGCTGGATCTGCCGATGAGCTCGATCGGCATTTCACCGCCGGGCGGCGCCACCCCGACCGACGAGACATGCGTGCCGGGCTGGACCCAGCCTGCGTCGATCACCGGCTCGTAGGAATGCGTCGCCAGGCACACCACGTCGGAACTGCGCACCGCCGCCTCGAGGTCGGCGACCGCCACCACCGACGGATGCAGCCGGGCAAGCGCTGCCGCATCGTCGAAGCTCTTCGAAGCGATCCGGATTTCGGCAAAGTCGCGCACCAGCGGCAACAGATGCAGGTGCTGGTTGGCCTGCACGCCGGCGCCGACCACTGTCGCTATCCTGGCGTCCTGGCGCGCGAGCGCGCGCACCGACAGCACGGCGGAGCCGGAGGTTCGCACCGCGGTTATGAAGGTGCCGTCCATGATGCAGACCGGCAGGCCGGACTGCGGATCGAACAGGCTGATGGTGGCGAGGTGGCTGGGCAGGGTCTTGGCCAAATTGCCTTCGAAGACGTTGACGATCTTGACGGTCAGGTTCATGCCCTCCATCCAGGCCGGCATGGCGAGGCTGTAGCCGGCCCCTGGGATGTTGAGCTGTGGTCGGGGTGGATTGACGACCTTGCCTTGTGACAGCGCCTTGAAGCCGTCTTCCAGAACATCGAGAAGCTGGCTGAGATCGATGCACGCCATCACGTCGACTTCGCTCAGCACCAGGATCTCGGTCGCTCCCTTGCTGATTTCCGCCGCACTCCTGCCGGCTGGGCTGAACGCTTCCTTGGTCATCTTGCACTCCTTTTGTTTGTCGAAATCGGCTCACCACGTTTGCTTTGAGTGGGTGAGGGAAGCGCAGGCTATTGCGAGGTTTTATGTGATGAAATACGCTGATTTTGACATCTCTGCGTGAAATCAGCACACAAATCCCTGAGATAGAGTGGATTGTGAAAATGGACGACCTCGACCAGATAGACCGCAGCCTGCTCCGGCTGCTGCAGGAAGACGGGCGCCGGACGACGCTTGATCTTGCCGGGCGTATCGGGCTGTCGCCGACCGGAACGAGCCAGCGGGTGAAGCGCCTTTTCCGCGACGGGTTCATCATCGCGGTCAGGGCCATGCTTGATCCGCGCAAGGTCGGCCGGGGAACGCTGGTGTTCATCGAGGTCCGGCTTGACCACACGGCGCCGCATGTCTTTGACCGCTTCGCCGAAGCCGTGGCGAAAGCTCCGGAGGTTCTGGAGTGCCATATGGTGGTTGGCGGTTTCGATTATCTGGTCAAGGCGCGGATCGCTGATATGGCGGTGTTCCAGGATTTCCTGCAGCGGGTCATCCTGCCTCTGCCCGGCGTGCGCGAAACGCACACTTTCGCCTCCATCGCCGACGTCAAGCCGAACGCCCTCTTGCCGGTGTGATCAGATGCCTACCGCCAGCCCCCCGAGGCGGTAATGCGTTCGCCGGTCAGCCAGGACGCCTCGTCGGAGGCGAGGAACACCGCGATGCGGGCAATGTCGTCGGGCTGGCCGAAGCGGCCGAGCGGGGTCATGGCGATGACCTGCTTCTCGAACTCGCTGCCGACGATGCCGATCCGCTGCAGGCCTTCGGTGTCGACGCCGCCGGGCGCGATGGCGTTGACGCGGATGTTGCGGGCGCCCAGTTCTCTCGACATGGAGAGCGTGATCGAATCCACTGCCCCCTTGGTGGCGGCGTAGACCAGTGAGTTCGGCTGCGGGTTGAGGCTGGCGACCGAGCTTATGTTGATGACGCTGCCGCCTCCGGCGCCGAAATGGTTCACCGCTTCCCGGATGTCAGGATGGTGCCCAGCACATTGGTGTCGAACTCACGGTGGAATTCGGCCTCAGTCACCGCTTCCAGCGGCTCGAATGCGAAGACGCCGGCGTTGTTAACCAGGATGTCCACCGCGCCGAACGACGATTTGGCGGCCTCGAACAGGCGGCGCACGTCGGCCGCTTGCGACACGTCGCCGTGGACAGCAACGGCCCGGCCGCCTGCGTCCTTGATCTCGGCAACGACGCGGTCCGCACCTTCCCGGGACGATGCATAGTTGACGACCACCGCGGCACCGGCCGCCGCAAGACCCTTGGCGATGCCGGCGCCGATACCCTTGAAGGCGCCGGTGACGATGGCGACCTTACCGTTCAGCTTGCTCGTCAAATCTCTCCTTTGTCGATGATGAGCGGTATTTAATGGTGATCGGATAGCGTATTAGGATTACCTCGATCGGTTCTTTCGTGCCTGGAATTCTTGAATGACCACCATCCTCGAAAAGACCGCCGGTCTCGTCGCCTTCGTGCGCACGGTCGATGCCGGCTCGTTCCATGCCGCCAGCCGGCTGGTCGGCTCCAGCCCGTCGGCGGTGTCGAAGAGCGTGGCGCGGCTCGAGCGGCGCCTGGGCGTGCGGCTGATCCAGCGCTCGACGCGCCGGCTGGCACTGACCAGCGAAGGCCTCGCCTATTACGAGCGAGTCGCGCCTTTGCTGAGAGCGCTCGATGATGCCGAGGACACCGTCCAGATGGCCGATACGGCACGCGGCCTGCTGCGCGTCACGGCATCCGTCGAACTTGGGCGCGGCCTGATCGCCGCATGGGCGCAAGCGTTCCTGGCTCAACACGACGAGGTGAAGCTCGAGCTCAGCGTCACCGACCGCCACGCCGACCTGATCCGCGAAGGCTATGACGTTGCGGTGCGCATGGGGGCGCTCTCGGACACCGGGCTCATCGCGCGCAAGATCGCCAATCTGCCGATCGTGCTGGTGGCATCGCCGACCTACGTCGAACGGCGCGGCCGGCCGGCCTCGATCGAGGATTTGCAGAGCCACGACTTCGTCCGTTACCAGATGGCCGGCCGACCTTATCCCGTCACATTGGTCGACGGCACGGTAATCGTGCCGAATGGGCGGCTCGATACCGACGACGGCGGCGCCATCCGGCAAGCGGCGCTTGCCGGAGCCGGCATCGCGCATCTGATGCAGTTTGCCGTGCAGGACGATCTCGACGCCAGCCGTCTGGTCCGCATTCTGCCCGCGGTGGCGATGCCGACCATGCCGGTGCACATTGTCCATGCGTATGGGCGACAGCTACCGGTCCGCGCCCGGCTGTTCGCCGACTTCCTGGCGAACCAGATGGCGGCGCTGACGCGATAGGGCGGGCGCTCTGTGGCAAAGACAGCGGCGCTTCGTCGATGGCCATGCGGTAGCCTTTGAGCGTCGCTGCGTTGAAGTTGAATATCAAGTGCTGGCGCGGCGCGACGTAACGAGAATACCTGTCAGCGAGCTAGAACGTAATCTTCACCGAAGCGGCGCTGCGGTTGGCCGGCCCGTGAAAGACGGCCTCTATGTTGTTGCCGTCGGGATCGAGCAGGAAGGCGGCATAGTAGCCGGGATGGTAGTGCTGCCGCTCACCCGGCGCGCCGTTGTCCGCGCCGCCGGCGTCGAGGCCGGCTCTGTAGAAGGCGTCGACCATCGCGCGGTCACTGGCCTGGAAGGCAAGGTGGTGGCGCCCCGTCAGTTGCCCGCTGGCCGCCCGGCTGTCGATGCTGGAGACGAACAGCTCGTCGGCCCAGAAATAATCCTCGGCGCTGCCGCCGATCGGAATATCGAGCACCTTGAAAACCGCCTCGTAGAAGCGGCGGCTGGCCTTGAGATCCCTGACCACCAGCTGGACGTGGTCGATGAGACGGCCGCGATGAAGTTCCATGCCTGACAGCTCCTGATCGCCAGGTTGGAAATCTAGCTCAGGACGGTGCACGGTCAATGCAATGGAGCAATTGAATGGCGCGATTTCCTGACTGGATAAAAAATGCAACCGGATTGTAGGATTCGAAATGTCGTCATCGTCCTTCGGACGCAAGCGGTGTGACGAAGCTTGAAAGAAGTCGCGCCGTGTCCAAACGATCTCGGGAGAAAAGTATGAGCCTTTCCTATCGTTGGGTCATCGTCGCGGCAGGTGCTGTGATGACCTGTGTCGCCCTCGGGGCGATGTTCTCGCTGGCGATCTTCCTCGAACCGATGGCGCTCGACACAGATTGGTCGCGCGCCGGCATATCGAGCGCTATGACGCTGAACTTCCTGGTAATGGGCCTCGGCGGCTTCGCCTGGGGCGCCATTTACGATCGCTACGGCGCCCGCATCGTGGTGATGACAGGTGCGTTGCTGCTCGGGCTGGCGCTGGTGCTGGCCAGCCGCACCGGCTCGCTGCTTGCCTTCCAGATCATCTATGGCGTGCTCGTCGGCCTCGCGGCAAGCGCCTTCTTCGCGCCGATGATCGCGCTGACCGCCGCTTGGTTCGACACCAATCGCAGCTTGGCCGTTTCCCTGGTCTCGGCGGGCATGGGCGTGGCGCCGATGACGATCTCGCCCTTCGCGCAATGGCTGATCACGGCCTATGACTGGCGCACCGCCATGTTCGTCATCGGCGTCGCGGCATGGGCGCTGCTGGTGCCGGCCGCATTGCTGGTGCGCCAGCCGCCCAAGCCTGCCGCTGAAGACGCCGCCGCCGATATTGCCGCCAACGATACCGGCATGTCGGTTCCACAGGCGCTGCGCTCGCCGCAATTCATCGTTTTGGCACTGACCTTCTTTGCCTGCTGCGCGGCGCATTCCGGACCGATCTTTCACATGGTCAGCTATGCCATGCTGTGCGGCATAGCGCCGATGGCGGCGGTCAGCATCTACAGCATCGAGGGCCTGGCGGGCTTAGGCGGCAGGCTTCTATACGGCGTGCTTGCCGACCGGCTGGGGGTCAAGCCGGTGCTGATTACCGGTCTGGCGATACAGTCCGTGGTCATCGCAGCCTATCTTGCGGTCAGCGAGCTTGGTCAATTCTACACGCTCGCCGTCATCTTCGGCGCCACCTATGGCGGCGTGATGCCGCTCTATGCGGTGCTGGCGCGCGAATATTTCGGCCAGCGCATCCTCGGCACGGTGTTTGGTGCCGTCACCATGCTGTCCAGCATCGGCATGGCCTTCGGCCCGCTCGCCGGCGGCATGGTGTTCGATGCCTATGCCAGCTATTCCTGGCTGTTCATCGGCTCGGCCCTTGTCGGGCTCGGCGCGGTGGCGGTGGCGATCGCCTTCCCGCGGCTGCCGCGCAGGGAGTTGCAACCGGCGTAGCGGAGAGAGGACGCAGGGGGTCGAAAGTGGACATGAACTATGCCGGCTTTTGACCCCCAACCACGAGACCCCATCGGCAACGACAGGAGCTTTGCGCTCTGTTAGGTCAGGTCTGTGGGCCCGATTTCTTTCTTGATTAGCGATCGGTCATGCTGCAGCGCAGCGCGCTCGCGCCAATACGACGTGTGGATAAGTCCGGGATTCGGACGCAAAACTGCCAAAATAGGCAAATTCAGGCGGTTCTCGCGCGTTTCGCAAGCCGCGCCTCACGCGATTATTTCAGCCACGTTAACATTTTGTGTTGCGGCGCAGCATTTTTTTCCTATCGTCGCCCCGGGGCATTCGATGGCGTGAAAAGACTCTCCTTGGCAACTCTCCCTGGAGGCTTGGAGAAGCGTGGTGTTGAGGCAATCTGCAATCTGGTGGACCCATTGGCGGCGGATGGCGCCGAGCCATTTGGTCGCTCCGCCCGAACCTCCGCAGCCCGCGCGAGACGCAGCGCTTTGAGCGAAAACGATCAGCCGCATTGCGCAGGCGCCGCTGTCCGCAGAGTGAGCTGCGGCGACCCGCGGCAACGATGTCATCGGAGACATCTAACTGGCGGAAGCCGCTGATGAGACGCGACACGCAATTGGACGCGCTGAGGGCCATCGCCGTGACGATGGTGATGTATTCGCATTTCTTTGCGGCGGGAGGGTCCTCCTTCTGGGGCCACATCGGCGTGCGATTGTTCTTCGTGCTGAGCGGCTTTCTGATCACGCGGCTTCTTCTGGACGCGCGCGCGTCCGCTGAATTCGAAACCGCGCCCGCACTCAAATCCTTCTACATCAGGCGGGCGCTGCGTATATTCCCTCCCTACTTTGCCGTGTTGGCTCTCGTTTGGCTGGTCGACCTGGAGCAGTCGAGGGGATCGCTGGTCTGGCATGCGCTTTATCTGTCGAATTTCTGGTTCGCACTGCGCAACGAATGGACGCCCTGGGTGCTCGCCCATCTTTGGAGCCTGAGCATCGAGGAGCAGTTCTATATCGTCTGGCCATTGATCGTCTTGCTGGCGCCGCTCCGGCGTCTTCAGTCGATCTGTATCGGGGTCATCCTGCTGTCGTTGTCGTATCGCTTTTATTGGCCGATCACCGGAAGTCCCGACCTCGCGCGCGACCTGCTTCCGCCAGCATCGATGGACGCGCTGGCGTCAGGTGCGCTGCTTGCAGTCTACCGAACCAGAACCGCTGTCTTGCCTCAGTGGCTGCGATTTGGCTGGCCGGCGCTCGCGGCCGCCTTTTTCGTCCTGCAGTGGTTTGCTCCGACGCCGGCAAATTCCGTGCAGGAATGGGGCCGCTGGCTGCTCTTGGAAGTCCTGCCTCTCGCGCCGCTGGTCGTGGTCGTTGCGAGCTGTTCCTCCGGCATTGACGGTTATCGGGGGAAGTTTCTCAACCTGCCACCGCTGCTGGCGCTCGGCCGCATCAGCTACGGGGTTTATCTCTACCATCCCATCGTCCTGTCGCTCGCGGTCATGTCCCAGCCCTGGATCCCGCTCAACGTCTCTGAGCAAGGGCCGGGGCGATTCCTGGTTGCGGGAGCGGCGACCATCATTGTGGCTTCGGTCTCATGGCTGCTTTTCGAAAAGCCGCTCAACAGCCTCAAGCGCTACTTCCCCTATGTTGCTCCAGGAACTGGCGCCGTCATCCTGACAGGTGTCAAATCGAATGACGCCGGGTGGCTTGGAAGGACAACAGGAGCTTATTTCAGCGGCCCGCTCGATGGCCGCAGAGCGTCCCTGGCACGCGACCTCCCGCGAACGGATCGGAGTTGACCTTGGCTGCTCCCTTGGTGTCCGTTCTGCTGCCGATCTATAATGCCGGACCTTATCTGGCAGCCGCGCTCGCCAGCATCCTGCGGCAGGATTACGATCGCCTGGAGATCATCGCGACCGATGACGGATCGACGGATAATTCCCTGCAGATCCTGCAGAATTTCCGCAAATCTGACAACCGCATCTCCATCGTCTCACGCGAAAACCGGGGCCTCATCGCAACCCTGAATGAAGGGCTGGCGGTGGCTCGCGGTGATCTGGTCGCCAGGATGGACGCCGACGATATCGCCTATCCCTGGCGCCTGTCGCGTCAGGTCGCACTCTTCAACCGGCGGCCCGACCTCGCCCTGTGCGGCGCAGGTGTCGATTTCCTGCTTGGCAACCGCATCGTCAAAGGCCTGCCTGATCCAGCTCTTCAGGAAAATATCCTGGGCATATTGTCAATGTTCTTCACGATATTCATGCATCCTACAGTAGTTTTTAATAGGAACGCCATAAAGGACGGCGATCTATATTACGACGAGAGCTATACCCATGCCGAAGATTTCGATCTCTTCAGACGGCTTACCGACCGTTACCCGGCCGCTATGATCCCCGAAAACCTGATCGCCTATCGTATCCATGGCGACAGCGTGACGAACCGGCACAAGCGGGAGATGCGGAGGACGCATTTGAAGATCGTGGCCGAAGCCCTTGAGCGGGAAGGCCTCGCGCCAAACGCGCGGGACCTCCGCGACATCGGTGATGCTGCCTCAATGGACACGGTCCGCCGTGCCGCCGATTGGATGCTTGCTCTGCAGGAGAGGATTTCCGGACTGCCGGCGGAAACGAGGCCGAGCTATGAGGCCGGCACGCTGAACCTGTTTTATTTCCTCTACCAACTCATAGGCGATGAGATGCAACCGCTGTTGACGCATGAGTTCCTGACGCGGACTGCCAAATGGGACCGCATTCGGCGTCGCGAGCGGTACGCATTGCGTGCCGGCGCCTACGCGCCGCGGTTCAGTCTCGTCTCGATGTCGGCGACCAGGCAGGTAGACGCCTTGTCGCGGTACTTGCAATCCGTGCCGGCCGCGGCGGTTCTGCCTTCCCTTGGGTTGCGCTAGAATGACAGTCAAATCCCACCAGCCTCTGCAGCACAGTCGCTCGAGTATGCTTGCGCCCATTTCGGCCGATCCCCGGCCGCAGCACGGCCCCGCACCGGAGGTCAGCTTCATCGTCTGCACGCGCAACCGCGTTGCGGTTCTCGAGCCTTGCATCAAGTCGATCCAAGCCGCGTGCCGTGCCCATCCTGCCTTCGCGGCCGAACTCGTGGTTGTCGACAACGGCTCGACCGACCGCACGGCAGAACGCCTGGCCAGCATCGCCGAACTGTCGGACATCCCATTGACGGCTGTTTGCGAGCCACGACGCGGATTGGCGGCGGCTCGCAACGCCGGTCTGGCGCGCGCACGGGGCCGTGTGCTGGTCTTCGTCGATGATGATTGCCAGGTCCATGGCGACTACCTCAGTGATTTGCAGCGACATTATGGGACCGGGGAACGGGTCGTCCGGGGAGGCCGCGTCGAGATCGGCGATGCCAGGGATTTGCCGTTCACGATCAAGCGATCGCTGGTCCGCGAGCGGCTTACATCGGATGTTCATCCCGGCGGTTTTGTGCTCGGCTGCAACATGACGATGCACCGCGATGCTGCTGCTCACATCGGCCTTTTCGACGAGCGGTTCGGCGCAGGCGGCCCGCTGCGCTCCGCGGAAGATACGGACTATCTTGTGCGAGCGGTGCTGCTCGGAATACCAGTCGAATATGTGCCCGACATGACGATTTTCCACCATCACGGCCGGCGAGATCGCAAGGCCATCGAAAAGCTCCACCGCGACTACTGCCTGGGCAATGGCGGGCTGTGCCTGAAACATGTTCGCCATGCGCCTTGGCTGCTTCGCCATTTCTACTGGGCCGTCCGATCGGCTTTCCGGGAATTGGTGAAGGGGCCTCGGTTCGATTGCGAACTCAAGCTGTCGCACTGGCCGATCGTCATCATGAATCTGCTCGGCGCGGCCAAGTTCGCGGTTCTTTCGTTGGCGAGACGGCCTCAGGCGCCGCAAGTGCGGCAGGATCAACAAGCACAGGATCAACAGGCAAATGCCGAGGCGAGGGTGAATACGCCATAATGCGACTGGTACCGCCGAGCCTGCCGATGCTGCGCCGCGCGCTTGGACGGAAGCAACTGCGGCTGCTTCCTGCCGTGGTGATGCTGGGTCTTGCCAGCGCGGCCCTTGAAGGCTTCGGCATAGGGCTGATCATCCCCTTGCTGGGCATCATCATGGGGCAGGGGGATCAAACCGGAATGGCCGGCTTTTCTGCCGTGTTCCAGCATTTCGGATCTGACCTCAGCGAGCGCGACCGGCTGATCGTCATTTCGGTCGCCATTCTCGGCTCGATCGTCCTGAAGAACGTCTTCGCCTTCGCAAACACGCTGCTGACGACCTTCATCTATGGCAAGGCCAGCCATTCGATCCGCAGCGCACTGTCGGAGCAGTTGCTACGGGTCGGATATCCATTCTTCCTGCAGCAAAGTCCCGGACGGCTGCTCAACATCATCTCCAACGAATCCTGGCGGGCATCGGATGCGATCCAGATCATGCTGACGGCCATCGTCAGCGCATCGGCCGCAATCATTCTGCTGGCTTTTCTGCTCCTGCTTTCATGGCAGATGACACTGTTGGTCACGCTGGGGTTGGTCGTCGTTCAGATCGCGCACGCGGTGCTGTCAGCCAATTTGAAGGCGCCGAGCCGCAGCGTCGCCTCGCGCAACAGCGATCTTGCATCGCAGATGCTCCACCTCGTGCATGCCGGGCGTCTGATCCGCATTTTCGGACAGGAGAGCCGCGAGAAGGCGACATTCGATCAGGCGTCGGACGCGGTTCGCCGGGCAGCTTTCGTCCTGCTTACGCGTCAGGGCGCGTTGCCGCCGCTGACCGAGGTTCTCCACGCGATGCTGTTTCTGGCGGTGGTGATCGGCGCCTGGTTCGTGGGCGTGAGTTTCCCGATGATCGTCGCGTTCGTCATCCTGCTCTACAGGCTGCAGCCGTATATGCGGGCCCTGCAAATGGCCTGGAGCCAGTTGCAAGGCTTGAGCGGATCGCTTGAAGAGGTGGTCTGGATGCTGGACCCGACCGACAAGCCCGAACCTCCGCGAGGACACCGACCGTTCCAGGGCTTGGCGCAAGGGATCAAGTTCGATGACGTGACCTTTACCTATTCCGGCAAGGACCAGCGTGCCGTGGTGCTGCATTCGGCGGCATTCGAGATCCGCAGCGGCCGCTCGACGGCGCTCATCGGCCGTTCAGGCGCAGGCAAGACGACGATCGTCAATCTCCTGTGCCGCTTCGTCGAGCCTGATGCCGGTAGAATTCTCGTCGATGGATCACCCCTCGACCAGATCGATCCCAGCCAATGGCGAAGGCATGTCGCACTTGCCAGCCAGGATTTGGAACTGGTGGATGGCACCATTTTTGAGAACATAATCTACGGGCAGGACGCAGCCTCGGCCGGCGACGCCCAGCGTGCTGCAAAGCTGGCCGAAGCGCATGAATTCATTGAACATCTGCCGCAAGGCTACCAGACGGTCGTCGGCTACCGGGGCGTCAATCTTTCAGCCGGACAGCGGCAGCGGATCGCACTGGCGAGAGCGTTGGTGCGCGATCCCGATATCCTCATCCTGGACGAAGCCACCAATGCGGTGGACGGACTGTCGGAAGCGGCAATCGTCGAGACCTTGAAGTCGAGAGCAGGCCGCCGCACGACCATAGTGATCAGTCATCATCACAGCACCATCTCATTCTGCGACGACGTGGTGATCCTCAGCGGCGGTCGCGTGAAAAAGCAGGCGCCTTTCGCCGCTCTGGCGACGCTCAGCATGGATGAGCTTTACCAGCATGAATCAATGGATTGATGAGGGATTGCGATTCTGCTTGCCGCGGTCGCCTTCCCGCCGCAGGCAGTATCTCTCATGTGGGGCTGCGGCTTTCGGCAGTCGACCCGGACCAGGTCGGGACAGGAAGGCCGTCACTCAGCCCGGCGCGAAAAATTTGTCGCCGCAGCCTTGCCTCGTCGTATCGGTCGCTTCCCTGATTGCGGTTCGGATGCCGCTGTGCGATCCGGTGTCGCGACGTTTCCGACGAGCGATGCGAGCTCGGCCTCGCTGAGCGTCTCGATCTCGAGCAGCTTGCGCGCCGTCTTTTCCAGCAGGTCCCGTCGCTCGGTGAGGAGCCCGACGGTTCGCGAAAAAGCTGTGTCGACGATGCCGCGAACCTCCTCGTCGATAGCCTCGGCGGTGGCCTCGCCGTAATCGTGCTCGCGCGGACCGCCGGCAAGTGGGTTGGGGCTCAGGAAGGAGCGCTGGTCCTTTTCCAGCGCCACATGGCCGAGCTTTTCCGACATGCCGTAACGCGTCACCATGGCGCGGGCGATATCGGTCACTTTGGCCAGGTCGTCGGCGGCCCCCGTCGACAGATGCCCGAACACGATCCACTCGGCCGCCCTGCCGCCGAGCAGCACCGCCATCTTGTTCTCCAGTTCCTCGCGGGTCATGAGGAAGCGGTCCTCGGTCGGCCGCTGGATCGTGTAGCCCAAGGCGCCGACGCCGCGCGGGATGATCGATACCTTGTGCACGGGGTCGACGCCGGGCAGCGCCATGGCTACCAACGCATGGCCCATTTCGTGATAGGCGACGACCTCGCGTTCCCTCGGGTTCAACAGCCGGTTGCGCTTCTCGAGCCCGGCCACGATGCGCTCGACCGCATTGTTGAAATCGTCCATCGTGACGACATCCGCCCTCCGGCGCGTGGCGAGCAGGGTTGCCTCATTGACCAGGTTGGCGAGATCGGCGCCGGTAAAACCCGGCGTCAGCGCGGCGACTTTTTCGGCATCGACATCCGCCGCCAGCTTGGCCTTCTTCATGTGGACTTTAAGGATCTGGACGCGACCTTGCTTGTCCGGGCGATCGACCAGCACCTGCCGATCGAAACGGCCGGCGCGAAGAAGTGCCGGGTCAAGGATTTCCGGGCGGTTCGTCGCGGCGAGCAGCACGACGCCGATTTTCGGGTCGAAACCGTCGAGCTCGACCAGGAGTTGATTGAGCGTCTGCTCCTTTTCGTCGTGTCCGCCCATCATCGGGCCTGCACCGCGGGCGCGGCCCAGCGCGTCAAGCTCGTCGATGAAGATGATCGCTGGGGCCTTGGCGCGTGCCTGCTCGAACAGGTCGCGCACACGGGCGGCGCCGACGCCGACGAACATCTCGACGAATTCCGAGCCCGAGATCGAGAAGAACGGAACTTTTGCCTCGCCGGCAACGGCTTTCGCGAGCAGTGTCTTGCCGGTGCCGGGCGGTCCGACCAGCAGCACGCCCTTGGGCATGCGCCCTCCAAGACGGCCGTATTCCTGCGGGCTTTTCAGGAAATCCACGATTTCCTGCAACTCGGCCTTGGCCTCATCGACACCCGCCACGTCGTCGAAGCCGACGCCGGTATTGGCCTCGACATAGACCCTGGCCTTGCTCCTGCCGATTTGCATCAAACCGCCCATGCCACCAGCCATTCGTCTCATCAGCAGCATCCACAAGCCAAAGAAGACGAGGATCGGGACCACCCAGGAGAGCAGGTCGCTCAGGAAGGTGCTTTCGATCTGGCCAGTGACGGTGACGCCGTGTTCCTGCAGCTGCCGCGCGAGGTTGGGTTCGACTCGCGTGGTAATGAATAGCGGCTTGCCGTCCTGCGGCTGCTTGAAGCGGCCCTGGATGAAGCGATCGGAAACCTGCACGTCGGCGATGTTGCCGTCGCGCAGCAGGGTTTCAAACTGGCTATAGGGAATCTGCGCGACGTGCTGGGTGGCGGTGTAGACGTATTGGAAGATCATCAGCCCGACGAAGGCGACGATCCAGTACCAGATATTGAACTGCGTCTTCCTGTTGCCCATGTCCATGGCGTCTCCTCCAGCGTCACATTGATGCAGATCGCCGAACCGCCGCGTCATACTGGGTGCCGTGACCAGCCCGGCGAAGCCGTCATAGCTCCCCAGCAATTGGATTTGCCATTGGAGCCGCGACAATCGGCTTCGGAGCGTGCCTTGGGAGAACGTCGGGGAGCGCAAAGTGTTGCAAGGAGTGCTGTGAGGGCGACAGCTATCCTTCCAATCGGGACCTTCTTGAACGGAAATCGATTGCCGAAGGAGACGTTGCCGGACTCACGATGCCGAGCCTATTGCAAGCCAGACATCGCGCTTGGTGATCCGCCCTCAAGAGGCGGCTGCTTCGGGCAGGCCCTCCAAGCAAAGCCATTTATGCTTTCTGTGACGCCAATGGAGCATTATCGGGGGTGGGAATTCCGGGTCCTCCAGGCAGCCGACTGATACCGACAGCGCATCCTTCAGCCCTTCTGCCCGCATGAAGACGACCGAGCCGCATGTAGTGCAGAATGTCTGCTCCAACCATTGTCCCGACGAGCCGGTTCTGCGCCAGGACCTGGTCTCGCCCTTCTGGCCGACGAGGGCGGAACCGGCGTAGATGGCCCGGTATGAGAACGCCGTTCCGGTGCAGCGCTGGCACTCCATGCAACTGCACGCATAGACGCGTCGCGGCTCTCCGGCGAGGACAAGTTCCACGCCCCGGCATGAGCAGGTCGCGGTTCGTTTCGTATTGCCGCTATGCATTCGCTGGCTCCCGGCTCTGACGCGGCGAGCCATTTCGAAACAGCAGCGCGAGAGATGCAAGATCATCTTCCATGCTCCCCAGCGAAAGCGCCTGCCGAAAAATCATATCCATGGCGCGCGGCATGGCCGCGTCGAGGCCTCGCTCCTCGCACGCCTCAAGCAGGTGCTGGAAGGCGCTGTAATGGGCGCCCAATGACGCCAGCGTTGCGTCGTCGCCGGCAAAACGGCGCGCATTCGTTCTATCCACCAGGTCGAACAGAGAGGCATCGACGACCGGCTTGAATGCGGAAAGATGGTTCCTGAACGTCTCCAGGTCGAGACCTTCGGCCTCGGCGACGGCCATGCCCTGGAGTGCTCCGAAGAGCCCGCCCCACATCTGGGTGAGCAGAGCGGTATCAAGTGCAGAGGCCTGGCCCGGCAACTCGCCGACATAGTTCGTGCCGCCGCCGAGCGCGAACAGCAGGGGCTTGTGCTTCTCGTAAACGTCGCGGGAACCCGAATAAAGCATTGCGGTCTCTGGTTTGCCGATAAAATCCGGAGTGGCCATGATCGCCCCGTCCAGATAGCCGGCACCATGCGCCTCCACCCAGCGCGCTTCTTCCCGTGCCAGACGCGGCGAGCCGGAGGTGAGTTGCACGACGGCTTTGCCGGCCAATGCCGAGGCGATGCCGTCCCGCTTCAGCAAAGCGTCACTGGCGGCATAGTCGAGAACATTGATGATCACGACCTCGGCCGCCTGGATTCCCTCCTGCACGGAAGATGCCACCTTCGCGCCGAGGGCCGCCAATGGCTCGCATTTTGCCGCGGTCCGGTTCCAGACCCAGGTTGGATAGCCGCGGTCGAGCAGCGTTCGAGCAATGGACGAGCCCATTCGGCCCGCGCCGAGCACGCAGACATTTGATGCCATAGTAACTTCTCCGATAGACTGATGGCCCTCTCGACGAGGGTCCGTTTTCATGTTTGGCGCGCTCAGTCCGAAGATATAAATTCTTGCTGTGTTGAGAAGTACGCACCTTGAGGTAAGCTATGGCCATCATGACAGGAGCTGCCAAATGAGGCGCAAGGAACCAGACAGCTGCGGTTTTGCTGCCGCGCTGCAGGCCATCGGCGGAAAGTGGAAAACCTCGCTGCTATGGGAACTGCACCTGCGGCCATACCGCTTTGCCGAACTGCGCCGCTTGTTGCCTGGCGTCAGCGAGAAGGTGCTCACGCAGCAATTACGGCAGATGGAAGCCGACGGACTAGTCAGCCGGCGCGCTTATGACGAGGTGCCGCCTCGCGTGGAATACTCGATCACGCCGCTCGGCTTTAGTCTGAACGATGCGGTGACAGTCATGTCGGCGTGGGGCAAGCACCACGAGACATGGAAATCGCAGCGTAAAGCAGCCTGACGTCGGCAGGCCTATAGAGGCTTTGGCCGACCGCCGCACGACATTCCTACTCGATGCGCGGTCGCTGCTTGCCACGGCGGGCCAGAAGATTGGCGACGACGAGCAGCACGATCGACAATGCCATCATCAGCGACGCGGCGGCGGTGATTGCCGGGCTCAGCTTCTCGCGCAGGCCGATGAACATCTCGAGCGGCATGGTGCGCTGATTGGCGCTGGCCAGGAACTGCGCCACGACGACCTCGTCGAACGAGGTGACGAACGCAAAGGCCGCCCCTGACAGCACGCCGGGCAGGATCAGCGGCAGCATCACCCTGAAGAACGATGTGATCGGCCTTGCTCCGGAGATGGCGGCGGCGCGCATCAGATTGCGGTCGAAGCCGGAGAGGCTCGCCCCCACCGTGACGACGACGAACGGGCTGGCGAGCGCGGTATGCGCCAGGATGATCCCGGCATAGGTGCTGGCGAGGCCGACGCGCGCGTAGAACAGATACGAGCCGACGGCGGTGATCACCACCGGCACGATCAGCGGCGACAACAGCAGCGGCATGACGATGCGGCGGCCGGGAATTTTTTCGTCTGAAAGTGCGATCGCCGTCAACGTGCCTAATATCGTTGCGATCAGCGTCGTCCCGAAGGCAACGATCAGGCTGTTGCCGATGGCTGCCTGCCAGCGCTGGGTTCCGAGCACGACCTCGTACCAGCGGGTCGAAATTCCCTCCAGCGGAAAGATGAAGAAGGCGCCGCTGTTGAACGACAAGGGAACGGGAATGAGAATCGGCACGAGGAGGAACAGGATCACCGTGCCACACCACAGCCAGAGCAGGGCGATGCGGATTCTTTCGCCTGTCGTTGGATAGGGAGACAGCAACATGGCTATACCAGCTTGAGGCGGTCGAGGCCGAGGATGCGGGCGAAGATGCCGAACAGCGCCAGGGTAAAGACGAGCAGGATGAAGCTGAGCGCTGCCGCCATCTCCCAATTCAGTTCGACATTGACATAGCTGGCGATGAAATTGCTGATCAGCTGGTCGCTGGCGCCGCCGATCAGCGCCGGCGTTATGTAGTAGCCGAGGCAGAGGATGAAGGTGAGCAGGCAGCCGGCCATGATGCCCGGAAAGACCTGTGGAAGGTAGACGCGGCGGAACGCGGTGAGAGGTTTTGCGCCGAGCGAATAGGCAGCCTTCATCTGCGAGGGCTGGATGGTGCGCATGACGCTGTAGATCGGCAGCAGGGTGAACGGCAGCTGGATGTGGGTCATGGCGATGATCAGGCCGATGCGGCTGTACATCAAATCGAACCGGTCGTCGGCGACGCCGAGCCACAGCAGCAGGTCGTTGACCAGGCCGAATTTCTGCAGGAGCACCGTCCAGGCCGCGGTTCGCACCAGGATCGACGTCCAGAACGGCAGCAGCACCGCAACGATGAGGATTGCGGCGAGGCCCTTGGGCACGGAGGCGATGAGATAGGCGAGGGGGAAGCCCAGGACCAGCGTGGCCAGGGTCACGGCTGCGGCGACCAAAAATGTGCGCATGAACACCTGCACGAAGATCGCCTGTTCGGGTGGCACTCTTTCGATGCCGCCATCGGCATTCCAGCGCAGGTCAAGCGCGCTCAGCAGATAGAACGACGTCACGCTATGGGTGCCGCTCTCGATGACCGGCCATGTGCCCGGCGCCGACCAGAACGGCACCGCTTTCATCACCTCCAGCGGCGGCCGGTCGGCAGAATCCAGTTGGCGCACCGTCTTGAGCACCTGGCTGCGCGCGCCGGGGAGGCGGGCGTTGAGGCTCTTGGCGAGTTCGTAGGCGGTGCCCTTGGCCTGATTGCTGCGGAGATCGGCGGCAAGGGCCAGGAACGCAGCATCGTCGGGCAGTCCGGTGCCGTTCCAGCCGCGCAATGCCTGGCTGGTCTGCGGCAAGGCGTCGGCAATCGTCGGATCATAAACGGCGCGCGACAGCAACAGGACAATCGGGATGCCGAAGCTCAATGCCAGCAGCACCAGCAAAGGTGCCGCCAGCGTCAGCGATCGCAGGCGGTCGCCGAGATCGGCGCGGCGAAGTGCAGCCGCAACCGACTTTGCTGCGCCGGAATCGGCGGCCGACCAGTCGCGGCTTGCCCGCGGCCGGTCCAGTTTCGTGGGCTCGAGCGCCGACATTTCCCTACTGCGCGAGCCAGGCGTTGAAGCGCTTGACCAGGTCCTCGCCATAGTCGCCCCAGAATTCGGTATCGGCGACCAGGTAAGCGCTCATGTGGTCGGGTGCGTTCGGCAATTTCGGCAGGGCGTCCGGCGCGACGAAGGAGGCCGCATCGATGCGCACCGGCCCGTAGGTGATGTAGCTGGCGAGCTTGGCGTTGATTTCCGGCTGGCTGATATAGGCAAGGTATTTGTAGGCCAGATCCGGGTTCTTGGCGCCCTTCGGAATGGCGATCATGTCATATTCGAGGATTTGGTTGTTCCAGACGATCTTGAACGGCGCCCCGTCCTTGTCGATGGCGTTCTGGATACGGCCGTTCCAGGCGGTGGTCATTACCACTTCCCTGGATGCGAGGAGCTGCGGCGGCTGTGCGCCGGCATCCCACCAGACGATGTCCTGCTTGATGGTGTCGAGCTTCTTGAAAGCGCGGTTGACGCCTTCGGGGGTTGCCAGCACCTCGTAGACATCGGCCGCCGCGACCCCGTCGGCCATCAGTGCCCATTCGAGGTTCTGTGCCGGAAACTTGCGCATCGCGCGCTTGCCCGGAAACTTCGTCGTGTCGAAGATGTCGAGGACCGAGGTTGGCGCCTCCTTCAGCACGTTAGGGTCATAGGCAAGGACATCGCCATAGGCGTCGAGACCGACGCCGCAGTCGAGCGCCGAACCTTCGATGAACTTTTCACGGGGGGCGATCCTGGAATAGTCGAGCCGCTCGAGAATGCCGGCGTCGCAACCCTGCAGCACAGTCGCCGTCTCGACAGTCACCAGATCGATCGGCACGTTGCCGGTATCGACCATCGCTTTGACCTTGCCAAGATCGCCAAGATATTCCTGCTCGACGATCTTGATCCCGGTTTCCTTGCTGAACGGCTCGAACCATGCCTTGCGCTGGGCATCCTGCCAGGCGCCGCCGCTGGCCATGATCGAAAGTTCGTCGGCGAAGGCGGCATTTCCCATGGTGATGAATGCTGTGGCTGCCGCGAAGGCGAACAGCCGGGCTTTTGTGATCTTCATTGTTCTTATTCCCCTGTTTTCGAGATGGAACCGCCCGTTCCGGCATCGGCCGGAAGGGCACGGCAGTCGGTGGGCGCGCAGGAAACCGTGACCGGCTCCCCGTTGCCCATGGTCGCTTCGGGGCCGACCTTGACGGTCAGCACCTGGCCGCTTTCCAGCCTGGCCAGAAGACGCTGGTGGTCCCCGAGATAGATGCGGCCTTCGACCGTGGCGGCTAACGCATTTGCACCGTTCGAAGCGGGCGCGAGCTTCAACCGTTCCGGGCGGATGGCGACATGGCAGGCCGCGCCTTCGGCGACGCCGATGGCCAGCGCGGCGACCGAACCGCCGCCGTACAGCGCGACGCGGCACTCCTTGCCGGAGACGCGCTCGACCTTGCCTTCCAGCGTGTTGTTCTCGCCGATGAAGCTGGCGACGAACGAGCTCTCCGGCGTGTTGTAGAGATCGTCAGGCGAACCGAGCTGGGCAATCCCGCCATTGTTGAACACGGCAACGCGGTCCGACATGGTCAGCGCCTCGCTCTGGTCGTGCGTCACATAGACGATGGTGACGCCGAGCATGGTGTGCAGCTGCTTGATCTCGATCTGCATGTGCTCGCGCAGCTTCTTGTCGAGCGCGCCGAGCGGCTCGTCCATCAGCACCAGGCTTGGCTCGAACACCAGCGCGCGGGCAAGCGCGACACGCTGCTGCTGGCCGCCGGAAAGCTGTGCCGGCCGCCGGTCGCCGAACTGCCGCAGCCGCACCATGTCGAGCGCGCGGCCGACGCGGGATGCCACGTCCGCTCTGGTGGTCTTGCGGACCGAGAGCGGGAAGGCGACGTTCTCCTCGACGCTCATGTGCGGAAACAGCGCGTAGTTCTGGAATACCATGCCGATGTTGCGTTCGTAGGGCGGCAGCCTGTCGACCGACCGGCCTTCAAGCGTGATGACGCCGCTGGTCGGCCGTTCGAAGCCGGCAAGCATGTTGAGCGTCGTCGTCTTGCCCGAACCTGAGGGGCCGAGAAGGGTGAGGAACTCGCCGCGCGCCACGCTGAGGTTCAGCCGTGTCACCGCGAAAGTGCGGCCGTCATAGGATTTCTCGACATCGACGAACTCGACAAATCCCCGGCCACCGGCATTGGGGCTGCCGACGTTGACCTCCGGTGCCGGACCCGCGCTGTCAGACAGGCCTGTCGCTTCGGCGATCACGGACGGAATTCCGTTGAGCGCCCGCAATGGCCGCTTGTCGAAACGAAATGGTGCTTGCCGTCCATGTGCCGGTCTCGCTTGACGCTGGCCGCGCAAGGCGGCAAACCAAACTTGTATGCTCACACAATCAATCGCCAAAGAACCATAGATGCAGACAAGTTTGCCCGTCAAGCGGCTTTCTTCGGTGTTGTATGAGATTTTCAGCCCGGATTTTGGAATTAGGCACCGGACAAGCGCTATTGTCCGGAACATTGTCTTATGCTAGATGCGCCGGTAGCCAGAGTGTCAACACACCGAAACCGCCAATCCGCATGCTTCAGGACCTGCAACTCGCCTCGGAAGAAGGCCCGGTCTACCGGCGCCTTGCTGACGCTATTGCCGAACGGATTACAGCCGGCACGCTTGCCGTTGGAGACAGGCTGCCGCCGCAGCGCGAGATTGCCCGCGCACTGGGCATCAACGTCACCACGGTGACGCGGGCGCTGTCGACGCTGCAGCAGCGCGGCCTGCTCGAAGCGCGGCCTGGACGCGGCACGACGGTGGCTGCCCGCAACGGCGGCGAAGGACCCGGTTTCGTGTCGGCACCAAGCGACGACAGCGGCGTCATCGACCTTTCCGTCAACCGGCCGGCAACCTCGGCCTATCTCGAAGCCCTGGCCCTGCTGCTGCCGCGCTTGGCTAAGGACCGGCACTACGCCACGCTTCAGGACTATCACCCGCCCGAGGGGCCGCTGTGGGCGAGGGCGGCGATTGCCGAGTGGATGCAGCCGGTCGCCGGCGACGGCGATCCCGGCCGGGTGGTGCTGGCGGCGGGTGCCCAGCATGGGCTGGATTGCGTGCTTGGCGCGGTGACCAGGCAGGGCGAGGTCGTGCTCGCCGACGAAGTGACCTATCAGGGCATCAATGCGCTATGCCGGGTGCATGGGCTCGATCTCAGAGGCATCGCCATGGACCGTGGCGGCATGCGGGCCGACGCCTTCGAGGCGGCCTGCGCGCAGCTGCGCCCGCGCGCGGTCTTCCTGGTGCCGACCCTGCACAACCCGACCACCATCACGCTGGGCGAGGAGCGCCGGCACGAATTGGTGACTGTCGCCCGTCGCCATAACGTCCTCATCATCGAGGATGACGTCTATCGGCCGCTGGCGGACAATCCGCCGCCGTCGCTTGCCAGCCTCGAGCCCGAATTGACGGTTCACATCGGCGCCTTGTCGAAATGCCTTGCCCCGGGACTGCGCCTCGGTTTTGTGATCGCGCCACGCGCCATAGCCGGGCAGGTCGCCGCGGCTTTGCGCATAAACTGCTGGAGCATCAGCCCTCTGACCGCGCTGATCGGCGCACGGCTGATAGAAGAGGGCTCGGCGGCGCGTATCATCGAAGCCCAGAAGCAGGAGCTTCGCCAGCGCCAGGCCATCCTCACCGAAATCCTCGGCCGCTACGATTTCCAGAGCCACGCCACCTCGACCCATGCCTGGCTGCGCCTGCCGGAGCCGTGGCGGGGCGCGGGTTTCGCTCGCACCTGCCTGGAACGTGGCGTTGCCGTTCTTCCCGGCGATGCCTTCGCGGTCGGGCGCGAACCGGTACAGCACGGGGTGCGCATCAATGTCGGCGCCGCGCGCTCGCTCGACGATCTGCGCACGGCACTGAACACCATGGCGGAACTGCTCGCGGCCGGGCATCTGCAACTGCCTGGCTTCGTCTAGGGGTTTAGTCATGGCAGCAGCGGAAACCGTTGAAATCGCCATTGTCGGCGCTGGCGTTATCGGGCTTGCGACGGCGCTCCGCCTTGCCGCCGAGGGCCGCGAAGTCTTGCTTGTCGACCCCAATGAGCCGGGCTCCGGCGCTTCGTTCGGCAATGCCGGAACGATCGCCGAATATGCCTGTATGCCGGTCGGCAATCCGGCCGTTCTGCGCTCGCTGCCAAAACTGCTGCTCGATCCAGACAGCCCTTTTTCGCTGCGCTGGCCGGCTCTGTTCCAGTTGGCGCCGTGGCTGGTCAGTTTTGTCAGAGAGTCGCTTCCGGCGGCCACCCGTGCCAATGCGCTGGCGCTCGCCGGGCTTCTGGCTGAGGCCCTGCCGGCCTGGGAGGAGATGGCAAAAGAGGCCGATATGGCCGATCTGCTGCGCCGCAACGGCTGCCTTTACCTATATCGTCGCGAGAGCGATTTCGCCAAGGCGGCTGGGGGCAGGGCGCTGCGCGCCGGGTTTGGCGTGCATCAGGAGGTTCTGATGCCGGGAGAGGTGGCAGCGCTGGAGCCGAGCCTGCCATCGGCCGGGGCCCGCGGACTGTATTTTCCGGATTCGATGAACGTCACCGATCCAAAGACGCTGATGCGGCGGCTGCTCGATGCCGGGACCGGCCGCGGCGTGTCGGTGGCGCAGGCTGGTGTAACCGGGCTGCGGGTCGAGGCGGACGGTGTCAGGCTCAGCGGATCCGGTCTTCGCGTCAAGGCGAACACGGTGGTGATCGCCGCGGGCGCGCAATCGCGGGCGTTGGCCATGCAGGCCGGCGACAGGGTCCCGCTCGAGACCGAACGCGGTTATCATCTCGAATTCCCGACCGAAGCGCCTCTGCTCAATCGTCCGGTCTGTCCTGTCGATCTCGGCTTCTACATGACGCCGATGACTGGCCGGCTGCGTGCCGCCGGAACCGTCGAGCTCGGCGGGCTTGCAGCGCCGGCAAATCCGCGCCGGCTGGCGCTGCTCGATCGCGGTGTCAGGCACTTCTTTCCCCAACTCGGCCGGTCTTCATCCGAATGGCTCGGGTTCCGGCCGTCGCTGCCCGATTCCCGGCCGGTCATTGGTCCGTCGCGTGGCAGCCATAGGGTGATCCACGCCTTCGGTCATGGTCATCTCGGCCTCACTCTGGCGCCGATCACGGCCTGCATGGTCGCCGACCTGATTGCCGGACGCGGCGATCCTGACCGCCTCGCGCCTTTTGCAGCGAACCGCTTCGACGCATGAAGTTACTTTGGCTCGGCCGCGATAGCGCAGCGCTTCGACCAGCACGGCAAAGGCCGGCGAGTTCTGTCTTCGGCTCGGATAGTAAAGGTGACTATTTTTCCCGCATGGCTCGGCGGAAATTCTGCGTGATCGGCTCGGCGAGGTAAGAAAGCACGGTGCGAGCACCCGTCCGGATCATCGCCTCGCTCGACATGCCGGGCAGCAGCTTACGGCCCTCCAGCTTGGCCAGTTCGCTCTTGTCGATCAACACGGTCGCGGCGAAATACGGTGCCCCGCTGCGCTCCTCCACCATGCGGTCAGCCGACACGATCCCCACGACGCCGTCGAGTGGCGGCAGGTTGTAGCGGGCGAAGGCCGGGAAGCTGACGCGCGCGCGCTGTCCGGGGGCGATCGTCTCGACATCCTCTGGTTTGACCATAGCCTCGACCACGAGTTGCTGTCCGAGCGGCACGATTGTCATCAACGTCTCACCGGGTTTCACGACACCGCCCGCAGTGTGGACCTTCAGCTCCATGACGATGCCGTCAACTGGTGCGACGACATTGGTACGGGCAAGCACGTCTTTGGCGGAACGCTCCTCCTGTCTGAGGTCAAACAACTCCGCCTCGACCTTGCTCAACTCCTCGACGGCCTCGTTCAGCCGCACTGTGTCGAGGTTCAAGATTTGCATGCCAATCTCGGCCATGGCGCTTCTGGCACGAGCGATTGCCGCAACGTTGGTAGCGCGCTCCCCCTCGATCTCCCGCTGTTGTCGTCTGAGCAACAGGTTCCGCTCGCGGGTGGTCAGCCCCCTCTTGAGCAGACTCTCAAGATCCTTGCTTTCACCCTCGATCGCCTCGATCTGCTTGTCCTCGGTGACGATAAGCTGCTCCAGTCCCGTTATCTCTTCCTCGGTCTGGTGACGGCGCTGACTGAGCATTTCCCGCTCGTCCTTCAAGTTGTGGTGCTTCGCCGCGAACACGTCACGCTGTGCGGCCACCGCATCCTTTGCGGCAGTGGCGGGGTTTGCGAGCAACGCCGGATCAAACTCGATCTCGGCCTTGCCGTCACGCTCAGTCCTGAGACGCGCGGCCAGCGCCTCACGCGTTGCTATCCGGTTCTGGAGCAGGTCAAGCTGCGTCTTTGCCTGTGTGTCGTCGAGTCGGATGAGGACCTTGCCCGCCTTGACGATATCACCGTTGGCGGCGTTCAACTCCGCGATGATGCCGCCCTCGAGGTGCTGGATGAGCTTGCGGTCGCCGGCGACCTTGATAACGCCCGGTGCCACTGCGGCGCTGTCCAACGGTGCCAGCGCCGCCCAACCCCCGGCCACGCCGAAGAACAGGAACATGATCGCGAACCCGGTGCGCGTCACGCCCGTGAGACGCAGGGGTACCGGTTCCAGTACGGAGGGTGGCGGGACAGGTAACGGCACGACGTTCATATCTGTTCTCGTTTTCATGCCTGGTTCGCCACTATAGTTGGCGTCTGACTCACCTTGCGGATGCGCGCGGCGAGTTCGTTGAAGACATAGTCACGTGGACCGAAGAGGTCTTGTTGGCCCCGATTGAGGACCAATATCTTGTCAACCTTCTCCATGATGTTCGGTCGGTGCGCGATCAGGACAATGGTCGTGCCCGCCGCCTTGACCGTGCTGAGGGCTGCGATCAATGCGTCCTCACCCTCGCGGTCGAGGTTGGAATTGGGCTCGTCCAAGATAATGAGTGCCGGGTCGCCGTAGAGTGCCCGCGCCAACCCGATGCGTTGGCGCTGCCCGCCTGACAGCACCGCGCCGGATTCGCCGATCTCGGTGGCGTAACCCTTCGGCAGTCCTTTGATCAGTTCGTGAACTCCCGCCAACTGCGCGGCCTTGACCACGTTGTTGAAGACCGCTGGACTGAGCTGCACGAAGCGGCAGATGTTTTCGGAGACGGTACCGGTGAAGAGCTCGATGTCCTGCGGCAAGTAACCGACATAATGACCACGGTCCTCCGCCGCCCATTGGGCAACGTCCATGCCGTCCAGTAGAGCACGCCCCCCGGATGGACGCCAAGCACCGGCCAGTATTCGCGCCAGACTCGTCTTGCCGGCCGCGCTCGGGCCGATCAACGCCATTGCTTCACCCGGCTTGAGCTGGAAGTTAATCCCTTTCAGGATGGGCTCGCCGCCCTGTCGGGCGAGTACGATGTTCTCGACCTCAAACTTACCTTTCGGACGTGGTAGTGGCAGAACCGGTGTGGCCTCCGGGTGCTGTCCGGCGACTGCGGTGAGACGCCGGTAAGCGGCACGCGCGCCGACCGTCGCCTTCCATGTGCCGATCGCTTGCTCGACCGGAGACAACGCGCGACCCATCAGGATTGCGGCGGAGATCATGATAGCGGGTGAAGCCTCGTTCCGAAGTACTAGATAAGCACCAAGGCCCAGTATGGCCATTTGCAGGGCCAGCCGGTGACAACGCGCGATGGCCGCGATGACGCCGCCACGGTTGGCAGCAAGAACTTGTCCTTTGTTTGCCTCGTCCTGCTGCGCCTTCCAGCCCTCCAGCAGCGGCTTTAACATGCCCATCGCCTGTACGACCTCGGCGTTGCGGATCGCCGCCTCAGCCTGCACGTATGCCCGCGACTGTGCGCTTGCGGCCTCGGTCAGCGGCTTGCGTGTGAGGTGTTCGTTGAGCAACGCCAACGCAAATAGTACGATCCCGCCGACCAGCGCCAACCAACCCAGCCAAGGGTGCATAAAGAATATGGCGATGAAAAATAGTGGTGCCCAAGGCGCGTCAAGGATCGGGAAGATGCTCGGGCTGGTGAAGAAATTCCGTACTTGATCCAGGTCGCGCAGCGGACGGGCGTTGGCCTGACCGGGCGCCGAGGCGGCATATTCGACCGAGGCGGTCAGGAGAACTGGTGCCAACCGCGCGTTCATCCACGATCCGACGGTAGCCAGAAGACGCCCGCGCACCACCTCAAGCGCCGCCATTGTCGCGAGTGCCCCTGCCGCCATCAGCGACAGCATCACCAACGTCTCCAGGCTGTGGCTGGACAACACGCGCTGATAGACTTGGAGCATATAAAGCGCCCCGGTCAGCATCAGCACGTTGATGCCGCCGCTGAACCAGATAAGCGGCCGGATCGCGCGTCTGGCCTCTTTCATCACCACCTGCAGGGCAGGGGGCTGTTGTTGGTTGGCTTTCATCATTTGGATGACATCTCGTGCAACAGATCGCGGGTGGCAGTACGGGGGCAGCATTAGCTGCCCCCGTTGGACAAATGTCAGGCGACGTCAACAAGTATGTGCTGTATCGCTGTCTGGTCCGCGTCCGCGTCCTCCACTTGGAAGGCGAAGTCGAGGTTGGCATCCGGCGTCTGGGTCACGGTCGTGGTGAAGCCGATGTCCGTGATCTTCAGCACGTCGTTATCGGTGGCGTCGAAGGCCACAAGGTTGGTGGTCGCATTGCTGCCGCCGCCAGCGCCGGTCGCCCTAGTCAGGTCGATCGCAGTGCCGGTGATCCCGTTGCCCGACTGCATGATCTGGGCACCCTGCATCACATAGTCTTCGCCGGCTGCGTTGTAGTCGTTCTGCTCGATGATCACGAGGCCGTCGTTATTGTCGAGCGTGAACTCGCTACTGTACGGGGCCGGGACCTGACCCGTCTTGAAGATGTCGGCGTTCGACACGTACACAGCCCGCGTGATCGTGGAGTTGTCGTCCGCGGTGCCGGCGATGTTGTCGGCACCGTTCTTGTCGATCAGGTCGAGGATCAGCATCAGGTCCTCGCTGTTGCCGATGCCGTCGAACTTGATGGCCATGGTGCCGGCGGTCGCCGTCGGGGTGGTAGGCTCGGCCGCGATACCGACGTTGCTGTTGAAGAACCGCAACGTGAGCAGTTCGCCTTTCTGGATCGTGTCACCGGCGACGCCGTTGGTGCTCTGCGTCGCAGACACCCACGTTTCATTGTTGTTACTCACCATCTCGTGAGGAGGAACGCCGTTGAACGTGGAGTCAGCGGATGACCCTTCGCCATTGTTCGTCAAGCTGAACGACGGGTTGGCGTTGTTGATCGCGTTGCCCGTGAACTGCACGTAGAAGTCTTCGTCATCCGGCGTGTTCGGGTCATCCGCCTGCAACCGTGCCACCACGATCGGCGGGTGGCCCGTGTTGCTCGTGGGCTCCTTGGATAAGAGCTCACTGGTGTGGATAACGTCGAAGCTGAAGCCTTCGAGCGGGTCGGTCAGCTTGATGGTATAAGTGTCGGCAACCTTGTCGAAGACGAGGGTGCCGCCCGCCGTGCCCTCCTGGAGGCCAGCCGCTGGGTCCTTGTCGTAGGTGAAGGTGAAGTTGAACGTCGCGGAGGTGAGACTCTCCGACGCGAGCGTCACGTTCGGGGTGAGGACATTACCTCCGCCGCCGCCGGTGATCGTGCCGCTGAGTCCGATCTGGACGCCAGCAAGCACGTTATCCTGGTCGACAAAGTCAGAACCGCCGTTCGTGTAGAACAGGGCCGTGTGAGCATCCGCGCCGATGTCGTACCCGAAGTCTCCGGTGTCCGACGCGTTGAGCGTGTTAGCCAGAGTCTCGTGCTGGATACCTGCGGTACCGGGGTCACCGTCGAACGGCACCGTGATCGTCGGAGCATCGTCCTTGAAGACGAGGCTTGTGCCGATGTTGATAGTGTCGTCGTCCTGATCGCCGTCACCGTCGGTGATGGTCGCCGTCAAAGTGACGAGATCATTGGACGCCAACGTCGTTTCCTGATCCGGGCCGGTGTCGGGCGAGTGTATNGTCGCCGTCAAAGTGACGAGATCATTGGACGCCAACGTCGTTTCCTGATCCGGGCCGGTGTCGGGCGAGTGTATAACAGCACGCGCCTGATCGAGTGTCACAGTACCGTCAGCAGCTACGCTGACCGTGAAGACGATATCGCCGGCGGCTGAACCGGCGCGACCGACCACGTCGTCGCCTTCGACGAAAAGCAGGACGGACTGGCCGGTTAAGGTGTCGGTGAGGCCGCTGTCGTTCGTGACCTGACTGATGCCAAGCGCATAGCTGATGGCGTCACCATCCGCACCGGCATTCGAGGTAAAGGCGGTCGANACAGCACGCGCCTGATCGAGTGTCACAGTACCGTCAGCAGCCACGCTGACCGTGAAGACGATATCGCCGGCGGCTGAACCGGCGCGACCGACCACGTCGTCGCCTTCGACGAAAAGCAGGACGGACTGGCCGGTTAAGGTGTCGGTGAGGCCGCTGTCGTTTGTGACCTGACTGATGCCAAGCGCATAGCTGATGGCGTCACCATCCGCACCGGCATTCGAGGTAAAGGCGGTCGAGAAATCCGCGCTGGCGTCGACCAGAAAGTTGGACTCATCAACCGTGAGCGTCGGCGGGACACCGGTTGCCGTGATCGTCGGAGCATCGTCCTTGAAGACGAGGCTTGTGCCGATGTTGACAGTGTCGTCGTCCTGATCGCCGTCACCGTCGGTGATGGTCGCCGTCAAAGTGACGAGATCATTGGACGCCAACGTCGTTTCCTGATCCGGGCCGGTGTCGGGCGAGTGTATNAAATCCGCGCTGGCGTCGACCAGAAAGTTGGACTCATCAACCGTGAGCGTCGGCGGGACACCGGTTGCCGTGATGCTCGGCCCGTCATCGTCAAATTTGATGAAGGAGCCGACCTCTTCGTTGTGAGCGTTGGCTACTTCACCGCCAAAGTGCAACTCCTTGACATCGAAAAAGTCATGCTCCGAGTCGATATTCTTGATGGTGAAGCGGTCAAAGGTTCCGCCAGCCCCGCCTGCGGTCGTGAATCGACCGTCACGCCCTCGCCGACATCGAGAAGGATCAGTCCAGTGCCGGTGAGATCAACCGTGATGCCCAGGGCCGCGGCTGTTGTTGCGACGCCGTTCAGTTTGAAAGTCACTCCGGTGATATTGATCTCCGCATCGTTGTCATCACCGGGGAGCGCAGCGCCTTCCGCGTTGTCGTCATTATTATAGGCGTGGATCTCGATGTCAGCCACGGTGTTGGTCGGCGTGGACTGCGAGACTGAAAAACCCGCGCTGGAGACGTTCTCGATGTGGTCGATGTAGTCAGGCGCGATTGGCGCGTTGGTAAAGTTCTTACCCGCGCTCTGGGTGCCGCCGTTGATCAGGTCGATCTGAAGCTCACGGCCAAAGCGCACGTCTTGAGATGCGACACCGAAGCCTTGCGTGCTGATGTTGACTTCAGTTTGCACGCCATTGTCGTGAGCCGTGACAAGAATCTTCTGCGGGCTCGCTACGTCGGCGTCGAGGATATACCAATTGTTGTGTCCAGGAGGGGCGTCACCAAGCTGGCTGAAATTAACCACGGAGGTCCCCGTGACCGAGGCGAACACCTTATCAGTCAGATCGATTTGGTCGTCCGGCAAGGTGGGGTCCAGATGGAGCAACGGCACATACTCGACCGTGTACAGGTCCGCATTGGTGGCGCTGGTGGGGATCAGCGCAAACGAGAAGGCGAGCGGCCCGGTCTCAGCGGGCTCGACGAGCGGATCAGAGGTACCAATGACGCCGATCACGACGTTTGGATCAGTTGGGTCTTGGAACAGCCAGACATAATTGCCATCGACCGTCCGAATGCCGCTGTTCACGCCGTCGGTGGTGGAAAACGGGTCCCCGTCGGAGTTCTGGGCGAGAACGACCGAGGTGATGGTTTCCCCTGCGCTCGCCGAGGCCACCACGAAGTCGGTCTGGAAGGCGACCTCCGGTGAGGTCAGCCCGCCCGCATCGTCGAGACTTAGGAGATATAGCAGCGTGGCGTTGGTGCTGTGCGGCGAAACGGACGGGTCAATATCATCGTCCTGAAGACCGGTGGTCTCGTCGATGATGATGTCTTGGGTCTCGATGTCGAGTGCCATGGAGATTCTCCTTGGTTAAAACGCTTCAAGAAAAGGGATCCACCCCCAGGTGCCCGGAACTATCCGGCCAAAGTCACCTGAGACATCCGATGACGCCGGAATGCACCTGCATGGGTGCACCCCGATCGCGTACTGATTGGCGGCCCTCAATTGTTATTGTTCGCCGATGGAGAGGACGCGTCCATTCTCGGTTCGATAGTATTGTGGTGAATGCCCGCACCTGATCGAACGATATAGATCCTTCGATTATCAGGGTGCGACAGGCGCTTGCGCTAGCCGCGCTAAAGCATTGGATGATCCAAAGGCGGAAACCGCTTTGGGAAAATCCAATGCTCAAACAAAAGAGACAGATCGGCGACACGATTCGACTTGAGAATTTGCCACTGTGGCATGACGGGCCCGGTAGCCACGCGGTTTGCTGTCCATTGTCGGCGCTTGCCGACGCCGGCGGCCTCGCCGCCGGGTCGAAAGCAATATTACAGCAGGCCTTTGTTGCCTGTTCCCCGATGGTCGGCGCCTTCGCCATGTGCCGCCCAGGCCAGCTCTGCCCTGCTGCCGAGGTGGAGCTTCTCGTAGACGTGATGCAAGTGCATCTTCACCGTGCCTTCGGAAACATGCAGCCGCTGCGCGATGGTCTTGTTCCGCAAGCCGCGCGAAACCAGGTCGGCGACTTCCTTCTCGCGCTCGGTGAGCTTGTGTTCGGCCTGGTGCAGCGATCGCGGTATTAGAAGATGCTGGAGGATGTTGTTGTCGACCCATTTTCGACCGGCCGCTACGACATTTACGCATTCGACAAGATAGCTATGGCTGATGCCGTCCAGCAGCAAACCGTCGGCGTCGAGCTCCTGTATGTCCTTGACGCCGAACCCGCCGTTTGGTTGCAGGATGAAAATTATGCCCAGCGCGCTGTTCATAGTTCTGAGTCGAGAGGAGAGACTGGCCGTCTGCTGACTGGCAATGTCCACGCCTATGACGACAATATCAGGCCGATGACGCTCTACATGCGGGACAACGTCAATTATGCGATGGCAGTTTGCCACAACGCTGTGGCCAGCCTTCCGCAGAACCCACTCCAGACCGGCGAGATATACCCCCCGCGGGTCCGCGACAACCAAGGTTGACATGCGAACATCGTCCCCAAAAAACGCACGACTTACTTAATTATCAATGAACCAAGGAAAGCAGAGCTCCGAGCGTTTGTCAAGAAATCGCTAATATACCTGCAGCTATAACAGTAGCCCAGGCTAGGGCCATGCCGGGCACCGGCTGCCCTAGCCTGGCACGCACGTGTAGCATCGATACCATGGCTGATGCTGCGTCGGGCTGGCTCGCGGCGCGCTTTAGGTCGACCGGGTGCGCCCTCGTCGATCTGCTGGTGGCGGGCAAACGAGAGCGCGCGCGTAGCTCCATCCCCGGCTGGTTTTCACGTCAGGCATGCTAGAGTCGGTTGGCCCAATCTGGACGCAAGGCGGACTCCCGCCCGTCGAGCCATATCAAGTTCTGCCCCGGCGACATTCAAGCAAAAACCCGCCCCGGTCTCCGGAGCGGGTCTGTTGCCTGAGGCGGAACTCAACACATGTCCGCAGCCGCAAGGTCGCCTCGCGATGCTGAAGATCTGGTTAACCGGCCATATTTGATTCAAATCCAGCTGTGGATGTTCGCCTTTGGGTAAATCGAAATGGGCCATCGTTGTCCAGCGGCGGGCAAAAGGAGAATCCATGACCAGTGACTTTGCCGCAGCCCACCTCCATCTTGAACGAGCCTGTCACTATTTGCGCGGCGATGACGAGACGAGCAGCGCGGCGCGCGCCGCCCTGGACATCCTGATCGATGCAATTGTCGCAGCCCAGTACAAGCGTCCGCCCGCTGACGTGGTGGAATTTCCCAGAACGGCAAAGCAGCGTTAGTCGGCGAAGAGCGGCGCATCCGCAGGATTAATGCGCCGCTTCAAGTTCTTGTTTTCATACATGTCGTCGTCTTGACATGTCGTTGTCCTGATACTGCTGCGCGCCCTCGGGTCAGGCCCGAGGGCATGCCTTGGGCGACATGCAGTCGCGGGCGAAACAAATGGAGCGGGATGGCCAGTTCAAATTAAACGCATCCCGCTTTGGGTCCGCCGCACCTCTCCCAATGGCTGATGCTCGGCAGCAGGAGCTACCGACGACGGCGGATTGACTCTTACTCTGCGCTCGTGCTGATGTTGCAGTGCAACATAGAACGGTTCCGAAGGCGCGCCAAGTCGTCCCCAGTTGGGCGCCAAAAGAACCTGCAGGGGAACTTGAGGGGGCTTAACTGGTGTTTATTGGGCAGCAGCAGTATTCAAGCGCGACACCGATATGGAACGTTGGTCGCAGCAAGATCACGAAAGTCAGAGGACGGGACGATACATTTGACGGGTTGACCGCATTTGCCCCGTTCTGGGCAATGGCGGCGATCTTCAGTATCGCCGGTGATATCTACTCCATGCTTGGCGACAAGGGGCCGCTGTTTGCCGCTCTGAGCTGGTCGGTCGTCCTGTTCAGCCTGCTACTCCTGCTGTACCCGCGGCGAACCGAGTTCTTGATCGGGCTCGTGATGGTATCGCTTGTGCTGTACGCGCTGCGCATGCCGGTCGCTTCGAACAACAAGACGATCACGGCGGTGATGAACGGGGCTATCCTGCTCAGTGCGGCAGTGCTCTATCTGCGGGCCGCCGGCCGCGGCGCCGCGCTGGCCCGGATGGAGCTTTATCAACAGATCCGGATCGTCGCCCGGGCGCTGCTCGCCATCATGTATTTCTACGGCATCTTCCACAAGATCAACACCGATTTCCTCGATCCTTCCGTGAGTTGCGCGGTGGGCCTCTACGCTCCGCTGGCTCGTCCGTTCGGCCTCGAGGACAATCTGTTTGGCCGGTATCTTGCGATCTTCGCCACCTTCGTCATTGAGGCGATCGCGATCGTGTCTCTCTACTGGAAGCGCTATTTCGCCGTGGGGTTCATCCTCGCACTCGTCTTCCATTACGTGATCCCGATCTCGGCCTATTCCTGGTACATGGACTTTTCCAGCCTGGTGTTCGCGCTGTATGTGCTGAGCATCCCCACGCCCGCCAGCGAGGCGCTCTATCGCACCTCGCTGGAGTTTACCAATCCGCTGCGCGAGACGTTCGGCCGGATCGGGATCTTGCTGCCGGGCGCGGCCGTGATGCTGGTCGCGGTCACTCTCGTCATTGTGCTCACTTATGCTTTTCCCGGGCGCTCCTTCGACATGATGGTCCACTCCGTCTGGATCCTTATTTGGGCGGTAGTGAGCGGCGCGGCGATGGTCGTGCTGTCCCATGTGGCCCTGCAGAACCTGCCTTGCCGGACCGTCTCCTCGCCGCGCCAGCCGCTCTGGGTCTATTTGGTGCCGGGCTTGTTCTTCCTCTCCTGCCTGTCACCCTATGTCGGGCTCAAGACGGAGAGTTCCATCAACATGTTCAGCAATCTGCACACGGAAGCCGGCCAGACCAACCATCTGCTCTTTCCCAAGCCACCATACATGTTCAACTATCAGAACGAGGTGGTGAAGATCGTTGATTCCTCCGAGCCCCATCTCGTCCGGCAGTCGCGGGCGGGCAATTACCACGTGCTCCTCGATGTGAAGAAACAACTGCGCCGGAAGCCCGAGGCTTGGGTGACTTACGTGAAGGATGGCGAGACGATTACCGGCGCCAACGCCTCGACCTTCGCAGGCGAAATGCCCAGCCTCCTCGAACGCAAGTTGCTTATGTTCAAGCTGGTGGATTTCTCGCGGCCGAAGGCCTGCACCCACTGAACGCCGCTTTCACGGAAATTGGCAGATGTCGCCGGACAGTCGACTTAAGCCATCCAATGCCCAATCGCGTCGCGATTGTTAAGAGTCACGAGTCGCTTTAAGTTCATGGTCGCTATCGCAAAACCGCTGCGCATCCTCGGTCAGGGCCTGAGGGCATGCTTTAGCGCCGTTCGAGGTCGGCAGGGATCAGCGAGCGGCCGCGAAGCCTCAGGGTGGCCCGGCGTCCGAGCTTGAGCGCCGGATAGATCAGCCGCGCGGCCGTCCTGTTTGAGAGAATCCTGCGGTTGAGCCAGCCGAAAAGCGTCGAAGAGGAACTGAGGATCGCCAGGAGATTGATGGCTTCCTCGCCGTGGTAGACGCGATCCTCTAAAACGAAGAGCATGCCCTCGTTCAGGTCGAAGCCCTGGCGCTGAAACCCGACAACGCGCGGGTCGCCGGAGCGCGCGTCGAGCAGCTCGACAGGACCGACCGCGTCGCGCAGCCGGGCAAAGCGGACATAGCTCTGGCAGAAGATGCAGTCGCCATCATAGACGATAAGCGCCGTCTTCCCGGGTGGCTTCATTGCAGCGTCGGATCCTGACTGTGCCCGATCGGTGCTTCTACGGAGCTATCGATCGCGCAATTGCCGTAGAATGCGCAGCCGGAGACGACGGGCAGATTGCTGAAGGCGTCGACGATGGCGACGAGCACCAGCCCGACAATGCCGAGCATCAACATTTTCTTATAGGCGGACAAGTCGCGAAGCATCTTGGTCCTTTGCTGCTTGAATCGGACCTGGTCGATCCGAGGTCAAAGCGCGATCGATTTCAACAGCGGGCTGGTTGCAAGAACGGCAGCCCGTGCCGGCCAAGGTTTCCTATCGCTTGAACTGCCATAGTCAGCACCAGCCTGTTATTGTGCAACGCAACAATGGGTGAAGATCGGCGGAAAATCAAGCGGAATGCTGAATTTCGCCGACTTTTGCGACATTGCGTCGGCGGCAACCGGCAATGCGGACCTCCAAGCCAGTTCGCACTTGCCACAAAGTATGATGCGGTGCACAATCGCCATCGAAACCGAAGGACCGGGCCGGCCGATAAGCCGTATCCAGGAAACGCTGAAGTTGAACCTGCCCATACGTGAGACCTGGCTGGACACTGCCAAGGGCTTGGGAATCACCCTCGTCGTCATGGCCCACGTCCTCGACCACAGCACCTGGCGCTGGGCGCACCCGATTTACTTTACGGCATCGCTGTTCTTCATGCCGTTCTTCTTCATCATATCCGGCTACCTTTTTGCCGTCACGGAGAGGAAGGCGCTTTTCCGGAAGCGCGTCCAGGGCCTGCTCATTCCCTATGTGATGTTTCTCGGCGCGATCATGGCGAGCGTGCTCGTTGTGGACTTTTTGCGCGGCGACACACCCGCGCCCTGGCAGATCAGGGAACTCATCACCGACGCGCTGCTGGGCGGACGGCACCTGACGCGCGAACTCGGCGTGTTCTGGTTCGTCACCTGCCTCGTCGCCACGCAACTTGTCTATAACGAGGTCGCGATCAGGACCAGCGGGCCGACCGATCCCGGCATGCTGATCTTCGTCGGCGCATCCGTCGGCCTCGCCTATTCAATCCAGGCCTATTGGCAGGACGTGCGCGCGCCGCTGGCACTGACGAACGTGCCGCTCGCCATCGGCGCATTCTGGTTCGGACATTTCCTGCGCGAACGCGGCATGAGCGCGCTGTGGTCGGCGGTGTTTGTCGTGGCGGTTGCCGGGGTCGCGCTCGCGGCGGCGCGGACAGGGTCCGACTTTACCTTCAGCATGAAGAACGCCATTTTCGGCCCGCCGCTTCTCGGCCTGCTCGTTGCATTGGCGATCTCGACCTTTATCCTCGGCCTCGTCCGCTTCATGGCGATGCCGAGCTTGCGCATCGCTCCGCTGGCGGAAATCGGCGCAGCCTCCCTGGTGATCATGTTCGTCCATCAGTTCGTTCATTTCACGCTGCGGGACTTCGGAATGTCTTCCGAGTTGGCGCTGATCGCCCTGTCGCTCGGATTTCCCTATCTGCTCTATCGCGGACTGAGATCGTCCCGGATACTGTCGCCCTGGTTCATCGGAAGCGGAGACCTGGCGCTCAGCATCCAACTGATGAGGCGGAGCCTCGCCTTCCGGGCAGGCTGAGCAAGAACGCGGATCGTCTGCCTTGCCGGCCCGGGGCGTGCGCGTGTCGGCATCCGATTACGATCCCCCGGGCAGACCTTCCTGGCCCCTGTTCCCGCGAGCGCGGCGGGCGTATTCTCGCGGTCCGACGGGTCGAAAATCATCAGGGGAGGAGATTGCGATGGCTGAGGCAACGCGCCACGACGCTTGGCAGGCCGGGGATAGTTACGACCTCTATATGGGGCGATGGAGCCGTCAGATCGCTCCACCTTTTCTGGATTGGCTCGATCCGGCGGAGGATCTGGACTGGCTGGAGGTGGGTTGCGGAACCGGGGCGCTGTCGGCAGCCATCCTGGCCCGTTGCAATCCCAGGAGCCTGGTGTCCATAGATCCGTCGGAGGGTTTTCTCGCCAAGGCGCGGGCAAACGTGCCGGACAAGCGTGTCGCGTTTCTCGCAGGCGATGCGCAGGCCTTGGCAGTCGAATCGGGCAGCAAGGACATGGTCGTGTCGGCGCTTGTTCTCAACTTCGTCCCCGACAGGCAAAAGGCGCTCGCCGAGATGCGGCGGGTGGCCCGCCCTGGAGCGACGATTGGATTCTATGTGTGGGATTATCCTGGCGGCGGGGTGGAATTCATGCGGGCCTTCTGGACCGCTGCGACGGCGCTTGACCCCGGTGCCATCGACCTTACCGAGGACAGGCGTTTTCCATTTTGCACACAAGATGGATTGACCGATCTCGCGGAGAAGGCAGGCCTGGGCTCCATCGACTCCACCCGGATTGAAATGCCGGCCGTGTTCAAGGACTTTGAGGACTACTGGCGTCCCTTCACCCTGGGTGCGGGACCAGCGCCCGGCTACTGCATGAGTCTCGACCCCGCAGCTCGCCAGAGATTGATGGAGAGGCTCCGCGACAGTCTGCCGCGCGGCGAGGGCGGGTCCATTCCCCTGAAAACGAGAGCCTGGGCAGTCAAGGCGAAGGTGCGCTGATGACCGGCAGCCCATGTCCGCGCCAGACCGGCAGGCGGCCAATCATAGACTGCCGGCGCAAAGTTCGGGTTGACCGGCCTTGTGCGCGAAGCGACTATTCGTCTGGACAGCCGAGATGCAGATTGCACGAGGAGATTACGATGGACGAGCCCGATCGCTGGCGTCACATGTCGAGCGCGCCAAGGGATGGCAGCCGAATCCTTGTCACGGTTCGGCCGTCGGAGCAGGGGCCGGCGGAAGTCGACCTGGCTTACTGGTCTCGAGCCGACCAGTTCGGCAGCGAAGGCTGGCGCGCTTCCGACTCGTCGCCCGGACGCGTGGTTGAATACGCCGAGCCCGAGCTGAAATGCTGGATGCCACTGCCGACAGCCAATCTGAGCAAGGGTTCATTGCCGAGCCCCTGGGACGAAGAAGATGTCCCGCTGCTGGATGGGTCGGGGATATGAGGCTGAGCGCGAAGGGGAGTTTTCACCGTAAAAAGGCCATTGGGATCGAGCCGAAACCCGCTGTCGTGCTCACCGGCGCCAGAACGAGTTGCTTATCTCTGCTTCGATCTGCGCCAGCCTCAAGCCGATATCGTCGGTCAAGTTAAGTGCATTTTTCATAGCGATGCGCGGTTTGAATGGATGCAGTCGCCGGAAAAAATCACGCCCAAGTCGCGCGATCAGCGCGCATGCGCGGATCGCGGTGGTCCGGAAATTGAACGAGCGGACCGTTGATACCCGGCGGGCCCGCTGCTTCTTGAGATAATGCGTAAGTGCAATATCGTGGCGTAACGGGCCGCCGCGCGGCTGCTCAGTTTGACCGGGATCATTATGCCAGATAGGCCATTCGGACGAACTCGGGCGTAGCATAGTGTCCTCCTGAAATAAGGGCTGCTCGTCCGGACAATCTCCACCACGGCCGTGAGAGGCGCGTTGGAGCCAGCGTGAAGGATTCGTGAAAACGCCAGGCCGATGAAAATGAAGGTTGAATTAGGGGCAACTACAGGAAAGGATCGCAACCAAAGTTGTGGCCGTGGGCGGACCCGATGTCGCACCCTCATCTCTGTCTGCTAGGCGGTTTCGACTTCGCCGGAGGCGCAGCGGCGGTCCCGGTTTTCAGCCGCAAGGCGCGCGCTATGTTGGCTTATCTCGCCCTGCAATCCGGACACTCGCAGTCACGCGAGAAGCTCGCAGCGCTTTTGTGGGGCGGCAACGGTGAGGCCCAGGCGCGGATGAACCTCCGGCAGGCCCTATCGGCTATCAGGAAAGGGTTGGACGGATCCGATGGCCGAACGTTCCTCACCGACGGCGACAGCATTACCCTCAATCTCGACGATCTTGATTTCGATGTCGTGCGGTTCGAGGCGCTGGCCGCCGGTTCCGAACCGGAGCAACTCGAACAGGCGCTTGTCGTCTATCGCGGCGACCTGCTCGACGGCTTCGGCCTGAAGGAGGAGCCGTTCGAGGATTGGCTGCGGGTCGAGCGCGAGCGCCTGAGGGCGATGGCCGTCGCGGCACTGGACAAGCTCGTCGCGCATTACTGCACCACGAACGAACCTGCCTCATGCGTGCGCGCGGCAACACGCCTGCTCGCCATGGAGCCGCTGAGGGAGGATATCCACCGCGCCCTGATGCGAGCCTATGCGGCTCAGGGCCGGCTCACTCTCGCGCTGAAGCAATATGAAAATTGCCGCGGTGCGCTGCAGCGGGAACTGAACCTGCAGCCCGAGCCGGAAACCCGACATCTCTATGAAGACCTGCGGACGCGCCGCATGACACCGCAAGCCGCCTCCCGGGCAGCTGCCTCGGTGTCGTCTTCCCAGACACCGCCACCGTCGCCAGCCCGAACCGGCGAGCGGCCGGCGTTCCGGGCCGAGCCGATGCGCCCCGCGACCCATTACGTCAAATCGGCCGGGATCAACATCGCCTATCAGGTGACCGGCGACGGCCCGGTCGACCTGATCTACGTGCCTGGATGGGTCTCCAACCTTGATCTTGCCTGGTCGTCGCCGCGGCTTTCGCATGTGCTCCATCGCCTCGGCGCCTTCTCGCGCCTGATCCGCATGGATAAGCGCGGCACGGGGCTGTCCGATCGAAATGTCGGTTTGCCAACGCTGGAAGAGCGAATGGAAGACATGCGGGCGGTGCTGAATGCGGTCGGCTCAAAGCACACGGTTCTGTTCGGCGGTTCCGAAGGCGGCCCCATGTGCATGCTGTTCGCGGCGACCTATCCCGAGCGGACAGCGGCTCTCGTCCTCAACGGAACCTACGCCAGCGGCCGATGGTCGAAGGATTATCCCTGGGCAAGGACAAGCGAGCAGGTGGAAGAAGATCTGGCCGCCGTCGAGAGACAATGGGGGGAGCCGGCAGATATGAGCAACGCCGCGCCCAGCCTCATGAATGATAGTTTCGAGAGAGAATGGTTCGCCGCGTATCTCAGGAATTCGGCCTCGCCTGCCGACGCGATCGCGCTGTGGCGCTGGGGCACCGAAATCGATGTTCGCGCCCTTCTCCCAGCCATTCACGTCCCGACACTGATCGTCCAGGCGGCAGGGGACCGCTGGGTGAAACCGGAAGAGGGGCGCTATCTGGCAACGCATATCGAGGGCGCCAGATACATCGAGCTTGCCGGCCGTGATCACGTAATCTGGGGCGAGAATTCCGATCGCCTGGTCGACGAGATCCAGACCTTCGTCACCGGCGCCTTGCCGGCAGCGCCGGGCGAAGGGGTTCTGGTGTCGGTGCTGTCCCTGGAGATAGCCGGCCCCCCTTCTGGTGTCGGCGCAGATCTGATCGAGCGATACGCCGAAGAGATCCGCGGCGAACTGCTCGCTGCCGAAGGCAGACAGATCAGGCGCTCCGCAAGCGGATTTTTCGCCGTGTTCCAACGGCCGACGCGGTCGATCCAGTGCGCGATCGCAATCCGTCATCGCCTGAGGCATTCCGGTCTCGATGTCCGCTCGGCAGTCCATACCGGCGAATGCCAAGTGCGCGGCGATGACTTCACTGGCGTTGCAATCGAGCTGTCATCGCGGCTGCTCGATCACGCGCGGCCGGGCGAGATCATCGCGTCGCGGACGGTGCGCGATCTGGTAGTCGGCTCCGGCCTGACTTTCGAAGAGCATGGCGAACTGGAAGCGAGCGGGCTGCCAGGCAGCCTGCAGCTTTTTTCCGTCAGTAAACCGGCTGTCTGACATTGGCCGGCAACAAATCGCGGCGTGCAGGCTCAGCATCGGGCAGTCGACCGTCGCCAAGCGGCCGCTACCCTCACGCCATCCGCCTTCGCTGATCTGGCCGAGTCCCGTCGCTGGTTAGAACAGGAACGCAGCCGTGGCCGGGTTCGCGCCCGTACGGCCGTTTGATGAATCCATACCTCGAATGAGCTCGAGGTCCTTTGAATCCAGCTCGAAATCGAAGACGTCGAAATTGGCGGCAATCCGGTCCTGATGGATCGACTTTGGAATGACGATCAGCCCTTTCTGAAGATGCCAGCGGATGATCACCTGCGCCACAGACTTGCGGTGTTTTCCGGCGATCTTTTCGAGGGTCTGGTCGCTCAACAGCCGGCCGCTGCCCAGCGGGCTCCAGCTTTCGATGCGGATGTTGTGCGTGCTGGAAATTCTCTGGTCTGGCGCTGTTGAAACCGGGGATGGAGTTCGATCTGGTTGACTGAGGGTGTGACACCAGTCTCGCCGATGATTCGCTCCAGATGGTCCTGGTTGAAATTCGAAACGCCAATCGACTTGATCCGGCCGGATTGCCTGAGTTCGATCAGCGTCTTCCACGCCTCGACATATTTGCCCTGGCTGGGCACCGGCCAGTGGATCAGGAACAGGTCGATCTGCTCGATGCCGAGCTTGTTCATCGTCTCGTCGAAAGCCCGCAGGGCGGCGTCACGCTGCTGCGCGCCGTTGCGCAGTTTCGAGGTGATGAACAGTTCGCTCCTCGGTACGCCAGCCGTGCGGATCGCCTGCCCAACGCCTTCCTCGTTCTGGTAGCCTTCGGCGGTGTCGATCAATCTGTAGCCGGCCTCGATTCCCCAACTCACGACTTGGGCCGTAATGGCTGGATCGACCTGCCAAACGCCAAGGCCGATCTGGGGAATGGCTGAGCCATCATTCAATGTGATCTGCTCAACTTTAGTCAGGGTAATTTGTTCAGGCATGCTCAGGTCCTTCTGCATCGCTCCGCCCCGGCGCAGTGCTTATCTAGGCGCGGCGTCCGCCAATGCGAGTCGACAGGTGGAGAAAGTAGAAGTGCGCCGTGAAGCCGGGATGAGGTCCGGTTCGAACCGCCAGCGTTTCCAAACACGATTCCAGAGATCAATAAATTGGACCGGGGGATGGCACGCCAATCCGGATCGATCTCGAAAAATCAGGCGAAAGGCCTGACTCCCGCGCAGGGCCGTCGATGTGGGCTGCCTCCCTCAAAACCGACATCGGCAAGCTGACATCGAGCGCACCCCGTGCATACGCATATTCGGGAAGATAGCCGTTAACGATGAGGCGCCGGTCAAGGGGGACCACGTCACCGACGGCTCGCATCATCTTGACGATCGTGGTCGTGCAGTTCGTCGTGATGGAATTATAGAATTCTGGAGTCGTGGAAAGTGCATTTGCGTCCAAGACGTATTCCAGCAAGAGCGCCCGGGCCGCTTCCGGTGACACTTTTAGCCGATAGATTTGGACATCCTCTCCGCGAACGTTTGACCTGACGCCGACGACGTCTCGCTCGTCAGCCGCAATAATTACCAGGGGATTGCTCTTGAACAGGTCTGCCATGGGAGAAAACTTGCCGCCTCCATGGCGTCGCACCTCAATCGACCAGGCAAGATAGTCACCTCCTGCAAAGCCGAAGCTTATGATGACATGGGCGATTTTGGTCCCGGACCAATAAGACATGAAGAGGTCGACCGTCTGAACGGTGGAGAGGTCGTAGGTCCGCGTTGTCCAGCGTTCGGTGAAATCAGTAGCGCTACGCCATTCGAAGGCGCGCACATCAGTCAGCGTCAACAGGTTCCCGTCGCGGGTGCCGGTCACCTGACGGGCGACGTCGGGCGCCCAGTCTGCGTGATCGAAAGGCCTGATGGTGCTCCACCAAACCAGAACCACAGCTAACGCAGCTGCAAACAGGACAAGCGCCCTGATGCGAAACCGGCTGAAGAGGGCGATGATAGTGGCGAGGCCGAACAAGATGAACAGGACGCCGGCCTGAGCCCGTCCAAGCTCAGCCACAGGCAGACGATACCACATGGCAAGTCCGGCCCAGGCAGTCAGGATTGCGACGGCTAGCGAAAGGATGATGGCAAGCGAAATCCGAGCGATGCGACGCATTTATTCCCCCCTCAGGCAGTCTGTCATTGCCTGGATGCCATTCTCACGGAACGCTCGAAGACAACAACTCTACATGTCCATATTGGAGCACCAATCGGTCTGATACCATTTTCGCCGCGGATTTCGCAGGCGTGGAGCGAGCGAGAAGGTGCCCACGCGAAACGGACGCGCTCGGCATCGGCCGTTCGATGAAGTGACCGCGCGAGCTCACGGGCCCTAACAAGTTCCTTCATCCATCCATCCGTACCTCAAACGCCCGTCCATTCTACCCGGAACAGGTTCTCTCTGTTCCAGTCCAACAAAACCGATACTCGCCTCGCTGGAATATCTAACGCGACTCCGTCATGATCTTTCCGCCTTGCCGAGCGTCGCTGCCGAGCGCGGTGACGCCGACGCAGGTCATGAGAGTAGGCTAGGCCAGTGCAGCGGATCCACCCGACGACCTTTCTTTTTGCGGCCCGAGCCCTGCGCGATATGGGCGATGGGTTCGTGGCCGTTCTGTTGCCAGTCTACCTGCTCTCATTGGGTTTCACGCCTCTGCAGGTCGGCATCATCGCGACCGCATCGCTACTCGGTTCAGCGCTCTTGACCATCGCCGTCGGAGTCCTTGGTGCCCGACACGATCACCGCCGTCTCCTGCTTGCCGCCACCAGTCTGATGGTCGCCACGGGTGTGGCCTTTGCCCTGGTTCATGACTACGCGCTGCTTTTGGTGATCGCTTTCGCAGGCACCATCAACCCGTCGGCCGGCAGCGTCAGCGTGTTCGTGCCATTAGAGCATGCCGTGCTCACACGCGAAGTCACTGATGCAGCCCGGACCAAGATGTTCGCGCGTTACAGCTTGGTGGGCGCGCTTGCAGGCGCCGTTGGCGCACTCGCTTCGGCGACCCCTGATCTTGTTGCTCCATCCGGCCTCGACCAACTCACCGGCATCAAGGCCATGTTCGTGCTCTACGCGTTGCTCGGCCTGCTCGGCGGCCTCTTCTACGCGCGGATCCCGCAGCGCCGTCCCACGTCGGACACAGGTACCGCGTCCGCGCTCGGCCCCTCGCGCAATATCGTTCTCAAGCTTGCGGCTCTTTTTAGCCTTGATGCTTTCGCCGGCGGCTTTGTCGTCCAGTCGCTGCTTGCCCTATGGCTGTTCGAAAAATTCGACCTGTCGCTTTCGGAAGCGGGATTTTTCTTCTTCTGGTCCGGCGTGCTTTCGGCGTTCTCATTCCCCGTTGCAGCTTGGCTGTCCCGGCACATCGGACTCATCAACACGATGGTGTTCACACACATTCCGTCCAGCATCGCCCTGATGCTGGCGGCGCTTGCGCCGACGCTACCTCTGACACTGGCCCTGCTGCTGGTCCGCGCTGCGCTTTCGCAGATGGACGTCCCGACGCGCTCATCTTACGTCATGGCCGTTGTCACGGAAGCGGAGCGGGCGGCGGCCGCGAGCTTCACATCTGTCCCGCGCAGTCTGGCCGCGGCAGCCAGTCCGGCGCTGGCGGGCGCTCTGCTTGCTGCCTCTTTCCGAGCTTGGCCCCTCCTCATCTGCGGTGCATTGAAGATCATTTATGACCTGCTGCTGCTGCTGCAGTTCCGCCACTTGAAGCCTCCAGAGGAGCGGTGAGGCCAGCCTTGTCGGTTTGGGGCGTTTAGCCAGGAGGGATCGATCGCGGCGGCAAAGCGTTTGAAAGGTGTCGACCGTTTTGAGCTGGCTCGGAGCGTGAATGTTATCCGGCATCATCGGTGCACGCCGGTGTCGATGTCGAGCGCGCACTGGAAGCCTTCCACAGCACCTGCCTGGCACACGGTCCCGATTTCGACCGGACAGCAGCAGCGGCGGGGAGGCTTCGATGGACCCCGGTTTCCTACGATGCTTTTTCGAACTTTTCCCCCATCGCGAATGTAAATGAGGCAAAGACGTGGACGACTGCGGCGGACGATACCATGTCGAAGGGGCCATCGTCGGGGTAACAAAAGCCAGGTTGGACGATAAGGCGGTGTAGACATGCACCGTCGCCGTGACCAATGTCGATCACGAGACTTTCCTGAAGAGCTTTTTCACCCGGTCCGATGCTGAGAAGATCGACGAAAAACGAAATGGGTGGGATTTCCAGGCTCTACATACTGATCGCCGGGGGGCGCGAGCAATTCGTCAATTTGAAGTTCCCGGCTTCGCCGTCAGGGGGCGGATTGATGGTGGCGAGTTCCATCGCTGACGACTGCGCAAACCAGGGCGACACCGTTACTTCACAGGATTTCATGGAGGGCAACGGCGACAAGGACTGCGCCGGCGACCGCTTCGACCGAGCGGGTCACGACCGCGACGAGTTTCGGACGCGATTTCAGCAGACTGATCAGCTGGCTGCGGAAGAACACCGTGAAAAGGCTCGCAGCGCGTCCGCCACCTGGCTACGTCACCGAGCAATCACGGGTTCCATCCGCCGCTGCCGTATTGACGGGTGATGATTTCGAGAAGATGACCGTTCGGGTCCTCGAAATAAACGCCGCGGCCGCCGTCGTGGTGATTGATCTCGCCCGGCTGCGTCCGGCCAGGGTCGGCCCAGTACGGGAGATCCCGTTCACGAATCCTACCGAAGATCTCGTCGAACTCGGCTTCGCTGACCAGGAAGGCGTAATGCTGCGGCGTGATTTCGCCGTCGGTATCCATATAGTCGAGATTGGCACCGTTTTCGGTCGTAACCATCTGGAAAGGTCCCCAGCGCCTCGGGGCTGGAAGGCCAAGCATTTCCGCCAAGAATTTTGCCGACGCCTCGCTGTTGCGGGCCGGCAGTATTGTGTGGTTGAAATCGATAGCCATGCGATCACTCCCTTTGATCTCTCCTCGCACGTCGTTGTTCCACGACTGAAGCGATGCTGCACGAGATGGGGTCGAAGGCCTAGTTGCTCAAGCCGGCGTGGCAACACGCCCGATGACCTGCACGGGGTCAGCCTCATGAATACGGGCGATGATCATTTCGCCGCTATCCGGCACCTCGCCGGTCAAGCCGGTGATGTTGACCTGATGCGTGACAAAGACGGCAGGTCCGTCGAAACGCTGCCCGCGAAGCCAGGCCAAAAGAGCGGCGGTGGGCTGCTCTGCGGCCGAACTGTCGCCAAAGAACGAATTGAGCAGCTCAAGAGGCACAACGTCGCCGATCCCGAGCAGGCGAGCGGTGTCGAGGCAACGACACCACTGGCTCGAATAGACGGCTGCCGACGAGATGCCATTCGCACGGAACAGGTCGCCGATTGCGCGGGACTGCGCACGACCTTCTTTCGACAGATTCCGCTGCGTGCTGCAATCACCGAGCCTGAAGCCAGGGGGATCGCCGGAGCCTGGGGCCGCGGCATGGCGCAGCACGGCAATGGCTTCTCCGGATCGCAGGGCTGACCAGAGTGGCCCGGAGGCTTGGGCTGTGCCGAAGGCAGCCGCTCCGAGCGAAAGGATGAGAAATTGCCGACGTCCAATTCGCATCTTGCTTCTCACCTTATCCGATTGGCAGCCTGACGCGGACCAGCACGTCATTCCGTAAGTAGCGACATAACGGTTGGTGTCGACGATTTCAGGACCGATCAGGAGCTGGAAAGATTCCAGCCGCGAGACAAGCCTCTCGTCAGCCTCCGCGATACCCTCCACATCAGGAAGGCGGCGGCAAGACTGTATACGCCCATCAAGGCCAGTTGCAGCGAGTAGTCGACGCCGGCGTCGATCAGGTATCCTGTGATGCCGGGACCCATCGCCGACGCGAGAACCATCACGGCCACCACAACCGAGCGGATCGCGCCGAGATGCGCGGTGCCGTAGATCTCCGGCCACATGGCGCCCTCCAAGGTCGAGGAGAAGCCGTAGCTGATGCCAAGCAGCGCCATGAAGACGAAGATGGCGAAAGGCGCCGTCAGATAGGCAGCCGCGAAGCATGCCAGCGCCAGCGGCAGAAGGAATAGAGGGAGAAGTTGGACCGCCGAGAAGCGGTCGACCAGCCACCCGGCCAGAAGCGCAAAACCCATCGTCGTGGCGGACAGGACGGCGAAGCCGCTGGCGAAGAGTTGCAGCGGCCAGCTTCGGAGCTCGGTTAGGTAGACCTGATGAAAGAAGATAGTCGTGCCGACGAAGGCGGGAGCCAGGACACCCAGGCAGATGGCGTAGAACGTCGGATCGAGCAGGACTTCCGCCCGCGTCCAGTGCTTCACTGCGCGTTGCGCCCTCGGCTGGGCCTCGCTCTGCGGATTGCGTTCCTTCCAGACCAGCGCACAAACCACAGGCAACGCCACGACGAGGATGAAGGCTGCGCAGACGAACCAACTTCCCCTCCAGCCGACGAGGCCGGCCACGAGGACGAACAGGAAGGGCAGCAGAGCGCCGCCCACATGAAAGCCAAGCGTGACGACCGAGACGGCGCGGCCCCGGTTCGCGGCGAACCAGCGGCCTGTCGCCGTCAAAGCGGTCTGGGTCATCATGCCCTGCCCGAAAAGGCGCAGCAGGTAGAGCGCGAGGAGCAGGGTTGGCAGCGAACCGGCGAACCCCATCGCGATGCTGGCGCAGGCGAGCATGAGCATCGTCGCGATCGCCATGGTCACTGTCGAATACCGGTCCAGCGGCCGACCCAGGAACGGCAGAGTCGCCGCGCTGAGGAGCGTTGCCAGCATGTAAAGCCCGCCGAACTCGCCATGACTCAACCCGAACGTCTCGCGGATACCCCCGTTCGACAAGGCGATGAAGAAGGTCTGCCCGAAGGACGAGACGAGGGTCAGCAAAAAGGCGCCCGAGAGCCAGCGGACATTGTTGACGACGAACGTACTGAAGGACTGCATGATCTGTCTCGATAGAGTGCGCGCTTACGGTTCGTCTCTATCGGCCTCCGCTGCCGGAGGATATCGGCCAGCTCCGCTTTGATCAGGGGCCTGACTTCAGTCCGAGCGGTCCAACTTCCATGCCGATTACCAACCAGCCAGTCCGACTTCGGTGTCCTCGCCACCCTGCTTGCGAGTGAAGTCAGTCGGACGCCGTCGTGCTCTTAAGTCAGGCAGTCACAGGCATCATGCGACGAACGGGCGAGATATCAGGAGAATGTGAAGCGCTGATCCCGATGCCACTTCGGGTCATAAGCCGACATCGCTCCCGCTTTTAACCCCAACGCGCTGGGGCCCTTCCCCTCTCGGATTGTATTTGCGGACACCGTCGAATGAGTAAGGCTTTTCGGCGGAAGCCGGTCATCCGGTGGATGTCGGCCGAACCGGAACAATGGTATCCTGCGGGGAGTATTCGGGGAGGCGACTGCATTGACCGAGAGCTTGGAAGCCGCAGAGGCGAGAGGTTGGTCGAATCTGCTGCTCGCGGCAGAAAGCGGCGATGCGGGGGCCGTTCGCGCGGAATTGGCGGCCGGCGCCAATATCAACGAGGCGGACGGCGGCGGCTGGTCAGCCCTTCATCTCGCAGCCCTCAATGCCCGTACCGCGGCGGTCGAGGCGCTGATCCAACACCCAGCAATCGATGTGAATTCCAGAAACAAATGGAAGAGCACGCCTTTGAGCCTTGCTTCGGCCAAGGGCCACTACGCCTCTATTTTAGCCCTGGTGAAACATCCGGAAATAGAGATCGATGCAAGAGCCGACTACTACGGCAGAACGGCCCTTATTGAAGCAGCAAAGAACGGGCATCTGGATGTCGTTAAGTTGCTTGTCGAGAATGGCGCCGACGTGAATTTTACTGACAAGACCGGAAGAAACAACGCGCTTATCGAGGCTATCAAGGGACGGCACTACGAGGTCGCGGGATACCTGCTTGATTCTCGGAAAATGAACTTTCTCAACAAGGATATGAGACTGAACGCCCTGATCTGGGCTGGAAGCTGCCATAACCCTCAACTCATCGAAAAGCTGGAAGTCTCGATTCATACTTTCTTCGAAGGCAAGTGAAGGTCCCGCTTCCGCCGCGGTGACCATGTCCGCGGCCTTGCACTTGCCGAATGTCTTCGATCGCCGCAGACCGCCTGTGGAACTCCCTTCCAAGATCATTCAACCAATCGGTTGACAATTCGAAAGCGTGCCTCTATATTCAACTACATGGTTGAATTAGAGACACCCCAGATCGACGCGGTTTTTCACGCGCTTGGCGACGCCACCCGCCGGCACATGCTTCGCGACCTCGCCGGCGGCGAGCGAACGGTGAGCCAGTTGGCGGAACCCTTCGCCATGTCGTTGGCGGCCGCCTCCAAGCACATCAAGACGCTGGAGAATGCAGGGCTTATTCGTCGCGAGGTGAGGGGCCGCACACATCTGTGCCGCCTCGAACCCGGACCGCTGGCCAGCGCCCACCAATGGCTCGGCTTCTACGAGCGCTTCTGGACCAACCGTCTCGACGTCCTCGAGCGTCTGCTTCGCGAGCAGGACGCACGCAAAGCCCCGGGTGATTCCTGGGCCCAGGATGATTCCAGGAAATCGCCCGCCTCAAAAGAAGGAGACGACCAATGAACCAGATGAAAACCATCGAAGCCTATGGCGAGCTGACCGAGCCCGCGACGTTCACCATCCTGCGGCTTTTGCCCGGCCCGATCGAGCGGGTCTGGGCCTATCTCACCGAGAGCGACCTGCGCCGGCAGTGGATGGCTGCTGGCCAGATGGAAATGAAGGCCGGCACGTCGTTCGAGTTGATCTGGCGTAACGACGAGCTGACCGATCCGCCCGGCCAGCGCCCCGCGGGCTTTCCCGAAGAGCATCGGATGGAGGGCCGGATCACCGAGCTCGATCAACCTTACAAGCTCGCCATTACCTGGGGAAACACCGGCGGGGTTTCCTTCTTGCTGGAGCCGAAGGGCAATGATGTGCTGCTCACCGTCATCCATCGCCGGCTGCCGGAACGCGCAATCCAGCTCAACGTCACCGCCGGCTGGCACATGCACCTCGACATGCTGGCCGCCCGCCTCGCCGGAAAGACGCCGACCTCGTTCTGGGATGGCTGGAGCCGCCTGCGGGCAGAATACGACCGCCGCTTGCCGGCCTGACACGACCGCGTCGGCTGAAGTCACCGCCCAGCCTCCACCGGCATTCGCCCGTGGAGGCTCGCACACCAGCAACGATGAAACGATGAAACGTGCTTGCATTGGGCAAGCCTGATGGAGGAAGTCATGCGCAAATTGATCGCCGGAATGAAGATTTCCGTCGACGGCAAGATGGAGGGACCCGAGGGTTACGCGGAATGGGTCGACGCGTGGTCGGAGGAGTATGGGCTGATGCCGCAAATCGATGCCTGCCTGCTCGGGAGCATCATGTACGCCGGCTACGAGCGCTACTGGAGCGCGATCCAGAATGAGCCGGACAAGCCGTTGCCGATGACCGGCAAATTGCCGACGCCGGCGGAGCTCGAATGGGCCCGCTTTGCCGAACAGACCCCGCACTATGTGCTGTCGAACACGATGACTTCGGCGGCCTGGCCAAAGACGTGCTTCGTCCGGAGCCTCGAAGACATCGCTGCCCTGAAGCAGCAGCCAGGCAAGGATATCTATCTCATGGGCGGTGCGCGAATGACCGCGAGCCTCATCGATGCCGGGCTGGTGGATGAACTACGGCTTATCCTCTATCCACTGCTCGTCGGCGAAGGGAAGGCGCTGTTTGGAGCAACGCAAAATCGTCGCGGGCTTGAACTGCGGAAGGTTCAGCAGCTCACAGATGGGCGCGTGAGCCTGGTCTTTGGAATTGGCTAACTCAGCCGGTCTTCGCAGATTTCGCAGCGCTGCCCGGCTGAAATTTATTCCTGAAAGGCACGTCGCCGGTCAGAGGGAAACCGACAGCCCACCGTCGACGGCCAGCACATGGCCGTTGACGTAGGCGGCAGCGTCTGAGGCGAGAAACACCACGGCTCCGCCGAGTTCCTCAGGCTGGGCCCAGCGGCCCGCCGGGGTTCGTGCCTCGACCCATTTGGTGAAGGCCTCGTCGCTCATAAGTGCGGTGTTGAGCTCGGTGGCGAAATAGCCGGGGGCGATCGCGTTGACGGTGATGCCGTGACGGCCCAGTTCAGCGGCGGTCGAGCGTGTCAGCCCGTGCAGGCCCGCCTTTGCCGCCACATAGGCGTGAATGGTGGGACGGCCAAGGATCGCCGCAACCGATCCGGTGTTTACTATGCGCCCGAACTTGTTTGGCAGCATCAGGCGCACCGCGTCGCGCATCAGACGGAAGCAGGCCGAAAGATTGACGGCAATCACATGGTCGAAATCCTCGTCCTGCCATTCGACCAACGGACTTCGATGCTGGATGCCGGCGTTGTTGACCAGAATATCGAGGCGGCCGTGGCGTTCGACAATCCCTTCGAGCGACGCCCTCGAGATCGCCGCGTCGGTGACATCGAACGGCAGGGCTTCGGCACCGATCCTTTCGGCCGCCGCGGACAGCGCCGCCGGATCGCGGGCATTGACGATCACCGTCGCGCCGTTTTCCGCAAGTGCCTTGGCCATGGCGAAGCCGAGGCCACGCGAAGCACCGGTGACCAGCGCGACACGGCCGTTGAGCGAGAACAATTCCGACATTGATATCCCCCAAGAAAAGGGCGGGCTATGAAAAGGGCGGGAGTTTGCTCCCGCCCAATTAACGCTATTTGGAGCACTATTTGGCGATGCAGGTATCCGCTGTCTCCGGGGTGCAAATGTCAAGGCCGGTGTAGGTCGGGTCGGCCGGCGGAGCCTTGCCGTCCTTCATGTCCTTCAGCGCCATCATCGTCTTGTAGCCCATTTCGAAAGGCCGCTGGCCGACCTGGCCAAGCGAGAAACCTTCGTTCATCTGGTCGATCTGCACCGGAAGCGTATCGGCGACGACCAAGGCCAGGGCCTTCGAGGCTATCTTTTCCTTGTACGGCGCGACCGCGGCGCGGTTGGCATCGGGGATGAACTGCGGGAAGCCGCCGGTTGGGATGAACGCATCGAGGTTCGGGTTTTTCGCCATGATGTCCTCGAACTGCTGCACCGAGCGCGGGAAGTCGTCGTCGGTGTAGAGTGGGCAGCCCTCGATTTCGGTCCAGCCGTTCTGTCCGGTCAGGCGGTCGCCGGGTGAGGCCGCCGATTTGGTCCCCGAAAGCGTGTCGCGAATGCCCTGCATGCGCTCATTGTGGTTGGCCGCCGCCGCGCCGCCCGACTGGATACAGATCGTGCCGCCCTTGGGCTTGATCTGCATGGCGAGCTTGGCGAGGTTCGTGCCGATCTCATAATTGTGCGTGCCGATATAGGCGACGCGCAGGTCCTTGTTCTCGGGCAGCAGATCGGAGTCCCAGGTGAGGACCGGAATGCCCGCGTCCTTGGCGGCCTGCAGCGCAACCGCCATCGCCGCAGCGTTCGATGGCGATACGGCGATGCCGTCCACCCTCTTGGCCACGAGATCCTGCACGATCTGTACCTGCTCGTCGCCGCCGCCATGCTCGCCGGGGCCGATATACATGCACTCCAGGGCACCATTCGATTCGGCTTCGGCTTTCTTGCAGCCGTCGCGTGCCTGGTCGAAGAAAGGATTGTTCATGTTCTTCGGCACCAGGGCGAAGGTGTATTTCGCCTCGGCACCGGAAACGGCAAGCACCATGGCGCCAAGCGCGACAGCCGCCGTCAGCAGATGTTTCTTCATGTGAAGTTCTCCTCCTTGGTGTGACGTCCCGCAGGTCTCCCGCCGGCGGGTTTCTAGCGGTGCTTTTTGGGCATCAGGACTGCCAGCGACGCGGCGAGGATCGACTTGCCGCCGGTTTGCATGCCCAAAAGAACCGCAAGAACGATGAAGGCGCCGACGAAGGCACCCTGCCAGTTTGAATCGATGCCGGCCATCAGCAGCGCATTCCTGATCACTTCGAGGAACGCCGAGCCGATGACCGCACCGAAGGCCGTGCCGGCGCCGCCCATCAGGTTGGCGCCGCCAATCACTGTCGCCGCAATGACGCGCAGCTCATAGCCTTGGCCCATCGCATTGATGGCCGAGCCGTTGTAGCCGAGCAGCAGGAGCGAGGCGATCGAGGCGGTGAAGGCCGAGAAAAGGTAGGCCTGGAACTTAATCCAGTCGACCGGAACGCCGGTGAGCCGCGCCGCCTCCTCATTGCCGCCGATGGCGAACAGATGCCGGGCCCAGGCAGTGAAATTGAACACGAAGCCGACAATCAGCGCCAGGATCACCATGGTCCAGAACTGCGACGACAGTTCCGGTATCCAGTGCGGCGCCCAGTCCTCGGGTCCATGCCGCGGCCATTTCGCCTGGCCGATCGCCTTCACGATCGGAGCATCGGGGCCGAACTGATAGAGCATCTGGTTGGCCGAGAACACCACCGCCAGCGAGCGCGCGACGGACAGCATGCCGAGCGTGACGACAAAGGACGGCATCCCGACATAGGCGACAAAAAATCCGTTGACCGCGCCGCAGGCCAAGCCGGAAAAGAGGCCCATGGCGAAGGCGACATACCAGGGATAATGCCAGGTGAGGAACAGGCCGGCGACGATGACCACGAGGCCCATGATCGAGCCGACCGACAGATCGATGCCACCGGTGATGATGACGACCGTCATGCCGAGCGCCATGATGCCGAAAGGCGCAAGATTGCGCGTCACATTGGCGACGTTTTCGGAGGTGCCGAAGCTCGGCTCCATCGCCGTCATCAAGATGACCAGTGCGATCAGGGCGATCGTCACCCAGAAGGGCTGACTTGAGATCACGCGTTGGAACGCTGTCTGTTCCTTGGTCGCGACAAAGTCCGACATGGCCGGCTGGCCGGCTTTCTCGGCTGACTCCTGAACCATAACCGGCTCCTGAACACTATTCGCCACGGATGGCCCCCGTTATCAGTCCTGTGATTTCCTCGGGTGATGTGTTGCCGGTGTCCTTGTCGGCAACCTTGGAACCTCGCCTGAGCACGATGATGCGATCTGCGACGGCAAAAACGTCAGGCATGCGGTGGCTGATCAGCATGACGCCGACGCCCTGCGCTTTCAGGCGCCGGATCAATTCGAGCACTTCCGCCACCTGGCGCACCGAGATGGCAGCGGTCGGCTCGTCCATCAACACCAGCTTGGCGTTTGAAAGCCGGGTTCGCGCAATGGCTACCGCCTGGCGCTGCCCGCCGGACATCTTCTTGACCAGATCGCGCGGCCTGGTTTCCGATTTGAGTTCCCTGAACAGCGCTGCCGAGCGGTCGATCATCGCCTGCTTGTCAAGCACTCTGATCGGCCAGAAACCTTTCTTGATCTCGCGGCCCAGGAAGACGTTCTGCGCCGCCGTCAGATTGTCGGCGAGCGCCAGGTCCTGATAGACGACTTCGATCCCCTTGGCGCGGGCCTGGACAGGTTTATGGAAATGGCAAACCTCGCCGTCCACGACAATTTCGCCGTCGCTCGGCGGGAAGTTGCCAGCCACGGTCTTGACCACGGTGGACTTGCCGGCGCCGTTGTCCCCCATCAGACCCACGACTTCGCCTCGCTCCACCTGGAAGCTGACGTCGCTCAGGGCCTGGATGGCCCCGAAATTCTTCGAAACGTGGCGAACCTCAAGCACCGGCATCGCGGTCCTCCCCGGACAACATTTGCCAATCTTGTCCCGGACTTATGCAAGATAGCTAATCAGCGAAATGTATTCGACACAATCCTTATTCGAAGGAGACCGGCATCCGTTGTTGGAGGGGGGCAGGTGGCCCCTGGAGCATCGAGAAGAATAGGACTTGCGAAGTTGTAGGATGACCGTATGATCTGACCCAATGATCACGGATCGCCCCTCTCAACGCGAAGCTTCCGGCGCAATTGCTGAGCTGCCTGCGCAGTTGGCGGGTGATGCGCTGATAGACGGCCAGTCGCCCCAGGCGGAGCGCTACCTCATCGATTGGGGCCGCGACAGGCGCGGAAGTTCCCGCTTCATCGTGCGTCCAGGATCGGTGGAAGACGTCCAGGCGTTTGTGAGATGGTGCTCGCAGAGCGGTATCGCCATCGTCGTGCAGGGTGGCAATACCGGACTTGCCGGTGGCGCCATTCCAGACAATTCGGACTACGCAGTGCTGTCGCTTGAGCGTCTCAATCGGATACGCCGCGTCGACCCGCTCGACTTCACGCTGCAAGCGGATGCCGGGGCCGTGCTGCAGGACGTCAAGGACGCCGCTGAAGCATCCGAGATGACCTTCCCGCTCGCGCTTGGCGCGCAGGGATCGTGCACGATCGGCGGCAATGTCGCGACCAATGCCGGCGGCATCAATGTGCTGCGCTACGGCATGACGCGTGATCTGGTGCTCGGGCTTGAGACGGTCCTGCCGGACGGGACACTGTGGAGCGGCATGAACGGGCTGCGCAAGGACAATCGCGGCTACAGCCTGAAGCAATTGATGATCGGCTCGGAAGGGACGCTGGGAGTCGTCACCGGCGTCGAGGTAAGGCTCTCGCCCCGGCCGACGCAGGTCGAGACCGCCTATGTCGGCCTGGGCAGCTTCCGCCAGGCGTGCGAGCTGTTCCGGACGGCAAGGCATCTCTGCTCTGACCTTCTCAGCGCGTTTGAGGTCATCGGCGAGGAGTGCCTGCCGCTGGCCCATCTCATCGATCCGAAGCTGCGTTCGCCGTTGACGCAACCGTGTCCGGTTCATGCGATCGTCGAACTCGCCTGCGGGCCAGGGATAGATGCCGGCGGACTTCTTGAAACGATGCTGGCGCGCGCCCTCGAGACCGACCTGATCAGGGACGGCGTCGTCGCGCAAAGCCGCTCGCAGGCCGCCGCATTCTGGGCCATCCGGGAGGGCCTGGTTGAGGGTCAGGCGCGGCGTGGCTTTCATGTCCGCACCGACCTCTCGGTTCGCCTCAGCCAGGTGCCGAAGCTGATTGAGCAAGCACGCGCGTGTATCGTGCGCGAGTGGCCAGGCTGGACATCCCTGACCTATGGTCACGCGGGCGATGGGAACATCCATTTCAACGTGCTGCCTCCCATCGATTGCGAGCCCGGCGAAGCGAGGACCGTGGGCCAGGCGGTCTTGACCCGACTTTATGAACTGGTCGGAGCGCTCGGCGGCTCGTTCAGCGCCGAGCATGGCGTCGGTCGCAGCCGCAGCCATGTGTTCTGGGCCGGCCTGTCGAAGCGCGAGCGGCAGCTACATACCGCGATCAAGGCAGCCTTCGATCCGGCAGGCCTGTTCAATCCCGGATGTCTCATGCCTGATCGGGGCGATTTGTAGGGGAAGCCGCATGAAGCAGCGTTCGTCCATCATAGGCAGCGTGGAGGCGCTTCCGCATCGCGTCGCCTCGCATCTGAGCCGCGAGATCGAGGGCGGCGACATCATCCCGGGAGCCCGGCTCCCCACCGAAAGCCAGCTCGCCGACAAGTTCGGCGTCAGCCGCAATGTTGTCAGGGAAGCGATCGCGCAGCTTCGCGCCGATGGCATGATCGAGGCGCGTCAGGGCGTAGGCGCATTCGTCATGGCGCCGGAACAGCGGACCGCCATCCGGATCGACCGTGAGGCGCTGAAAGACCAGCGCAACATGGAGCAGCTCTTCGAGCTGCGCAGCATCCTGGAGACCGAGTCCGCCACGCTGGCCGCGGCGCGCTGTACATCCGATGATCTTGACGCAATCAAGGCTGCGCTGGACCGCATGGGCGGCGAGGAGCGCTGGGAGGATGGCAGCATCGAGGCCGATCTGCTTTTCCATCGGGCGATCGCCCGGGCGACCGGCAATAGTTACATCTACACCTTCATTTCCTTCGTCTGCGAGCAGATCCGCCAGTCGATCCACTATGCCCGCCTCACCAATCCGCTCCACGACCTGGTCGAGGTCAACGTCGCCGAACACGTGCAGATTTACGACGCGCTCGCCGCGCGTGATCCACAAGCTGCCGGCGAGGCGATGCGCCGGCACATCGAAGGCGCCGCATCGCGCGTAGGCGTCGAGCTCACCGCGATCAATCGAGGCAAATGACCATGTCGCTCGGACAGACCAAGGCAATCACCGATATCTGCCTGCTTGTAGAGGATATCGACCGCACCATCGACTTCTACACGCAGAAGCTTGGCTACCGGATCAGACGCCGCGCCGAGGGCTTTGTCGATTTTCATTCCGAGCGCGTGACGCTCGCCGCATGGCAGTTGGACCACATCAATCGCCACTGCGGCGTCTCGAATGTCCGCTCACCGAAGCAGGCGCACAAGGCGTGCGTCGCCATGGAACTCGAAAGCGCCGGCGAGGTCGACCGGCTCTACGCCGAACTGTCGGACAAGGGCGTGCCGTTCGTCGGGCCGCCCGGCGACTATGTCTGGAACGCGCGCTGCGCCTACTTCCACGATCCGGACGGGACGCTGTGGGAACTCTATGCCTGGACCGGCGCGGGACCGGGCGACTATCACGACACGCAAGTGTGATTGGATCGCGACGGCCTCGCAAGAAAGGGCCGCGCCGCATGCAAGCAGTCCAACAAAGGAGCAAGAAGATGAGTGGGAACGCATCGCAGTGGAATCGCAGATCGATCCTGAAGGCCGGCGCCGCCGGCCTGGCGGCTTTCGGGCCGGGACTTCAGCTGTTTGGCGCCAGCGCCTCGGCAGCCGCCAAGCTCGTGGTCCAGTATGACTGGCTGATGTCGAACGGCCAGATCGGCGACGTCGCAGCCGTCGCCAATGGCTACTTCAGCGAAGCCGGGCTTGAAGTGGAGTTCAGCCCCGGCGGGCCGAACGCCGCCACCGTGCCGCCGGTGGTGTCCGGTGCCGCCCAGCTCGGCCAATTCTCGGAATCGCCTCAACTCTATGCCGCGCGGGCGAGCGGCGTTCCGGTGAGGATAATCGCCTGCGGCTATCGCACCGGACCCTATGCGCTGACGTCGAAACCGGAGAAGCCGATCCGGTCGGTGGCGGATCTGAAGGGGATGCGGATCGGCACGCAGCCGACCGCGCGCTTCGCCATCGACGCGATGCTCGCGAAGAACAAGATCGACCCTTCCGAGGTCACCATCGTCAATGTCGGGTTCGACAAGGCGCCGTTGGTTCGTGGCGACGTCGATGCGATCGGCGGCTGGATCACCAACACGCAGGCGCTCAGCGTCGTCGGTGACGATCGCATCGATCTGCTGTTGTCGGAGCTCGGCCTGGCGTCCTATGCCAACGTCTACTTCGCGACCGACAGCGCCATCGAATCCGATTCCGCGACCCTGGCGAAATTCATCGGCGCGGTCGCCAAGGGGTGGGGCTGGGTCCACGCCAATCCCGAGCAGGCGGTCGACAAGCTCGTCGCGGCCTATCCCGAGATCGACGCAGGCTGGGAAAAGAAGACGATTTCCCTGGTGCTGAAACTGTCGTTCGACGACAACACGAAAAAGGATGGATGGGGCACCTTCGATCCTGCCTCGATCGAGAGCCAGATCGCGCTGCTTGACCAGATTGGCCAGTATCCAAACGGCAGGCCGAAGGCCGAGGACGTCTATACGACGAAGGTGCTCGAACTCAGTGCGGCTGATCGGCCGAAGCTCGGCGCGCCCGCCTCTTGATGGCCGCGCCGGCCATCGAAACTTCCGGGCTCGACGTCGGCTATCCCGGCCGGCGCTCGCCCGTGACGGTGATCTCCGGTCTCGAACTGACAGTCGAGGCCGGGACATTCCTGTCGATCCTCGGGCCTTCGGGGTGCGGAAAGTCGACGTTTCTGCGGGTTGTCGCCGATCTTCTGGCGCCGCTCGCGGGCACGATACGCGTGATGGGCGAAACGCCGTCGGCGGTGCGCTCCGGCCGCGGTGTGGGTTTTGTCTTCCAGGACTCGACCCTTTTGCCGTGGCGCACGGCGCGCGAGAATGTGCGGCTGCCGATCCAGGTGGGCCGCCGCAGCCTGTCGCGCATGATAGACGACCGCGCCGACGAGCTGCTCGAACTCGTCGGGCTGTCGGCGCTTGGTGAGCGCCTGCCGCATCAGCTTTCCGGCGGACAACGCCAAAGGCTGGCTATCGCCCGGGCGCTGCTTGGCGAGCCACGCCTGCTTCTGATGGACGAGCCGTTTGGCGCGCTTGACGAGATCACCCGCGATCGCCTCAACGACGAACTGCTGAACCTTTGGCGGCGGACCGGAACGACCGTGCTGTTCGTCACGCATTCCATTGCCGAAGCCGTCTATCTCGGGCAGCGCGTGATCGTGCTTGCCGCCCATCCCGGACGGATCGTCGCCGACCACGACCTTCGTCCGCTGAAGGGGCCGGACAACAGATGCTCGCGCGAGGATCCGGCGATCGTCGCGGCAATGGCCAGGATGCGCTCCGCCCTCGGAGCGGCGTCGTGAACCAGGGCGCGCTTTCGCCATTCGCACAGGCTGCGCTGCCGATCCTCGGCGCCGGCTCGCTTATTCTCGCATGGCAATTCCTGCTGCCGCTCGCCGGCGTGCCCGCTTACATCGTTCCGACGCCGACCGCGATAGCGGGCGTGTTTGCCGGGAACGGATCGCTTCTCCTGTCGAACCTCTGGCCGACGGCCATCGAGGCGCTCTCCGGCTTCGTGCTCGGCAACCTCGCCGCAGTGCTGCTGGCGGTCGTCTTCGTTCACAGCCGTACGCTGCAGGCGGCCTATTTTCCGGTCGTGCTGTTCTTCAATACGATCCCGGTGCTGGCGCTGGCCCCGGTCGTCATCCTCATCTTCGGCCTCGGCATGCTGCCCAAGATCGTGATCGCGGCGGTGATCTGTTTCTTCCCAACGCTCATCAACATGATCCGGGGTCTGGAATCGGCGAGCCCCAGCGAGCACGAGCTGTTCCGCGTGCTGTCGGCGACGCGCTGGGAAGTATTCTGGCGCCTGCGCTTGCCGCGCGCGCTGCCAATGCTTTTCGCTTCGCTGCGGATCGCCTCGGCAACCGCGGTGATCGGCGCGATCGTCGGCGAATGGATCGGCTCCGACAAAGGTCTCGGCGCGCTGATCATCCAGGCGACCTTCAACTACCAGTCCGACCGGCTCTACGCCGCCATCGTGCTCTCATCGCTGTTGTCGATCGGGTTCTTCATGACCGTCGTTGCCACTGAGCGGTGGTCGGTTCGATACCGTTAGAGGCGGCTGAACGCGTCGGCGACGGACGTAGCATCATTTGTTCCCGCGAAGGCAGGGCGCCTCCTTGAGAGCCGCCCTGTTGCTTGTGTTTCTGGCGGTGATTAGAGCTTTCCCGCTGCGAGCAGTTCGCGGGCCCGCTTCAGCGTCGACAGCAGGGCGGCCTTGTAGCCGTTTTCGCTGGCGAACTGAGCCTGCTCGGCCTGCTCCTCGCGACCGTTTGGCTCTTTGCCGCGCAGGCCAATGTAGCAGTAGAAGCGAAGCTGCAGTGCGCCTTCTCCATCTTCGAACAGTTCGTTGACAATCGCTCCCTCGCGCGGACCGGATGCCTGGAAGAAGGTGACCTTGCTTTCCGGCTCGAGTGTGACGATTTCGCGCAGGTCGTGGCCACCGATCGTGGCCTCACGCACGAAGTGGGTAGCGCTTTCCTCCACAACGTCGCAACGGGTGCAGAGACCCGTGACAAGGAACAAGCGGGCGTCGCGTGCTTTCAGCTCGAGACCCTTCCACACTTGAGCGCGCGTCAATGCGACTTCGCCTTCCGGGTTCACCGGAACTGTGGCAGTTGAATAAATCATGATGACAGTCCTTGTGATCAGACAGGGGCTGCGCTTCCGTCAGGCGGAGGCAGCGGTTTCCGAGGCGAAGGCTCGATATGGGCGCAGTGGACGTCCGAGCAGGGCAGTCAGGCGCTCGACGTCGCCGGCCCCAGGCAGCATCCCGTCGGTGAAGAAGCGCTCGCCCATCAGACGCATGTCGTAGGCCATCCAGGCGGGCACGAACTGCTTGAGATTTTGCTCAAAATCCTCGGTATTGTCGCCGCCGTAGTTGATCGGGCGGGCGAGCACGTCTGACCAGATGGCGGCGATATCCGCCCCAGTCAGTGTCTCTGGACCGACGAGGTTGATCCAGTCGATCGCAAGCGGCTCTGCGGCCTGTTCACGGCGCAGCAGCTCAAGGGCGGCGATCTCGGCGATATCACGGACGTCGATCATGGCGAGACCCTTGTCGCCGATCGGCATTGTGTAGGTGCCATAGCCGGTGATGACGTCTTTGATCATCAGATCGTTCTGGATGAAGTAAGCTGGGCGCAAGATCGTAGCCTTGAAGTCCATCTGCTCGATCATTCGCTCGACGCCGAACTTGCCAGCGAAATGGGGCACGTTCACGTAGCCGTCAGCGTGGATCACCGACAGATATACGATCCGCTCGATACCGGCCGATCGGGCGACGTTCAGCGCGACCAAAGCTTGGGTGAATTCGTCCGGAACTACGGCGTTCAAAAGGAACAGAGTGGAAACTCCAGACATGGCTTTGCGCAGCGAATCGACATCGAGAAAGTCGCCTTGCACGACGGATACGCCTGCCGGGAAGTTGGCTTTCGACTGATCGCGGACGAGAGCACGTACATCAGCGCCGCGCTTGACGAGGTGTTCGACGACTTGGCGGCCAATATTGCCTGTGGCCCCGGTAACGAGAATGGTCATGAAATTTCTCCTGTTGGGTTGCTTGACACGGCCAATATGTGTGGCTCACTGAGCGTCCAACAGGCGGAAATTTTAGACGCACCGTCTCGCTGGTGGAACACACATGGATCTTCTTGCCCTCGCCGATTTTAATCTCGTTGCCCGCCACGGTGGTTTCGGCAAAGCGGCAAGGGCCACCGGCCGGCCTAAGGCGACCCTGTCCCGGCGCGTTGGAGAATTGGAAAGCAGCCTTGATCTGCGCCTGTTTGAACGGGGTGCGCGTAGCCTGAAGCTCACTGAAGAAGGACGGGCGCTCTTCGAGCGGACAGGGGCGCTGCTTGCCGAACTGGACGAGACGGCTTCGGCGATTGCCTCGGGCGGTCAGAGACTCAAGGGCAGATTACGGATTAGCGCACCTTTGCTTTTTTCTCAGACCGCAATGGGGAGGATTGCTGCGGGGTTTGCCCTTAAATATCCGGAGGTGAGGCTGGAGGTTACGACTGAGGATCGGCCTGTTGACATGATCGAGGAAGGCTACGATCTGGTAATCCGAGTCAATCCAGATCCCGACGAAAGCCTGGTTGGACGGGCGTTTCTCCGCGACCGCCTGGTCGTAGTGGCGAGCCCTGACCTTCCTCGCGCGAGTGGTGGACTCGCCGCTCCTGGCGTCGCGCGCTGGGCGGGCGATCGGCAAACATGGCACGTGAAGACACAAGGTGGCCGGTCAACAATTGCAATCGAGCCTGTCCTCGCTTTGTCGATGCTCGTCATGGTCCGGGATGCGGTGCGAGCCGGCGTCGGTGCAGCACGTCTTCCCATTTCGTTGGTGGCCCACGACTTGGCTGACGGCACGCTGGTACTATGGGGGGATATCGACGGCCCCGAGATCGCTCTATGGGCGCTCTACCCATCTCGGCGGCTACTCAGCGCGCGAGTGTCGGCGTTCTTGAATTTTCTAAAACAGGCCTTCCCAAATGGGACGCCGGACGAACTAGCCGCCTATATTGGCAGGTGATGACCGAACCCGCGTTCGGGCGTAGAAAGTCCTATGCAACAAAAAAAACGAAAACTGAGAAGCGCTTTGCCAGCGTCATGGATGAACTCACGTCCCATGCCAGCCTGCTTAGCAAAATGTGCTGGAACTATGGCCTGTCTTCCGATGCACTTTGTCAACAGAACCTAGTGGTGAAAGTCTGACGCTTGGTGCCGGTGGACGGCAAGAACCGACCCGTTGACGACCTTGGGCGTTGCAGACTTGAACCTCCAAATCGAGGTCGGGAACCTGACCTTCAGCGCAAGAGCATTCGGGAGTGCGCTCGCGTAAGGTAATTCACCACATTTGGCGGCACCCGCAGATGCTTTTTCGTGTTATGATGGGCTTGCAGCGCGCGTAATCTCGACCTCGGCAATATGGCAGAGGTCGAAAGCTATTGCCTTGGCACAGGAAGCTTTCGCCCCAGCACTTGATCGCCTCCGAAACGCTGGGTGTGCTGCTTTCCCTGACTGACCCCGGGGCGAGGAGGTTGTCCATGTCCACGAGTAGTGTTGACCGCCCGCTGCAGCCGGGCGACCGGGCACCGAATGTTGTGCTCAATGCGATCTCACGCGAAGGCAAGATCGCGCTCGATGATTTTCGAGGCCTTAGCCCGTTGTTGATCGGTTTGTTCCGAGGCCTGCACTGTCCGTTCTGCCGGCGCCATGTCGCGGCGATGGCGCAACTCAAGCCGGCCCTGCGTGAGAAAGGCGTCGAATGCCTGGCTGTGGTCAATACGCCGGTCGAGCGGGCGCGGCTCTATTTCCGTTACCACCCGGCACCCGATCTTCTCGCCGCATCCGACCCGGAGCGAGCCTCGCACCGTGCTTTCGGCTTGCGCGAGGTCGGGATGGACACGGTCATGGCGATACCGTTCCATCTCCCGGGTGAGTTGCCCGAGCCTATGAACGTCATGGCAATGAATGAATTTCTTAACAAGAAGGAAGGATATGAGATTACGGAAGTCGATCAGCAGGCGATGGCTTCCAGCCAGGCGCAGCTTGTCGGTCAGTTCCTAATCGACCGGGCGGGCATCGTACGCTGGAACTTCACTGAAGTTCTGGAGGATGGCCTCAACACCTTCAGAGCGCTGAATCCCGAGGAATTGATGTCGGCAGCTTCCCAAGTTGCACATTAATAGGCTGCGGAAATGGGCTGCTGAAAACTCGCTCGACGGCCACCGTCCTGTGGTGATTCTTTGGATTTAACAATCATCGAAATGCTCAGCGCAGGAGGCTAAGGTCTGCCCGTGGGCTTCGTAGCGATTTCGATTCAACGGTCTGCGGACCGCCCCGACGCTAGAGTGAGCAAGCCGCATAGGCGGGGCGACGTCCGCTCCTTGCCGCAATCACGTCGTTCCGACAGGCGCGCATACGGCAAGTTTCCACCCTGAGCTGCCCTACGCGTCGGGTAGCAAGCGTCAGGCTTTCACCACTAGGCGCCGCCTCCGGCGCTTACCGCCGCGATGCGACCGCGGTGATCGGCGCGATCGTTGGCGAATGGATCCGGTCCGACAAGGTCTTGGCGACGATCGTCGACGCGACCTTCAACTATTGGTCCGACCGGCTCGACGTCGCTATCGTGCTCTCATCGCTGTTGTCGTTCGGGTTCTTCATGACTGTCGTCGCCGCCGAGCGATGGTCCGTTCGATATTTTTGACCGGTTGGCTACCGGGGATGGCCGCTTGGCGTCGCGCAGCGGACTTTGCTGTATCGCGCAGGCGAGGGCTGGCCTTCCCTGCGTCGGCCTGTAGTATGACAGTGCTTGCAGGGGAGGAGCTCGAGCGTGGGGTTGGGTCGGAATTTCCGCCGTTGGGGGACGTTGGCCTTCATCGCCGTCATGGTGCTTTCGCCGCAGGCGGCGTCGGCCGACAGCCTTACGCCCGACCGGATCACTGCCGCCCTGTCGAAGCTCGAACTGCTCGCCGAAGGTGTCGTCGCGGACGGTGCCGTACCTGGTCTCGCCATCGGCGTCGTGCATGACGACAGGGTGGTCTTTCTCAGAGGGTTCGGGCGTCGCGAGGCCGGCAAGCCGGAGACCGTCGACGCCGACACGGTGTTCCAGATCGCCTCCCTCTCCAAGCCAGTCTCGGCAACGATAGTGGCGGCGCTGGTCAGCGAGGGCATCGTATCCTGGGATGCGAAAATCGTCGATCTCGATCCCGCCTTCCGGCTCGCCGAGCCCTATCCGACCAGTGAACTCACGGTCCGCGACCTGTTTTCGCACCGCAGCGGGCTTCCCGGCACCGCCGGAGACGATCTTGAGGACATTGGCTACGATCGCGCGGAGATCCTGCGTCGTCTGCGCTTCGTGTCCCCATCGTCGAGCTTTCGCGCCGGCTACTCCTACAGCAATTTCGGACTGACCGAGGGTGCCACCGCGGCCGCGAAGCCGACAGGCAAATCGTGGGAGGAGGTCGCCGAGGAGAAGCTCTACCGGCCGCTTGGAATGACCTCGACCAGCTCCCGTCATGCGGACTTCATCAAGCAGGCCAATCGCGCCGCGCTCCACGTCAAGATCGACGGCGTCTGGGCCGCGAAGGTAAAGCGCGATCCGGATGCGCAGGCGCCCGCGGGCGGCGTCAGCTCCACGGCGCGCGATCTCTCGCAATGGGTGCGCCTCGTGCTCGGCAACGGGGTCTATGGCGGCGAGACGCTCATTAAGGCAGATGCACTGGACCAGACGCATGTTCCGCTGATGGCGCGCGGCAGGAACCCCGTCTCGGGCGGCACGTCCTTCTACGGCCTCGGCTGGAATGTCGAATTCGGCCGGCACGGCCTGAGCTGGGGCCATGCCGGCGCCTTCAGCGTCGGCGCCCGTACCCTGGTGACAGTTTTTCCTGAGGAGAAGCTTGGCATCGTCATCGTCGCCAACGCCTTTTCGACAGGGGTGCCGGAGGGGCTGTCCGACAGTTTCGCCGATCTCGTCTTCGACGGAACGGTCGAGAAGGATTGGATCAAGGCATGGGACGATACCTATGCGGGTCTGTTCGGCCCGGCAATCGCGGCGGCCAAGGCCACCTATGCCGCGCCACCGTCTCCGGCAAGTCCGGCCCGGCCAGCCAGCGCCTATGCAGGCCGTTACTCCAACGACTTCATCGGCGATGCGGTCGTGTCGACTGCGGGAGACACTCTTGTGCTCAAGGTCGGGCCGGCCGGCGCCCGGTCATATTCGTTGAAGGATTTCGACGGCGACCTCTTCCTGACCTTCCCGGACGCCGAGACGCCGGACAGGCCATCGGGCGTAGGCTTTGACATCGGCCCCGACGGCAAGGCGTCGGCCATGACCATAGAGTTTCTCAACGATAACAATCTCGGCACGCTGCAGCGCGTCGGAGATTAGAGTTCCTCTGCGCCTTCGTCATCCTGGGGCGGAGCAAGGAGCGAAGCGACGCGGCGCAGACCCTGGGATCCATTCCGTTACATAAGCCGAAGAATGCTGCGGCTCAGAATAAAAGCGCTCTGTAGCGATCTTTCGCGCCCCCTCGCGCTGTTCCTCCGCGATCAAAGGTTCTGCACCGCAGCAGCGCTCCGAGGTAAGATGGTGCCAACTATCCTCCCGCCAGTCTCGGCAGCAGGAATATCTCAGCGCCCTGCGGCAATTCCTTCGACCAGGTGTCGCGATAGATAACCCCGTCTATGGCGACTGCGATGCCGCGGTCGATGTAGGGCTCGAAGCCGGGATACTGCTCAGCCAGCTTCCTGAACAGCTCCCGAATATCCTTCGCCTCGATCTCGACCTTGCTCTTGCCTCCGGCGATTGCGCCGAGGGATCCCCAGAGCGTTACTTCGACCATCGGCCTCCCCGTTCCGCCTCGATCGCCGCGAGAATCCGCGGCGGCGACATCGGGATATGCGTCATCCGCACGCCCGCGGCGTTCGACACCGCATTGGCGATCGCCGCCAGCGGCGGCACGATCGAGGTTTCGCCGACGCCCCGCACCCCGTAAGGGTGGTTGGGATTGGGGATCTCGAGGATCTGCGTGTCGATCATCGGCAGGTCGGAGCAGACCGGGATGCGGTAGTCGAGAAAGCCGGGGTTCTGCAGCCGCCCGTCCTTGCCGTAGACGTACTCTTCGTTGAGCGCCCAGCCGATGCCTTGCGCGGCACCCCCCTGGTACTGCCCCTCGACATAGGTCGGGTGCACCGCCTTGCCGGCATCCTGCACGACCGTGTAGCGCAGCACCCTCGTGGCGCCGGTCTCCGGATCGACCTCGATATCGCAGATATGGGTGGCGAAGGAGACGCCGGCGCCATCGGCGACGAGCTCGCTGTGGCCGGCGATCGGCCCGCCGGTCTTTCCTGACCCGGCCGCGATCTCCTTCAGAGACAGCGCCGCAAGGTTGCCGTACTTCTCGCCTTTGGCGATGGCGTGGCCGTTTTCCCAGAGCACGTCGTCGACGGGAACATCCCACATCTGCGCGGCGCGTTCCCGCAGGATCTTGATGGCGTTGCGGGCGGCCGAGATCGTCGCCATCGAGGAGGAGAAGGTACCGCGGCTGCCGTCCGTCATGTCGTTGTAGCCGAGGCTGGAGGTGTCGGCGACCACCGCCTTGATCTGCTCATAGGCGATGCCGAGTTCCTCCGCCGCCACCAGCGACAGCGACGCGCGGGAACCACCCACATCGACCGTGCCGACGGCAAGCGAGACCGAGCCGTCCATGCCGATGTTGAGGTCGGTGCAGGTCTGGCCGCCGAAGTTGAACCAGAAGCCGCAAGCCATGCCGCGGCCCTGGTTCTTGCCCAGCGGCGCCTGCATGTGCGGATGGTTCTTCGCCGCCTCCAGCGTCGGGCCGATGCCGATCGGGCCGTAAACCGGGCCGTAGGACGATCGGGTGCCTTCCTGGGCGGCGTTCCTGATCCGGAACTCGACCGGATCCATGCCGATCTCCTTGGCCAGCTCGTCGACGGCACTTTCCACTGCAAACGCCGCCATCGGCGCCGATGGCGCGCGATAGGCCGCCGTCTTTGGCCGGTTGACCAGCACTTCGTAGCCGACCGTCCTGACGTTAGCGAGATTGTAGCAGGCGAACGCGGTCATGGCGCCGAGCTCGGCCCACATGCCGGCATAGGGGCCGCAGGAATAGCGCAGCGTCGCCTCGGCCGCGGTGATCGTGCCGTCCTTGCGGGCGCCGATCCTGACGTCGATCGAGGTGGCACTGGTCGGCCCGGAGGCGCGGAACACCTCGTCGCGCGTCATCACCAGCTTGACCGGCCGGCCGGCCTTGCGCGAGAGCGCCAGCGCCACCGGCTCGGCCCAGACGTGGGTCTTGCCGCCGAAACCGCCGCCGATTTCCGACGAGGTGACGCGCAGCTTGGAGGCTTCCATGCCAAGCAGCTGAGCGCAGTGCTGGCGGTAGACGAAATGGCCTTGCGTGCAGACCCAGAGGTCGGCGGTGCCGTCGGGACTGACGCTCGCCACGCAGGCATGCGGCTCGATATAGCCCTGGTGCGTCTGCTCGGTCTTGAAGGAGCGTTCGACGACGTAATCGGCCTGGCCAAATCCCTCATGGATGTCGCCATGGCCGTACTGGCTGCGTTTGGTGACGTTGGACGGCTTGACGGGCTTTTGCTCAAGGCCCTCGGTGAAGATGGTGTCGTCGAGCACGGGCGCCGAGTGCTTCATCGCCTCGTCGACATCGGTCACGTGCGGCAGCACTTCATAGTCGACCTCGATCAGCTTCAGCGCCTGCCTTGCCGTGCGGGCGTCGACCGCGGCGACCGCGGCCACCGCATGGCCGTCATAGAGCGCCTTCTTGCGCGCCATGCAGTTGTCGAGGATGTCGTACATGGCGGCATCGCCGTCGGTGAGGTCGGGCAGGTCGGCCGCGGTGATCACCGCCTTCACGCCGTTGAGCTTCTCCGCCTTCGAGGTGTCGATCTTCCTGATCGTGGCGTGCGCGTGCGGGCTTCTCAGGACACGCCCGACCAACTGGCCGGCCATGTTGAAATCCGCGCCATAGCGCGCGCGGCCCGTTACCTTGTCAACGCCGTCGGGGCGGATGGGACGCGTGCCGACGGAGGCGAAATTGCGTCCGGAATAGCGCGGATCGAAGTTCATCGTCAGGCTCCCTTCATTACGCTTGCCGCGTCCTGGACGGCGCGCACGATCTTGTCATAGCCGGTGCAGCGGCAGAGGTTCCCGGCCAGGCCGAAGCGGATTTCCTCTTCGGTCGGGTCGGGGTTCTTGGCCAACAGGTCTTTCGCCGCGATCAGGAAGCCCGGCGTGCAGACGCCGCATTGCAGCGCTGCGTGCTCGAGGAATTTCTGCTGCAGCGGGTGCAGGCTGTCGCCATGCGCCATGCCCTCGATGGTCTCGACGCGCCGGCCTTCGGCCTCCGCGCCAAGCACCAGGCACGAGCACACCAGCCGGTCGTCGAGGATGATGCTGCAGGCGCCGCAGTCGCCAGTGCCGCAGCCTTCCTTGGCGCCGGTCAGCCCGAGGCGGTCGCGCAGCACGTCGAGCAGCGTCTCGTCCGGCTGGCAAAGGTACTCGACATTGTCGCCGTTGATTGTCGTTGAAACTGCTACACCAGCCATCACTTGCCTCCTGCACGCGCATAGGCGGTCGTGGCGGCCCGCCTGGCCAGCACACCCGCAACTTTTCTTCTGAACTCGACGGTGCCCCGCTTGTCGTCGATGGGGCGGCAGGCCCCCGAGCAGACCTTGGCGAGCCGCTCAAGTGCTGCTTCGTCCAGCTTCCTGCCGATGAGGGCCTCGGCCGCCTCTTCCACCAGCAGCACCGTCGGTGCCGCTGCGCCCAGCGCCACGCGGGCCGATTTGACGACGCCTTGCTCATCGAGCGTCAGGTTCACCCCGGCGCTGACCACGGCGATGTCCATCTCCGTGCGTGGAATGAAACGCAGATAGGCATCGCCGGAGCGCGGCGCCCGCCTGTCGAGCAGGATCGCCTCGATGATTTCTCCCTTGGCGAGCGACGTCTTGCCAGGCCCGGGGGGGACTGCCTCCACCGCNGACGTCTTGCCAGGCCCGGTGGGGACTGCCTCCACCGCGACCGTGCGCCTGCCTCCTGGCCCGACAATCGATGCCCTGGCGCCGGCGGCCACCAGCGCCGGGACGCTGTCGGCGGCCGGCGAGGCGTTGCAAAGATTGCCGACGATCGTGCAGCGTCCCTGCACCTGTTTGGAGCCGATCAGCTTGGCCGCTTCGACGACGCCCGGCCATTCCCTGTTCAAGGCCGCGCTCTCTCCCATCAGGGCGCAGGGGACCGCGGCACCGATGCTGAAGCCCTCCGCCGTTTCCCCGATCTCGCCCAGTCCGTCGATCGACTTGATGTCGACGATAAGGTCGGGCTCGATAAAGCCGCCTTTCATTCTCACCAGGAGGTCGCTGCCTCCGGCGAGAATGGCGGCGGTGCCGGGCGAGCCGGCCAACTGGCCAACGGCATCTTCCATTGAAAGCGGACGTATGTAGCGCATCGTCTCCCCTTGATCATCGCAATTCTGTCGGCCTGTTATAGAGCCTTGGATTGGAATGGTCATCCGGTTCTGCATGAGCAGCGATTAGGCCAGGCGCGTCCGCGTTCAGGGCGCCGGGTTGAACTGGAGCAATTTGAAACAATCGCCGCTTCCCGACTTCAACTGCGTCAGGAAACGTTTCGACCGATCGATCCATTCCTGGTGCGACCTGGCTTCGGCCTCGATCTCGTCGACCGGTCCAAGCTTGACGAAGCTGCGCCCCTTGCTGAAAAGCCAGCACGCACGGCCGAGAAGTCTTCGGCTGCGCTGGCGCAAGAGGTCGGCATCATAAAATATGTCGAGCACCTCCTGCTTGATTTTTGCCTGTTTTTCAGGATTTGCGATCGCAACCGCGATCGAGTCTCCGCCGATCGCATCCTGCAGGTCCTTGTAGTCGAGGGCGAGCTGAGTGGTGGCATATTTGATCTCGCTCTCATCCCGGACGATGTTGAACCACAGCGCGGGATCGAGCTCGTTGACGACGAACGATGCCTCGAAGTCGCGCGATAGGTTCAGGATCTCGAACCCTTGAACCTCAACATCGCGCTCAACCAAAAGGATCTCGGCGACCTGCTTGCCGACTTCCGCCCCGTGCGCGCTGATCGCGGCGTTGGTTCCACCGAGTTCCGGACTGATATAGGGTCCGCCATCATCCAGCAGCGCATCGAATTCGCTGAGGTATTCGACGACGGCCGCCCCGCGAGCAATGCGCGCGGCCAGTTTGGCGAGAACCAGCTGGAGCTCGGTTTCGCGTTTGCGCTGCTCCTGATAATTCTGCTGAAAAAAGAAGATGAACAGGGAAACGCCAATTCCGATCAGGATCACGCCGAGTTGGGAAAAGATGTTGCGATAATACTCCAGCAGCTTTTCACGATGGCGCATGTCGTGGCGCACGCTGTGCGCCACACGAGCATTGACGATCAGCGAAAGGATCAGCAGCCCGGCACCGACCAGGATGAGGCCGCCGATGAGGAAATAGCCTTGCCCTGAACTGAAATCCATTCTTTTGCCGCGTCCTGAAGCCCGAGACCGCGCAGACTAATCCCATTCCGTTTCAACGCCTACGGGCGCCCCCAAAAGCGTGCGCTCGCCTAATACTTTAGTTGTAATCTGCCGCGTGTTTGATATCGTGACAGTGGGAGGAATTCAGATGGCCGTGGAGTGCAAATCCGCGCCCTATATGGGCGTCTTTTCAACCATTGAACTGGATCTTTTGAGGGGTGTGGTGCGGGAAACTTTGCGGTCCGGCGAAGCGGAGCTCGACAACGAGGACGCCGAAAGGATCGCGCGTGTGGTCATCGCAACCTACAAGGACGGCGCCTCGGGCCGCGAGGAATTGCTTGAAGCCGCCCGGATTGCCGCCAGGCGCTGCGCCCTCGACCATTTTTACGATCGAGCAGTCGGCCTGTTCGCATAGGACTTCGCAGCTGACGCACTTCAGGGCGGTGTTGCTCGTTCGACATTTCGTTGCGCACGTCGATCTCGTCAGTCGCTGCGGCCTACCTTCTCATGTCCTTCGAGCCGCAAGTCTGCCATCTGCTGCGAACCGTCGGTGGCAAATCTCACTGGCAGATCGCAAACGTTGGAGATTGGCCGAAACACCCCTCCACTTCGTCATCCTAGGCGAAGCAAGGAGCGAAGCGGCGCGGCGCAGACCCTGGGATCCATGCCGTTACCTCAGCCGAAGAATGCTACGCCCCAGACCCGAACGCTACCACCCCGTTCCGCGAAAAAGCTCGAACCATTCTGGGTTGGGTCGGCAGCGACCCTTACGCAGAAATACCCAGCCTGAACTTGTCCGTATCTCTCATCCTGCCTTGCCTCGCGGCCAGGTGGTTCGTCAGCAGATTTTCTTCGATCGGCTGTGACAGGAAAAACCCTTGAGCGCTGTGACAATGCTCGGCGATCAGGAAATCGAGCTGCGCTTCGTTTTCCACCCCCTCTGCCAGAACGGTCAAGCCGAGCGAATTGGCCAGCGCTATAATGCCTCGAACGACGTTCTGTTTTTTCTTCGACGCTTCCAGACCGCTCAAGAACGATCGGTCGATCTTCAGCCGATCGAGGTTGAAGTCGGCAAGGTAGCCGAAACTTGAATAGCCGGAGCCAAAATCGTCGAGTGCCAGACCGACGCCGATATTTCGAATTTCCGTCAGCATGTTCAAGGCGTTTCGGCTGTTCTGGATAAGCACCCCTTCCGTTATTTCCAGTTGCAGGCGCGACGGCGGCAGTCCTGTTTGTTGCAGCACCAGAACAAGGTGGACAAAGTACGCATCGTTCTGAAGGCTTTTGCCCGACAGATTGACCGAGCAAACGAAATCATCGGCAGAAACAGGCGCCCATCGAGCTGCCTGCAGGCAAGCCTTGCTCAGCACGACCTTGTCGACTTCCAGTATCAGGTCGCTTCGTTCGGCAATTGGAATGAATGACATCGGCAGACGAATCGCGCCCGAAGCGGGATCGCGCCAGCGCACCAGCGCCTCGGCGCCGATCATGCGGCCGGTTGCCAGCTCGAACTGCGGTTGCCAAACCAGAAAGAACTCGTCGCAGTTAAGCGCACGCTTAATCCCAGCTTCTTGGCCGAGCTGCATATCGAACTGATTGAGGATTGCAGGCGAGAACGTCACGAAGCCAGAGCGTCCTTCGGCTTTGGCGACATAAAGAGCGCTGTCCGCGTTGCGCAACAGGGTGGAAATATCCGAACCATGTTCGGGGAAACACGCCATGCCGATACTGGCTCCCATCCGCACGTGGTGGCCCGCGAGTTCGGCAAACCGGTTCAATTGCTCGCGAAGCCGATTTCCGAGAGCATCGGCTGCCGCGTGCCGGTCCCCGATCGCCATGACGGCGAACTCGTCACCGCCCAGACGGATGGCGGTAACTTCGTCGGGCCGTTCGACCGATTGCAGGATTTCGGCGACGGCTTTCAGCAAGAGATCACCGATGTGATGACCGAACGTATCGTTCACGCTCTTGAAATGATCCAAATCTATCAGGAAAAGCCGGAGTTGCTTGCCGGCCAGCCTTGCCCGGTCCAGCATCACGTCCCTGTTGGCTGACATCCAGGCACGGTTCTTCAGTTCCGTCGTCGCGTCGCGCCAGGCCAGAAACTCCAGTTTCCTTATCGTTTCCCGACGGCCGATAAGCAATACGGCAGTTCCGATCGCCAGCAGCGACAAGACCGCCAGAGCGAATGCAATCTGGTAGTTGAATCTCTTCAGGCTTTTTTCCGCCGAATAGAGATCCACGTTGATCTCATCTCCATATTTGTAATATTCGTCGTTCATCCTCGCTACGAGATGCTCGAGCTCCAACCCCATTTCCTTCAAAATCTTTTCGTCGAGAGGCAGCCCGGCCGCAATCATGGCATCAAGCCGTGTCACCGCGTCAACGATACGCGGAACGATACTTGCGTAGGCGGGAATCTCGCTTGCCGTCCCGGTGCCGTCGATCCGCTTGAAGCGGATGTAGACCAGGTCGTTCGCCGCTGATAACTGCTCAAGGCTGTCTGCAGAGCCGGGGGCGGCCTTGGCGAGCGATGTCATGTCCTTGAGGTGAGTTACATCGCGTATTGCAATATGGAATTCGCGGATGGCGAAAAAGCCGAACCGCGGCAGCGAATATTCGATCTTGCTGAGGCTGAGAAACAGTACGGTGATCAGGACCGCAGAGCTGGCTGCTGCAGCCGCGATGGCGGTCCCGTAGGTGACGGGAACGCGCCAGCCTTCAAAGCGTGCCATTCGAGCCACGCCGGAGCTCGATCAGCCGCCAGGCTCGAGCGTCTTGATCAGCCAGACCCACCGTGGTTTGTGGATTGGCGTATCGAAGGCCGGGTGGTCGTTGAGCGGATAGACCAGCCGGGTCGGACCTTGCGTGCGCCGGGTCAGCAATTTTCCGTTCTGGCGGGTGGCAAGCAGGAGAGGACCTTCCGTCCAATCTTGGCGCGGAATTATCTGCACATATTCGTCCACCGCCCGCAGAACAACGGAATCCTCGCCTTCCAATCCAACGAGCTTGAGCACATCGCGGAACAGGACGCCTTCAAATGTAAGCTGCCCCTTTTCAAATGGACTTGCGGTGGTGACCCGGTAGAGACCGAGCTTTTCCAGCTGTCGCAACGTGACTGGGACCGACTTGCCGTTGTTCTGAACATTGAAGGCCACAGTGTCTGGCGATTCCGGGAGATCAACGGGCTCCAACGCCCCGGCCGGCAAGATGCAAAAGGCCAGGACTGCCAGCATGATCAGACTGCGCTTGAGCGATGAACGTCCTGTGTTGAGCAAGGATGACATGCGCAATCCTTTTCTTCTCGATGGGCCAGCACCCAGCCGTCGCCTGACCTTCATTCGGGCAGGCGGGTTTAACATTGCCATGAATGTCTGATTTTTCCGTTAGCCCTGTTCGGCCGGGAAGAGACGCGCAACGGCGAAACTGCCGATCTCCCCGCTCGTGGCGGAGATGGCCGGCATGAAGGATCGCGGCCTCATTCCAGCTTGGGTTCCTCGCCCCCACGAAGTGGTCCATTGTTGTGGGGCGAGATGCCTGCCAGGGCAGAGGGGGTTGAAGGATCGCCGGCCTTCGAGCTCACGTCTTCTCGCCGGTCGGCCTGATGAAATGGCCGAGCAAATCCATCGGCACCGGAAACACCACCGTCGACGAGCGTTCACCGGCGATGTCATGGAGCGCCTCGAAATAGCGCAGCTGCATGGCCTGGGGGGTCTCGGACAGCATCTTGCCGGCCTCGACGAGTTTTGCCGCCGCCTGCTGTTCGCCGTCGGCATTGATCACTTTCGCACGCCGCAGCCGTTCGGCCTCGGCCTGCTTGGCGATGGCGCGGACCATGTTCTCGTTGAGGTCGACATGCTTGATCTCGACATCGGAGACCTTGATGCCCCAGGCATCGGTCCGCTGATCGAGGATCTCCTGGATGTCGCTGTTGAGCTTGTCGCGTTCGGCCAGCATTTCATCGAGTTCATGCTTGCCGAGCACCGAGCGCAACGTGGTCTGTGCCAGCTGGTTGGTGGCGGTCATGAAGTCCTCGACCTGGATCACCGCCCGCTCGGCGTCGACGATACGAAAATACAGCACTGCGTTGACCTTCACCGAGACGTTGTCGCGCGAGATCACGTCCTGCGGCGGCACGTCCTGGACCACCACCCTCAGGTCGACCTTCACCATCTGCTGCACGAAGGGGATGAGGATGATCAGGCCGGGCCCCTTGACCCCGGTGAAGCGGCCGAGCGTGAAGACCACGCCGCGCTGATATTCCCTCAGGATGCGAATGGCCGCGGACAGGAACATGACCACGACGAGCGCTGCCACCAGATAGGCCACATATCCGAGCATCATTGCCTTGCTCCATCGCTTCGCACATTGCGGCGCCGTATCGTCAGCACGAGACCCCTGACATCAGCCACCTCGACGCTGTCGCCCACCGCAATGGGTTCGTCGGCTTTCGCCCGCCAGCGCTCACCCCGGGCCAGCACGTGTCCCTCGCTGCCCTGCCAGTCGAGGACCTTGGCCGGCAGCCCTTGCATGGCCTGGGCGCCAACACGCGGAACGTTCTTGCGGGCCGCCCACAGATAGCTGCCGGTCAGCAGCGCCAGGCCGAGCGTCAGGATGGCGGCGGTGCCGATGACGGCCCACGACATCTCGAAGCCGGGACCTTCGATCCTGAGCAGCATGGCAGCGCCCAGCAGAAACGCAGCCACGCCTCCCAGCCCAAGCACCACTGTGGGATTAAAGACCTCGACGACGAGGAAGATGATGCCAAGCAGCATCAGGGCAAGGCCGGCATAGCTGATCGGCAGGAGATTGAGCGCATAGAGCCCGAGCAGCAGGCAGATCGTGCCGATCACGCCTGGCGCGACCGCGCCCGGGCTGGTGAACTCGAAGACGAGGCCATAAACGCCGATCAGCATCAGGATGACGGCGATGTTCGGGTCGGTGATGACGGCGAGAAGCCGGATGAGCCAGCCAGGCTCGAGCGTTTCAACCGGCAGCCTTTTGGTCGCCAGCACCTTTTTCCTGCCGGCGATCTCGACCGTCCGGCCGTCGGCCAGCTGAAGCAGTTCGGTCGTGTCGCGGGCGACAAAGTCGATCACATTTTCCTGCAGTGCGGCGCTGGCCGACAGGCTGGCCGCCTCGCGCACCGCCTTTTCACCCCAATCGGCATTGCGCCCGCGCAGTTCGGCCAGGCTGCGGATCAAGGCAACCGCGTCGTTCGTCGCCTTGGCGATCATCGCATTGCCCGCCGGTGGATTCTTCGGGTCCTTGCCGGCTTCCGGGCCATTGTTCTTGTCGTCGCCGGGAAAGGATGGCATCGGCCCGCCCATCTCGATGGGCGTTGCCGCGCCCAGATTGGTGCCGGGCGCCATCGCCGCCACATGGGTTGCGTAGAGGATGTAGGTTCCGGCGCTCGCCGCATGCCCGCCGGCGGGCGCGACATAGCCGATGACGGGAACCGGGGAGGCGAGGATGTCGGCGATGATCTCACGCATGCTGGTGACCAACCCGCCCGGCGTGTTCATCTGCAAGATGAAAACCTCGGCGTTCCGTTCTGCGGCCACCGCCAGCGCTTCCTCGAACTGCATGGCGCTCGCCGGACCGATGGCGCCGTCTATCTCGATGCGCAGCGCAGTCCTCCCCTGGCCGTTTGCTTCTCCTGTTGCTGCGGAAGAAGAACAAACAGCCACAGCGGCTACAAAAGCCGCGGCAATCAGGGCTACACGCGCGAGTTTCACGCTCAAAGCTCCCTATCAGGGATATGGGCTCGATTTTGCTAAAATCCATGCTGCGTCGCGGCGGTGAAGCTGATCCATGGCAACCTTGCGTTGTGCCTAAACCGGTTGGCAGGAAACGGGTGGTTTGTGTGCGCTGCTTCACCCATCTGATGGCAGAAGCCGATGAAGCCAGAGGAGCAGAGCTATGACCATGCACACGGTTCCAGCAGCAGCGGTCCGATCGGCGGAAGCGCGCGTCGCCGGATATGACTGGCAGGCACTGGCCGAGGAGATGAGCTTCTATGGCTGCGCGGTGATGGAAAAGCTGCTGACACCAGAAGAATGCCGGGAGATCGCCGGGCTGTATCCCGACGAAAGCCATTTCCGCAGCCATGTCCACATGGCGCGGCACGGCTTCGGCAAGGGCGAGTACCACTATTTCCGCTATCCCTTGCCCGAGCTGATCGGCGGCTTGCGCACCGCGCTCTATCCGCGCCTTGCCGCCGTCGCCAACGACTGGAACGAACGCATGGGCGTCGCGCAGCGCTACCCGGACGAACACGCCGCGTTCCTCAAGCAATGCCACGAGCAGGGCCAGACGCGGCCGACGCCGCTCCTGCTGCAATATGGTCCCGGCGACTTCAACTGCCTGCATCAGGATCTCTACGGCGAGCTTGCCTTCCCGCTGCAGGTGGCAATCCTGCTGTCGGAACCGGACAAGGACTTCACCGGCGGCGAGTTCGTGCTGACGGAACAGCGTCCGCGCATGCAGAGCCGCGCCGAGGTGGTGCCGCTGCGCCAGGGCGATGCAGTCGCCTTCGCGGTCCACAATCGTCCGGTGCAGGGCAGCAAAGGCAGCTACCGCGTCAATCTCAGGCACGGCGTCAGCCGGCTTCGCTCCGGCATGCGCCATACCGTCGGCATTATCTTCCACGACGCGAAATAGGGCTGTCCCTGCGTGGAGGCGACCAGCAACTTCGTGCCAAGGGGATCTGTTGTCGGAGTCGGCGCCGCCCCTCATCGCCCTGCCGGGCACTTCTCCCCGTGTGACGGGGAGAAGGGACTGGTCGCACCGTGGCGGATATTCTGCAACGCTGGTGATTGGCGAAACCATCGATGAGAGCGCCCCTCTCCCCGTCACTATACGGGGAGAGGGTGCCGGCAGGCAGGTGAGGGGCAGCGCAAAGCTGAAGCGATTGGCTGCCGAACAATTCTTCAGGCAACCGCGGCAATCGCGGAAAAATAAAAATCTCACCCGCAAAGATCTTTGTCATCCAATCGTTAACCAAGGTTCATACGGTGAGCGGGTTGTTTCTCTGCCGGCGTTCGTTCGCCGGGCGGATGACTGTTGATATCTGCCAAGACTGAAAACTAGCTATTTGTTCGCGCGTCGGGGATCGCCATGATGTTTCCAGCAAGCTTTGCGTCACTACGGCGCAAATCGGCGAAGTTAAGCGGCGCCATCACGCTGGCTGTTGCCTTGATGATCGGGGCCGCTGCACAGGCCGAGCCTATCCGCGGCGCCGGATCGACACTGGCCGCCCCGATCATCGGCAAATGGGCAACGGCCTACGAGAACGCCCGCGCCGACGGCGGCGACTATGTCTCGCCCGATTGGAAGGTGGACTATGAAATCGTCGGCTCGCTCGCCGGCGTCCTGCGTCTCGATCAGCCGGATATCGACTTTGCCGTGACGGATGCGCCGATCAATGGCGCCGAACTCAAGAAGGCCGGCCGACAGCAGTTTCCGATCGTGATGGGCGCCATCGCCGTCGTCGTCAATCTCGACGGCATCGGCCCGGGAAGCCTTCGCCTGACCGGGCCGCTGCTGGCCGACATCTATCTGGGCAAGATCCAGTCATGGTCCGATCCCGCGATCAAGGCGGTGAATCCGGATGTGACGCTGCCCGATCTCAGGATCAGCGTCGTTCACCGCAAGGATGGCTCCGGCTCGACCTTTGTCTTCACGCAGTATCTGTCGGCGGTCAGCGATGAATGGAAGGCCAAATACGGCGCAAATACACTGATCTCGTGGCCGCTCGGCACTGACGCGGAAGGCACACAGAACCTCATCCAAGCCGTGCACGACACGAAGGGCGCGATCGCCTATGCCGAATCCGGCCAGGCCCAGCGCGCCAGCCTTGCCTACGCGCTGATCCAGAACAGAGCCGGCAAGTTCGTCAAGCCGGAGCCGCAGGGCGTGCAAGCTGCCGCGACATCCATCGACTGGGCGCAAACGACCGACTTCTTCGCCTCGCTGACCGATCGAGACGGCGATGCCGCCTATCCGATCAGCACGGCGGTGTTCGCGGTCGTTCAGGTCTCGGGCCGTTCGGAACATCGCTATCGCCGCGTGCACGACCTTTTCCGGCTCGCCTTCGCCCACGGCGCTGATGACGCCGCCGCGCTCGGCTACGTGCCGCTGCCGAAGGCGCTCGTCGCCCGGATCGAGCAATACTGGGCAAGGCTGGAGCCGGTCGGAAACTGAGCGGAAGAGCCAGGCCGCTGCTTCGCGCAGCGCCTGAACTGAAATTCATATCGCGCCGTGATGGCGGCTTGTTGGGGACTGCGTGACATGGACATCGATATCTTCAAGGACATCCTCGTGCCGGTGATCGGCGGGTTGGGCATTTTTATGCTCGGCCTCGACTTCATGGCCAACGGCATCCAGGCGCTGTCGGTCAACCGGATGCGCGCCTTTCTCGCCAAGGCCGCCGGAACGCCGATCAAGGGCGTGCTGGCGGGAACGCTGATCACCGGCGTCATCCAGTCGTCGACGGCGATGAGCGTCATGGTCGTCGGCCTGGTCAATGCCGGCGTCATCGCGCTTCGACCGGCGATCAGCGTGATCATGGGCGCCAATATCGGCACCACGCTCGGCAACGGGCTCATCGCCCTGCCGCTCGGTCCGCTCGGGCTGATCCTGGCCGGCGTGTTCTCGCTGATCTACTGCTTTGCCAAAAGCGAGAAGGTCAAGAACATAGCGCTTGCCGGCATGGGCTTCGCGCTGATCTTCTATGGCCTCAACCTGATGACCGGCGGCCTGCGCCCGTTGCGCAACCTGCCCGAAGTCATGGCCCTGCTGCAAACGCTGACGGCCGACTCCTACCTCAACCTGCTCAAATGCGTGTTCATCGCCGCCGGCGTGACCGCCATGATCCATTCGTCCTCGGCGACGATCGGCATTGTCATGGGCCTTGGCGCCGCCGGCATTCTCGACTGGACGACGGCCGTCGCCTTCTCGCTCGGCGCCGATCTCGGCACCACGATCACCTCGTGGATGGCTTCGCTCAATCTTTCGAAAAACGCCAAGCGCACCGCTTACGCCCACATCTCCTTCAACATCATCGGCGTGTGCATCACCATCCCGCTGTTCTTCGTCTCCATGCAGGTCCTGGAATGGGCCATGCAGTTCTTCGGCGGCGATCCCGCCATTCCGGTGATCGTCGACGGCAAGGAGACCTTTCCCCTGGTGCCGGTCGCGGTCGGCCTCTACTCGACCTTCTTCAACGTCTTCAACACGTTGTTGCTGTTTCCGTTCATCGGGGTGTTCGAGCGGGTCCTGTCGCGTGTCGGTCACACCGATGCCGAGGACACGGAAGATTTCTCGACGCCGCGATTCCTCGACCGCAAGCTGGCCGGCGATTTCGCCAAGGCCGTTCCCGCTGTCCAGCAGGAGACGGCCCGCCATCTGCAAGCCGGCGCCATGTTCCTCGACATCGCCCGCTCGTCGAAGAAGGCGCCGTCGGATCCGGGCGAGCACTACCTCGCAACCGATATCCTCAGCCGCGACATCCGCGCCTACACCGCCGAATTGATGAAGGAAGACCTGCCCTACGACCAGCTCGACCTGATCGCCAGCCTGATCGAGGAAGCCGACTTCACCGCCGCCCTGACGGAATCGATGCATCAGGTGGCGCGCCGCGTCAGGCGCGAGAAGTTCAGCGGTCCGGCGCAGGCCATCGTCGACGTCGGGCTGAGCAAGCTCGATGCCTCGCTGCGACAGATCTTGCCGACTTACGGCATCTCCGACCCGAAGGTGCCGGCCGGACATGTCAATCTGCCGGAGGTCGAGGAACTGCGTGCCCGCACGCTGGCGCTCGGACCCAATGCAGGCGCCGCCGAACGCGGCACGATCCTGGCCCTGCTCGGGTCGATCGAACGCGCGGAAATCCTGATCCAACGCATCGATGCCGAGCGCAAATCGGTCAACCGGCAAAGCGTGCTCGCCCGGGCGTCGGCACGCAAGGAAACCAGGCCGCACGCGATGGGCGATCCCGGCCTCAGCCCGGTCCCGGCCGAGTAGCGGGGCGGGACATAGCGCGTTCGCATTAGAGGCGACGAATTATCGAAGTCGGCGCCGCCCCTCATCGCCCTGCCGGGCACTTCTCCCCGTATAGTGACGGGGAGAAGTGGCTGGCGGCGACCTAGGTGAATATTCTGCAACGCTGGTGATTGGCGAAACCGGCGAAGAGAGTGCCCTCTCCCCGTCACTATACGGGGAGAGGATGCCGGCAGGCAGGTGAGGGGCAGCGCCAACCTGAAGCGATGGGGTGCCGTTCCGCTTTGCCGGGTCGCTTCGGCGCCTTCGCTCAGCCTTGAAACAGCGCCAGTTCTTCGGCCGTGAGGTGGCGGGCCTTGCCCCTGGCGAGGTCGCCGAGCTGCAAGCGGCCGATCGCCACCCGCACCAGGCGAAGCACCTCGACCTCATGCGCGCCGAGCAGCCGGCGGATGTGGCGGTTGCGGCCCTCGTCGAGTGTGATTTCCAGCCAGGCGGTGCTGGCGCCGCTGCGCAGGATGTCGATCGACCGCGCCGTCAAATCTTCGCCATCGACCGTGGCGCCGGCGCGCAACCGCGCCAGCAGGGCCGCGTCGGGCAGGGCGCCGATCTGGACGTGATAGATCTTGGCGACGTGCGAGGCGGGGTCGAGCAGGCGCTGGGCGAAACGCGTGTCGTTGGTCATCAAGAGCAGGCCCTCGCTGGCCTTGTCGAGGCGGCCGACCGGCGACACGAAGGGCAGGTCGAGCTCTGCCAGGCAGTCGTAGACGGTGCCGCGGTCCTGCGGGTCGTTGCGGGTGGTGACCAGGCCGCGCGGCTTGTTGATCATCAGATAGACCTTGCGCTCGGCGACGACGCGGCTGCCGTCGACCTCGATGCGGTCGCGGCCGGGATCGACGCGCAGCGAGCCGTTGCGCACGATTTTGCCGGCGACCCGGACGCGCCCTTCGGCGACCAGAATTTCCGCCTGCTTGCGCGAGCACAGGCCGAGCTTTGACAGCGCACGGCAAAGGCTGACGCCTGGCGGACTGGCTCCGGCGCTAGGCGAGGGGCGTGGCCAGCCGGCGTTCGGCCGTGGCGCCATAGTTTTGCGTGATCGTTCCGGCAAGTCAGGTCTTCCCCGCCACCTGAGGTGAATATTTGCTAACAGAAAGCCGCCGGGGTGGATATCTGGATTTCTCGATAGGAGTATCCGGACGTGTGAGCTGCGGCCCTCCGTTGCGACAGGTCGCCTCCGGACATCATGGCAAAGTTGGCGGGACAGCGCCCCCCTCTGTCCTGCCGGACATCTCCCCCACAAGGGGGGAGATCGGCCGTTATCACTGGTTCCGCCAATCGCCCAACTTTGAAAAAGAGGCGCGGTTGGCAAAGCTGCCGATCTCCCTCCTTGTGGGGGAGATGTCCGGCAGGACAGAGGGGGCGCCGTAGAGCGCCAACATTTCGAGCCTCGCACGCGCCCCGACGCTGATCGCCGGGGGCGCCACGATCGTCAGTTTGCCCTGGGCTCGTCCTCGACAACGAAAGATGCGGCAATCAGGTCGTCGGCATCGATCCGCAGGGAGCCTTCACCTGCTCCCATGACAGCGGCTACCTTCTGAAAAATTTTCATCTCGTGCTCGGTAATCCGGGCGCTCCGCATCCTGGCTTTGAGATCAGCGATGCGCAGCCCCAATGTGTGGGACGTTCCAATTTCACGGTTCGACATGACAACATGCTCCTCCCCGACCCATGCTTTTTGCCTCCCCACCGCTATTCGCCCGTCGCCTATCATGTTTGCCCAAAAATAAGGCATCGCGAATACAGCGCCCCGAACGCTGGTGCGAGGGGAAGGTTCCGGCGCAACATGGTCACGAAATAATACGGGCCGCCGCCGCCGGCGGGTTACCCGCAGGAGATGGCTAGCCGTCATTCTTCGATTTGTGACGGACTCGCCGGCAAGGTGAGCTCAAAAGAAGATTTGACTGGATCCTCCCGGGGAGGATACAAAACAGGCATGTCCGAAGGCATCCATCGTTCGCATCCGGCTATCGTGAAGCGCCTGAAGCGCGCGCAGGGCCACCTTGCGGCGGTGCTGTCGATGTTCGAGGCGCATCGTCCTTGCGTTGATCTGGCGCAACAACTCCACGCCGTGGAGAGCGCCATCAGCAGCGCAAAGCGCGAACTGATCCACGATCATATCGAGCATTGCCTGGCGGACACCGCGGAAGCGGGCGGCAACTCGCTGGCGGAACTCAAGCAACTGGCGAAATATTTGTGAGCCGTCAAATGCCTGTGCTCGGCGCGCGCATCCTCGACTGGTTCGGGTTCGGGCCGCGCGATCACGCCGCGCATGGTCATGGCCATCACGATCATGTGAGCGGGTCGCATAGCCACGGGGTCATCGATGCGACCATTGCGACGACCGACCGAGGCATTTGGGCGATAAAATGGTCGTTCGTCATCCTGGCAATCACCGCGGCGATGCAGATGGTCGTGGTCGCGCTGTCGGGCAGCGTGGCGCTGCTGGCCGACACGGTCCACAACATCGGCGATGCCACCACCGCCATTCCACTGTGGATCGCCTTCCTGCTGGCCCGGCGCAAGCCGTCGCCGACCTTCACCTACGGCCTGGGCCGGGTCGAGGACCTGGCTGGGATCATCATCGTCGCGATCATCCTGTTCAGCGCCATCGTCGCCGGTTACCAGGCCATCGACCGTTTGATCAATCCACGCGTGGTGACGCATCTGGGCTGGCTGGCGGCGGCGGGCATTGTCGGCTTTCTCGGCAACGAGGCCGTCGCGGTGTTCCGCATCCGCGTCGGCCGCGAAATCAACAGCGCCGCACTCATTGCCGACGGCTACCACGCTCGCACCGACGGCCTGACCAGCCTTGCCGTGGTCCTCGGAGCGTTCGGCGTCTGGCTCGGTTTTGCGCTGGCCGACCCGATCGTCGGCCTGCTCATCACGCTTGCGATCTTCGGCATCGTCTGGCAGTCGGCGCGCTCGGTGCTGACCCGCATGCTCGACGGTATAGATCCTGATGTCATCGGCGACATCCACCATGCCGCCGCGCATGTGCCGGCAGCGCGCATTGTCGAGGCCAAGGCGCGGTGGATCGGTCACAGGCTGCACGCCGACATTGCCATCGCCGTGGAAGAAAGCCTGCCCGTCTGCGAAGCGAAGACGATCATTGCAGCGCTGGAGCACCAGCTGTTCGAGCACATGCCGGCGCTTGCGGCGGCGAATATTAGATTGGCGAACGCGGTTGCCGATCATCGCCATGGACATCCCCACGGCGAGCACGACAGCCACTAACGGTCGCTCCGACCGGCGCGTTTCCGTTCGCCGCGCGAAAGATGTTGAGACCGCCGCGTCTTAGTCCATTATCCCCGGGTCCATTATCTCTGGCTCGTGCAAGGCTTGACCCGAGCGCCAAACGTGGCCGGAAACCGGATTGAGAAGATGCCTCAGGCGCCACTTATCGCAACCCTTGTCGCCGGCCTCGGACTCGCCTTCATCCTCGGCACGTTGGCGAACCGACTTCGCCTGTCGCCACTGGTCGGCTACCTCGTGGCTGGTGTCTTGATTGGCCCGTTCACGCCCGGCTTCGTTGCCGACCAGGCGCTGGCGCGCCAACTCGCCGAGCTCGGCGTGATCCTGCTGATGTTTGGCATAGGGCTGCATTTTTCGCTGAACGATCTGCTGTCGGCAAGAAAGATCGCGATTCCCGGCGCTATCGGTCAAATGGCTCTGGTGACCATGCTCGGGCTCCTCGTGACGCAGGCGATCGGCTGGCCGATCGGAGCCGGAGTGGTGTTTGGGCTGGCCCTGTCGGTTGCAAGCACAGTCGTGGTCCTACGGGCGCTGCAGGAAATGAGGCAGCTCGAAACCGATGGCGGACGCATCGCAGTCGGCTGGCTGGTCGTAGAGGACCTCGCCATGATCCTCGCGCTCGTGCTGTTGCCGGCCTTCGCCGGTGTGCTCGGTGGCAATTTCAACGGGCCAAACCTTAACGGCAATGACCTGTTCACATTGTTTGAGCCGCAGACCATCTGGAGCGCGCTCGGGCTGACGCTGGGCAAATTGGCGGCTTTCTTCGCGATCATGGTTGTCGTCGGGCGACGTGTCATTCCGCCGATCCTTCACTACGTTGCTCACACTGGCTCGCGAGAGCTTTTCCGTTTGGCCGTGCTGGCGATCGCCCTTGGTGTCGCTTTCGGGGCAGCCGAGCTGTTCGGCGTCTCGTTCGCTCTTGGGGCGTTTTTCGCAGGAATGATCCTTGCCGAATCCCAGTTGAGCCAAAGGGCCGCTCAGGAAACGCTGCCGCTGCGCGACGCATTCGCCGTGCTTTTCTTCGTCTCCGTCGGCATGCTGTTCAACCCGATGATCCTGGTCGAGCAGCCGCTGCTCGTCGGCGTGACATTTTTGATCATCGTCATCGGCAATGCCACGGCCGCATCGGCCATCGCATTGATGTTCGGCTATCCGTCCCACGTGGCCCTGACACTCGGCCTAAGCCTGGCGCAAATCGGCGAGTTCTCCTTCATCCTGGCGGGACTGGGTGTCGACCTCGCGCTTCTTCCAGAGGCTGGACGTGACCTGGTGCTTGCCGGAGCCATCCTTTCGATCCTCGTCAACCCGCTGCTGTTTGCGGCGTTGGATCGGCTGACGCCGTGGCTGAAAGCACGAGAGCGAACCATCGCCACGCAAGAAGGCAAATCCGAACCGCCCGAACTCGCGGCTACCAGCCTGACAGACCACGCGGTGCTTGTCGGCCATGGACGGGTCGGAAGCCTGGTCGCGGAGACGTTGCAAAAGGCAAGGCAGCCTTACCTGGTGATCGAGGAACGGCAAGTGATAGTAGAACAGCTGCGCGCCCGCGGCGTTGATGTCATTGCGGGAAATGCCGCCCAGCCGGGCCTGCTTGAGGCGGCCAACGTTGCCTCGGCCCGGTGGTTGATCAGCGCCATTCCCAATCCGTTCGAGAGCGGCAATCTCATCGAGCAAGCCCATGCCATCAATCCAAGGCTCGAGATCATCGCCCGTGCGCATTCCGATGCCGAAGTGGATTACCTGAAGAAGTTCGGCGCCGACCTGATCATCATGGGCGAGCGGGAGATCGCGCGCGGCATCTCGGATCACATTCTGAGCCGGATCGATGCCCCAGCCGCCCCCGTCGCCGACCAGAGCCAAAACGCGCGCCAGGTCGACCCAAAGCCGATGGCCGGGTAATGGCGGCAGCTGCGCCAACAGCATCTCCAGCTTCTTCCGCTGATAGCGTGAGGTCTGGCAGGCGTCGGTCTTTGAAGCAACGCCGGGTTCCGGCACCTGCAATCACGGCCGGCCGACCTATATCCAACTGAAGCTGGCCGATATCGAGCGGCTGTGTCGACGGCGGAAACGTCGTTTGCAACGGCAATAGCTTGTTTGTTCGCATCACTTTCAGGGAGATAAGGAGCCATGATTTCCGGCGCACACATGATCATCTACAGCACGGATGCCGAGGCAGACCGCGCATTTTTTCGCAATGTCCTACGTTTTCCAGCAGTCGATGCTGGCGAAGGCTGGTTGATCTTCGCATTGCCGCCGGCCGAGATTGCCGTTCACCCGGCCGCCGAAGTCGACAGCCACGAAGTCTATCTCATGTGCGAAGACATCAATGCCACAATCCAAGAGCTGAAATCGCACGATGTTGAATGCACTTCGGTCACCGATGAAGGCTGGGGCCTGCTCACGCATGTCTCGCTTCCCAGTGGCGGCTCGCTTGGCCTTTACCAGCCGAGGCATGCTTTGGCGCACAAAGCCGGGGCTGCTTAAGTGGCCGTTTTCCGGCTGCACCCGCTCATTGGCTGCCGATCACCATGCGGTTGCCCTCTCTGTCGCGAAATTCCGCCACCGTGCGGCCTGGCTGCCAGGGCGCCTCCTGCGGTTCGGTGATGATCTCGACGCCGCCCGCCTTCAACGCCGCGATCGTCGCCTCGACATCGTCGTCGACCAGCACCAGCACCGGCTCCGCGCCTGGCGTGTCGTCGGCGCGCCTCACGAAATGCAGGTTCGTCACGGCGTCGGGAAATTTCAGCTCGATCCAGCGCCAGCCGCTATCGCCCATCTTCTCGTCGGCCGTCACCTTGCAGGCGAAATGCCTGGTGTAGAACGCCTTGGCGCGGTCCTGGTCGAATACCGGCAGTTCGGCAAACTGGATGTGCATGGTCGTCGCTCCTGCTCCTCGATGGCTGCCGCCTAGCCGTCCGCAGGTGGAAGTCGATCCGGGCGGCCGAAAAAATTTATAGCGTGCGAGAATCTTTTCGGGAACGCGAAACGTCTTCTGCTCAGACCAACCATTCAGGAGACGAACCATGGGCTACAAACTCATTCGCTACAGCGTGAAAGACACCGGGCTGGAAGAGAACCGCGCGCTGGTGGCAAAAGTGTTCGAGACGCTGGATGAAACGGCGCCGCAGAGCGTGCGCTATCTCGTGCTCGAACTCGACGACGGCGAGTTCGTCCATGTCGTCGGCGAGGGAAATGACACATCCGCGCTGACCGGGCTTGCGGCCTTCGAGGCGTTCACGCAAAACCATGCGGAACGGCGCTCGACGCCGGTCAAGCGGTCGCCTGCCAAAATTATCGGCAACTACCGTGTGCTTGAGGAGAGCAAGGCCGGATAGAATGGACGCCGTGATCCAACCGAAATTCGATCGGCCTGCGCTGGAGTCGATGCTCTCCGGGTTCCGCCCAAAGCTGCACCGCTACTGCGCCCGCATGGCCGGCTCGGTGATCGACGGCGAAGACATCGTGCAGGAGACGCTGATCAAGGCGCTGCAGGCGGTCGACGGCAGCATGACCGTCGAGCGGCCCGAGCAATGGCTGTTTCGCATCGCCCATAATGCCGCGCAGGACCATCTGCGCCGGCGCCATCGGGAAAGGTCGCGCATGACCGAGACCGACATGACCACGATCGAGGATCCTTCCGGCAGCGCCGACTCAAGGCTCGCCGCGGCGGCCGGCCTGCGCAGCTTCATGCAGCTCTCGGTGGCGCAGCGCAGCGCCGTGATCCTGGTCGACGTGCTCGGCCTTTCGCTGCATGAGACCTGCGAGGTGACCGGCGCGACGCTGGCCGCCACCAAGGCGGCGCCGCATCGCGGGCGGGCGCAGTTGCGCCTGCTGGCGTCGCAGCCTGAGCACGTCGTCGCGCCCAGGCTCGACGCCGATGACGAGCGGCGGCTGCGCCGCTATGTCGATCTGTTCAACGCGCGCGACTTCGACGCGGTCAGGGCGCTGATCGCCGAGGATGTCCAGCTCGAATTGGTCAGCCGGCTCCGCATGCGCGGCAAGGCTGAAGTGTCGACCTATTTCGGCAATTACGAGCGCATCAGCGACTGGGCGCTGTCGCTGGGTTTTGTCGACGGCCGGCCGGCGATCCTGATCCGCAACCCGCAGGAGCCGGACGGCGCGGTGCGCGGCTTCATGCTGGTCGAATGGCGGGAGGAGCGGGTCGTCCAGATCCGCGATTTTCGTTATGCGCCCTGGTGCCTGATCGATGCCGAGATCAGCACGATGGAGGGGTAGGGGAGGGTCGGCCTCCGGCCGCCCGCTATCCGCGCCGGCCGTCGCGCCAGCCAGCCGGCGAGACGCCCGCGAGCTTCTTGAAGCTCCGGCTGAAGGCCGCTTCGGACTCGTAGCCGACATCACGCCCGACCGCCGAGACTTTGGCCAGCCCATCAGTGAGCAGTCGTGCGGCCAGTTGTACGCGCCATCGCGTGAGATACTGCATCGGTGGGCAGCCGACGAGACGCGTGAAGCGGGCCGCGAGGACGGACCGCGAGACGCCGGTTTCGCGTGCGAGTTCTTCAATTGTCCAGCCACGCGCCGGATTCTCGTGGACAAGCGCAACAGCCCGGCCGACGGCGGGGTCGCGCAAGCCGGCCAGCCAGCCGGTCTGCTCCGGCGGCAGTGCCTCAAGATAGCGGCGAACGACCTCAACGAACATCAGCTCGCTGAGACGCAGGCGGATGCATTCAGCGCCTGGCCGTTGAACGGACACCTCTGCCAGCGTTAGCTCGATCAGCCGGTCGAGCAGATCGCTCGGTGTGCCGGCCGCGCGCCGGATGCGTATCAGCGGAGGCAGGGCCCCAAGCAGAGGATTGAACGGCCGTGCATCGCAGCCAAGGAAACCGCAGACATATCTAGCCAGAAGGGGGCCGTCGCCGCCTTCGTTGACCACGAAGGGCAGTTGTCCGGCCGCCATGGCGCGAAAGAAGTCGAGCGAATCTTCCTGGCTCAAACCTGACCGCACTCCGGGCGCACTGCACATCGCGTACGAATCCTCATGCGGGATCACAAGTATGTCGCCTTCGGCAAACTCCATCGGCGGATCGTCACCGATGCTGACCGAGCCCGATCCTTGGGTGATGATGTGGTAGGAAATCACATGTTGGGCGCGCGGCAGGATAAGATGGGCAAATGAACCCGCCCGCGGCACTTCCACGCTCCAGGGCGAAGAGGCATCGACCCAGAAGAAAAGCGCGCCGGTGAGCTTTACCACGCGCAGCACATCCGAAAGCACATCCTTGTCCGGCGCGGCCGAAGGTGCGGCATCGGCAACGACCTCTTCCGGTGGCCGCCCAGGCGATCGCGCCAGAACGGACGCTGCAGCAAGCGATCGAGACGCTGGGTCATGGAGCGTGCCCATGGCCAAGTCTACTATGCGCCGAACAGTATATCCACCGCGCATCCCGTGGAGTCCATGCGATCAACGGAGGTCGGCCATGTCTACCTATTGCTTCTTCGACGTGCGTGAAATCACCGACCAGGCCAAGGTCGAGCAGTATCTGGCAGGGGTCTTTGCAACGGTTGAACAGTATGGAGGGCGCTATCTGGTGCTGGGCGGGAAATCCGACCTTGTCGAAGGAGACTGGCAGCCGGTCTATCCGGTCATCGTCGAATTTGCCGATGGCGAGCATGCCCGGCGCTGGTATTCATCGCCCGAATACGAGCCGCTGAAGGCGCTACGCGTCGCCGGAACCCGATCCAACGCAGTGTTCCTTGAAGGTGCAACGCAGGGACCGGAGCAAGCGGCGGCCCAGACCCGCCGGGGCAAGATATCGAAAACTCCGGCTGAAATCTACGACTCACTGTTCGTTCCAGCGCTGTTCCGACAATGGGGGCCTATCGTCGCCGCCGAGGCGCGAATAGGGAGGGGCGACTGCGTGATCGACATTGCCTGCGGTACGGGTGTGCTGGCGCTCGCGGCCCTCGACCGCGTTGGCGCGGAGGGCAAGGTGGTCGGGCTTGATCCCAATCCCGATACGCTTTGCGTTGCCCGCCGCAAAAGCACTCGCATCGATTGGCGAGAAGGGCGCGCCGAGCAGATCCCTTTCCCGGATGAAAGCTTCGACGCCGCGGTCAGCCAGTTCGGCCTGATGTTCTTCGACGATCGAGCAGCCGGACTGCGGGAAATGATGCGCGTGCTTAAGTCCGGCGGCCGGCTCGCCGTCGCGGTCTGCGGACCGCTCGACCAGTCGCCCGGCTATGCCGCAGTGGCGGATATGCTTGAACGGCTGTTTGGAGCCGACGTTGCGAACGCGTTCCGCGCGCCCTTTGTGCTCGGCAATGCGGAGTTACTGCGCTCGCTCTGCGCGAAGGCAGGCATAGAGCGTGCCGAGGTGAAGCGTCACCGCGGAACGGTCCGTTTTGCCTCGATCGAGTCGCTGATCTCGACTGAAAGAGCCTGCATCTGGACGTTGGGCGGGCTTTTGGACAACGAGCAGTTCAAGCGGCTCCTGGAGGAGGCCGAGCGGGCACTTATGCCTTACGTGACAGCAGCCGGCGCCGTCGCTTTCGACATGCCGGCGCTCGTCATCACGGCATCCAAGGACTGACGCTGGCAACCAGTCTGCGATCAGGCGCTGCCTGCTTCACCTTCCCGCAAAGTCTATCAAACGACACGCACGCGGCGCGTCACCTGGCCATTGCTTTCCCAGTATGTGTGTTTCTTGGCAATCAAGGGATCGTCCATTGCCGGTTGAACCTGTCCCGTGGTGCTGACCGCGCGCGAGGTCACCGTGTGTTCTCCAGGCGACGGATTTGGCCAATCCAGGGACCAGATCTTCCAGGCGTGTTCGGCCTCCTCGCTGCGGTCGATGGTCGCCGGTGCCCATGGCGCTTGATCGATTTGCACTTCGACCCGATCGATCGGTGCCCCCCAGGCTGCCCCAACGATGCGGTAGTCCGAGTCCTTGCGGGTGACCTTCGCGGGCGCGGACTTTATCAGCGCTCGTCCGACTGAGTCCTCGGTCCACACGGTCTCGCCATTGCGCTCTTCCTCCCGGATGGTGACATAGTCACGCGCCATCAGAAGGCTCATGAAGCGGGTGTCGCGCACCTCGATGCGCTCCAGCCACTTGACGTTGGCGATGCCATACCAGCCCGGAGCAATCAGCCGCAGCGGAAAACCATTGGCCGCCGGCAAGGCGGCTCCGTTCATTTCGTAGCAGAGCAGATTGTCTGGGTTCGTCGCTTCGGCAAGCGACATGCTGCGCGCGAAGTTCTGCTGCATCTTGACGTCGCGGATGGCGACCTCGCCGGTGTCAGTGCCGAAAAAGACGACCTCTATCCCATCTTCCAGAACGCCGGCTTCCTCGAGGATCGGGGCGAGCGGCGTCCCTGCCCAGCGGGCATTGCCGATGCCGCCGGTGAAAAACGGAAAACCGTGGTTGCCCGAGCATTCCACTGTGAAAACGACCTCCTGGCGCGGCCGCGCCTTGATGTCGGCGAGAGTCAGTTTCAAGGGCTTCTTGACCAGGCCGCCGATCTCCATCGACCATGTCTTCTCGTCGATCGTTGGTCGATTGAAATGCGAGATGCTGAAGAACTTGTCGTTTGGCGTTATCCAGCTATCCAGATCCTCCCAGACAAGCTGCTTCTGGATGCCGACCGGATCGGGATTTTCGGTCGGCTGGTCCAGCCACCGAATAACCTCCTCGCTCGCCCGTGTTGGAAAAGCGTAAGCCCGACGCGAGGTATAGAGAGCAGCAATTGCGGCAAGGGCAGCACTTCCCTGAACGAGAAGTTCTCTGCGTTGAATATCAGGCATGTTGTTTCCTCCCAGTTGATCCCGAAACAGGCTGCACGTGCCTTGGGCCGCAGCCTGAACACGGATAGGCGCAATGAGCGTTTGCCCCACCCGAAGATTATCCGGACAGGTCAAGAAATCAGCGGCGCATCTCAAACATGTGAAGCCTTGGACGAAACTCTCGCTTGGGTTTCGCCGTTTTAAGGGTGCGCCTTTGAGAGGGAAGAGTCCAGGTGTATGATGATCGTCTAATATTTCTGGATCAGGGGGACAGCATGACGTCTTGGGAAATCAAGGGACGCGAACTCGTCAATTGCACCTGCGAATATGGCTGCAACTGTCAATTCAATGCGCTGCCCGACAAGGGCCATTGCCATGCCGTGGCCGGTATCCAGATCGACGAAGGTCATCATGGCGAGACCGTTCTCGACGGCCTGCGCATCGCCGCGATCTTCAAATGGCCCGGGGCGATCCACGAGGGCAACGGCGAAGCCATCGCTTTCGTCGACGAGAAGGCAACCGACCAGCAGCGTGACGCGCTGCTGCGCATCATGACCGGCCAGGACACCGATCCGTTCGCGACGATGTTCGCCGTCTACGCCTCGACCGTGATAAAAATGAATGAGCCGGTCTTCACCAGGATCGATCTCGACCTCGATGTCGACGGCCGCAGGGGCCGCATCTTCGTCAAGGACTACATCGAAACGGTCGGCGAACCAATCCGCAACAAGGTGACGGGCGCGGACTCGCGCGCCCAGATCGTGTTGCCGAACGGCTTCGAATATGCGGTCGCCGAGATCGGCAGCGCTTCGAGCACAACCAGCGGGCCGGTTCAGGTGACCACCAAGGACAGTTACGGCCAGTTCGCGCGGCTGCATCTCAACAATCACGGGGTGGTGCGAGCCTGACGCGGCGCATGAACGGCGCGTCGCCACTGGAACGGCTGCTCAGGCGCGACCGCGTCATCACGATTGCGGGCGTGGTGGCGCTGTGCCTGCTGGCCTGGCTTTACATCGCCGCCGGCGCAGGGATCGGCATGAATGCGTGGGAGATGTCGAGGCTCGCGCTATTTCCCCACCTGCAAACCGACGTCACCTCCGATATGTCTTCTGACATGCCCGGCATGGACATGTCTGGCATGGACATGTCCGGCATGGACATGAGCGCGATGGCGACGGAGCCGCGGGCCTGGGAGGCCGCGAACTGGGCGCTGATGATCGCCATGTGGTGGGTCATGATGATCGCCATGATGTCGCCGAGTGCGGCGCCGACCATCCTGCTCTATGCGCGCGTGCATCGCCATGCGCTGGCTCAGGGTGAGATCCAGGACAAGCTCGCGCCGACCGGCGTGTTCATGGCAGGCTACCTCCTGGCCTGGCTGGGGTTCTCCGTCGCGGCAACCGCATTGCATTGGCTGCTCGAACGCGAAGCCTTCGTTTCCGCGACGATGATGAGTTCGCAGAGCCGCTGGCTTTCAGCCATCGTCCTGATCGGCGCGGGGATCTATCAGCTCTCGCCCTTCAAGAACGCCTGCCTGTCGCATTGCCGGGCACCGACGGCGTTCCTTGCCCGCCACTGGCGTCCCCACGCCCTTGGCGCGCTGCGTCTCGGCGCATTGCACGGAGCGTTTTGTGTCGGATGCTGCTGGATGCTGATGGCGCTGTTGTTCGTGGGTGGCATCATGAACCTGGTGTGGATTGCCGCGCTCGCCATTCTGGTGCTGGTTGAAAAGGCGTTTCCTGCCGGCCCGTGGGTTGGCCGGGCAGCTGGCATCGCCCTGATCGCATGGGGCGGCGCAACGCTTTTGGTCTGACGACCAGGGCCGCCTCTGTCGGCATTCAAAGCGTCGAGGAACTTTGAATTCTCGCATCCGTTACCGAATATCGTGGATGGGAGGTTCCGCCGATGAATGTCAGCGACGAAAGGACTGTATCGCTCTGGGCGGCGACCGAAGTCGTGCCCGATGCGGTGCCGCTCGGGCAAAGCGAACAGGTCGATGCCGTGGTCGTCGGCTCTGGGATTGCCGGACTGTCGGTGGCCTACGAACTGGCCGTCGCCGGCCGGAAGGTGGCTGTCCTCGATCGCGGCCGGATCGGAAGCGGTATAACGGCTCGCACCACTGCGCACCTTTCATCCATCTGCGATGACTATTTTTCGGAGCTGACCAAATTGCGCGGCGAGGACCTGGCGCAGATCTTTTACCAAAGCCAATCGGCCGCTATCGACCGTATCCAATCCATCCAGGAGACGGAACGTATCGCCTGCGATTTCCGGCGCCTCGACGGCTTTCTCTTTCCGGCTTCCGGCAGCCAGGAATCCGATATCACGCGCGAACTGGACGCCGCTCTGAAAATCGGGGTCGACGTCGAGAAGATCAAGGGCGTGCCGTTTGCAGGCTTTTCGGATGCGCAGGTCCTTCGATACGCCAATCAGGCGACCTTCCACCCGCTCAAATATCTCCGCGGGCTAGCCGCGGCCATCCGCGCGCGCGGCGGTGTGCTTTATGCTGATACCATCGTCGAAAAGGTCGAGGAGACTGATGGCGGCGTGCGTGTAACCACGGTTTCAGGCTTTACCGTGTCTGCCAGATCGGCCGTTGTCGCCACCAACTCGCCGATCAACGATCGGGTCGCGCTCCACACCAAGCAAGCGCCGTATCGAACCTACGCGATGTCGTTCGAGATCGCGGGCGACACCATTCCGGATGCGCTGTATTGGGATACTGAAGACCCTTATCACTACGTTCGGCTTCAGCCTGGCGAAGGTCGGACCGACTTCCTGATCGTCGGAGGTGAGGACCACAAGACAGGGCAGGCCGACGATGCCGGCGACCGTTTCGCGGCCCTGGCGGCCTGGACCAAAAGGCTGGTGCCCGATGTCGGCGTGGAGACCAACCGGTGGTCGGGGCAGGTGATGGAGCCCGTCGATTATGCGGGGTTCATCGGCCGCAATCCTGGCGACAGCCGCGTCTTTGTGGCGACCGGGGATTCCGGCCAGGGCATTACCCATGGCGTCGTCGCCGGCCTGTTGATTTCGGACCTGATTCTGAAGGAGGAAAGTCCCTGGCGCGAACTCTACGAGCCGTCGCGCAAGACGGCAGGCGCGATCGGCGATTACCTGTCGGAGAATGCGACGGCGATCAAGAGCTTTGCCGAATATATCGCGCCCGGCGAGATCGATTCCGTCGACAAGCTGCGACCGGGAGAAGGTGCCATCGTCCGCGAAGGGTTCAGCAAGATCGCCGCGTTTCGCGATGACGACGGCACGCTCTACAAGCGCTCGGCCGCATGCACGCATATCGGCTGCCATGTCCACTGGAACTCGCTCGAGCGCTGCTGGGACTGCCCCTGCCACGGCTCGCATTTTGCTATCGATGGCACGGCCTTGAACGGACCGGCCGTGGCGCCACTGGGAGGGGAGTAGGGGAGTAGGGAGTAGGGGGTAGGGGAGTAGGGCAGTGGGCAGCGGGCAGCGGGCAGTGGGCAGTGGGCAGTGGGCAGTGGGCAGTGGGCAGTGGGCAGTGGGCAGTGGGCAGTGGGCAGTGGGCAGTGGGCAGTGGGCAAGAAGGGGCCATTCCAAGGGCCATTCCCCTATTCCCCTATTCCCCTACTCCCCTACAGTTCCTTCTCGGCCAACTCGCGAAACGCGTCAGGAACCGATCGCGACTGCCCGAGCGTGACCGAGGCGTAGCCGACCGCCTCCCAGCCAAAACGGTCGCGGATCTTGTCGACGGCGCGGTCGGCGATCCAGCGCGCCGCGCCCTTGCTGGTGCCGGGGCGGCGGCTGTCGTCATCGAGGCCGAGCGGCAGTTCCAACTGCAGGGCCGGTTGCTTCTCCAGATGCGACACGGCGATCGCCAGCAGCGAAATGGTCTTTTCGTGCGGATGGTCGACAAGCACCTTGCGCACCAGCGTCTCGGCGATCTCGGCCAGCATCGCGGTTGCCGAAATCGGCTGGTCGAGCGTGATCGAACGCGTCACCGAGCGCAGATCGGCAAAGCGGACGCGGACCGTCACCGTGCGGCCGGGCCGGGATTTCGCCCGCAGCCTGGTGGCGACCCTGTCGGCCAGATGCAGCAGGGTGGGCACGAAGATTTTTGCCTCGGCCGGTTTCCTGCCGAGCGCCGATTGCGCGCCAGCCGATCGTGCCCGACGCTGCGTCTCGAGTTTTCGTGGATCGCGGTTCCAGGCCAGCGCGTTGAGCTTTTCGCCCGCCGCCGGCCCGAGCAGGCGCTCCAGCGATTTGGCGTTAAACTTCGCCAACTCGCCTATGGTGCGCACGCCAATGCCGGCCAGCCGCTCCCTGGCGACCGGACCGACGCCCCACATCAGCTCGACCGGCAACTCGTGAAGAAACTCCATCTCGTGGCGCGGATCGACCACCACCAGCCCGTCGGGCTTGGCCACCTGCGAAGCGATCTTGGCCAGATGCTTGGTGCGCGCCACGCCGACCGAGATCGGCAAGCCAAGCTCAGCCCGCACGCGGCGGCGGATGGTTGTCGCGATCTCGGTCGGCGGGCCGAACAGATGGGTGCAGCCGGCTACGTCGGCAAAGGCCTCGTCGATGGAAATCCGCTCGACCACCGGCGTGAAATCGCCGAGCACTTGAATAGCCGCATCGCCGAGCCGCTGATAATCCTTGAAATGGCCGCCGACGAAAATCAGCCCGGGGCAGAGCTCACGCGCGCGCCGCCCCGGCATGCCGCCACGCACGCCAAAAGCCCTGGCCTCGTAGGACGCGGCCAAGACGACGCCGCCGCCGACGGCGATCGGCTTGCCGCGCAGGGCGGGGTCGAGCAACTGTTCGACCGAGGCATAGAAAGCGTCCAGATCAGCGTGGAGGATGTTGGCTTCCATCCGGCCCGTCCGCCCGCGGCGGTTCGAACGCCGCATTGCCTTGAGGGTGGGTTTTTGTGGAACATAAAGAGAACAAACAGGGCGGATTGTCAAGGAGGTGGAGGGTAGTCGCTTCAGGTTTGCGCTGCCCCTCATCGCCCTGCCGGGCACTTCTCCCCGTATAGGGACGTATAGGGACGGGGAGAAGGACAGTCTTCGTAAAGGGTTTCGCCAACCTCCAGCGATGCAGAAAAGGTGCCGAGGTTGCGGCCAGCCCCTTCGCCCCGTCACTATGCGGGAAGAAGGTGCCGGCAGGAGGATGAGGGGCGGCGCCGACTTCGGCAATCAGCCGATCGAGCGCCACAGCGCCATCTTGTAGCCGAGATGGCTGGCGGTGAAACCGAGGCCCTCGTAGAAAGCGTGCGCCTTCCGTCGGCTCTTGTCGGTCGTGAGCTGAACGAAGCTGCAGTTGCGCGAACGGCATTCTTCAACCGCCCATTCGATCATCAGCTTGCCGATGCCGCGAGACCGCCATTGCCGCGCGATGCGAACGCTTTCGATCTGCCCGCGCCAGGCGCCTTTCCTGGAAATACCTGGAATGAAGCTGAGCTGCAGGGTTCCGACCACCTGTCCGGCTTCCACGGCCACGGCCAGCAGTTGGTTGGGATCGGCATCGATTGCCCGGAAGGCATCGAAATAGGACGGCGCAAGCGGCGTCGACGGGTCCTCCCGGCTCGCGCCGAGCGCATCGTCGGCGAGCAGTGCGACAATTGCCGGCAGATCGGGCGCTTGTGCGCGACGGAACTCGAGTTCGCTCATCGAGGGGAGACGTGTTGGCGACGGCAAGTGCGGTCCAGCCATGCGCGACAGGCGCGTCGCGTTGGGCGACCGGCGCCAGGCATTCGCGGTTGATGGCCTCGCGGACCTCCAGCTTACGCCGCCTGCCGTGACCAGAGGCGGTGGCCGTAGCGGCGGAAGAAGCGCGCCAGCAGAAGCTGCTGCCTGGCGCGGGCGAGATCGGCGCCGCGCCTTTCCTGGCGCCAGCGTGGCATGTTGCGATAACAGGCAATGAAGCGGGCGGCGTCCTCGAGCGCCTCTTCAGCCGACTGCGCCGGGCGGATCGCCGCCAGGAACAAGGCCTCGCCGAGCTTCAGCCGGTCGACCAGCGCCTTGCGATGGCCATGGCCGAGGCGCGCCCGGCCTATGCCGTCGAGGCGGATAGCCGCGAGGGCGGCGAGCATGGCCGGGCTGTCGCTGGTATAGCCGCAATCGCGGGCGAACTGGGCGGAGAGGGCGTCCATCTTCGTCTCCTTGGCTGGCGGCGGCGCGACGGAGACCCGGTCCCGTCGCCCATTCATCTGGGATATCACATGGAAGCATAACTCAAAAAATGGAACAAGTTAAACTTTTGCATGGGTTGAGCGGAACCGACTCGACTCTTCGGGAAAAACCCCTAATGTTGTGAACAAAACAGGAACTGAGGCATCAGGGACGATGGCATTGCCGGGCAAGGAAGCAACGATCGCCGAGGTCGTCTCGATCGCGGTCGAGTGTATCGATTGCGGTCGAAACAGATGGTGGAAGCCGGCGGAGCTGAGGCGATTCGGGGTGACCGCGCAGACGCCGCTGGCGGCGCTGTCGGGGCGGCTTCGCTGCTCGGCCTGTCGCGCCGATGGCCTGCCGGGCGCGGCCGTCTCGATCCAGGCGGCGTTCATCGACGAGCGGCAGCAGCGCCGCGCCGAGGCGCGGATGCTTGGCGAGCGCGAGGTTCCGCTGGAGAGATCCAGGCGGGCTTGATGGGGAGTGGCGATTCCTTCTCCCCTTGTGGGAAAAGGTGGCCTCGCGAAGCGAGGTCGGATGAGGGGTGTNCTCGGCGCTACGCGCCGATCCACCTTCTCCCACAAGGGGAGAAGGGCGCGCTCCGCCGCCGCCCTAGTACCCCAGCAGTTCCTTGAGCGGGATGACGCGCCAGACGTGTTTTATCGCGTAGCGGTTGAAGGTCAGCGACTTCGGCGGATTGTACTGCTCGACGACCAACTCGGCGGCGGTCCGCTTGACAAGCTTTTTGATGAAGGCCTTGCCGTTGCGCTCGTTTTCCTCGGGAAACATCTCGATCACCACGTGGTCGCCGGGCACAGCGTCGCGGCCGCCGCAATAGAGCATCTCGCCGGGCTCGTAGCGCGGCACCATCGAGTCGGAGAGCACGTGCAGCGCGAACACCTTGCGCAGATGGGCGATGCCGGGCGGGCGCTGGACATAGCCGGCGACCTCGCCGTTGAAGGTGAAGTCACCGTCGTCGCCGCCGACCGCGGCACCCAGAAGCTCGATGTCCATCGGGCCGGCGGGCAGGGGGGCGGCGTCGGTGACGATCTCGGCGTCGGCGACATTGTCGGCGTCGTCGAGGAAGACGACCTCGCCCTTGCCGAGCGCCACCGGGTCGACGCGCAGGAAGGCGGCGGTCTTCAAAAGGTTCTCGGTTTTCGGCAGGTTGCGGCCGGTTTCCCAATTGCCGACAGCGGCGACGTCGGTGTCGTTGTGCTCGGCAATATGGCGCATCACCAGGCCGCGCTGCTTGCGCGCCTTGCGGATCGCCGCCCCGACCTTGATCGACAATGAGGTTTTCGCCATGGCGCCATCTGAAACATAAGAATCGGTTTCGTCCATGAAAGAATGGCTTGCATAATTTTTTGAGTTATGCTTGTATATAGCCATGCACAAGCCACGCTCCATCTCGCTTTCCCATCCGTCCCGGCTGTCCTCCTCCCCGGCCGGGACGAAGCCCGAGGCTCGCGCCTCGGATCCGGTGGCCCTGCCGTCAGCGGCGGCGACCGGAACGGCCGGAGCCGTCCCCTCACGGCTCCGGCCCCGAATTTCGGCGCGTGCAATGCGGGCCTTTCGTGCAGCCGCACCGAGGACGGCACGGTCATCGTCTTCGCCCGGCGCACGGGCAGGGCGGTTTCCCCTGGGAGAGGTAATCGGCGACGCCGCGCCGCCCCTCACCTGCCTGCCGGCATCCTCTCCCCGTGAACGGGGAGAGGATGCCGCTTCGGCATCTACGCAACCCTTTCGATCTCGATGGAAGAACATCATGCCCGCCTATACCGACACAAAATTGCAAAGCATCGCCCGCACGCCGGCCAGGCTGGCGCCGCCGGTCTGGCTGCCGCAGCGCCCGTTGGTGCGCGAGATCCAAGGGCCCGACGGCGAGGCCCTCAAGCTGCCGTCGCCGCGCCCCGCTGCCGCCGTCGGGCGCCAGCCGCATGTCGCGGCCATGCGCTTCATCGACTGCCTGTTCAACCGCTGCCGCGCACCGCTCGACCTGACGCTCGAGCAAAATCCCGAAAACGACGCGCCCGGCAGCCGGCCGGCACTGGCGATGCTGTGCTGCGGCTTGCGCACGCGGCCGCTGAAAAGCTACTGCGCCTATCACGCGGCGCGGTTCTGCGACCATCGCCGTACGGCTCTCGCGGACGCAGCGTGAGCGGCATCGGTCGAGAGTCTTCTCGCCAAGCACGGCGGCCCGGTTCCTCGCCCCCGCTGCGCGGAGGAGCCCAGGTTCTGCGAAGACAGCAATGAAACGAGGAGCCACAGATGAGCAAGAAGACCGCCCAAAAGGCCAAACCGCCCAAATTACCCACGGGCGAGGCCGAGCAGGTGCGCATCCGCAAGCAGGTCGGTCATGATTTCGCGCTGAAGGACGATGCCTTTGGTCGCAAGCGGCTGGCGACCGGCACGCTGGAGGCGAGGCGCGTCTATGAGGTGTCCAATAACGGCCACACCGCGACCGGCGGGATTGTGCGGGTGCGCAATGTCGACCCGCTGACCGGCATCACCTCGCTGTCGCGCCAGCAGCGCGAGGCGGGCATGCGCTACCGCGAGGATTTTCGCGTCTCGGCACAGGACGGCGTCAAGCCGATGGCGCTGATCGAGCGCGTCGACGGCGGACCCATCGGCGGCGGCGTTGCCGACCGCATCCTGTCCGCCGGCCGCGCCTATGCCGACGCCACCAGGGCGCTTGCGCATTGGGAGGTGTCGGTCGTGGTGCAAAAAGTCTGCTGCGCCGGCGAAACGGTGAAGAGCCTGGCCGAACAGACCGGCGAGCCGCGGGATGTGCTGTCGAAACTGCTCAAAATCGGGCTGGACTTGCTGGCGGTGCATTACGGCATGATGCTGATGCGGCGGCCGCGGTGAAGGGGCAAACGGGGCGTTTGGCAATGCGTTTTGGCCAGCGTCCTCCAATTGAAGGGCGCGGGTTTCCCGACGGCCTGTTACGCTGCGCCATTGCTGGTAAATCACAATGCCAAAGATGCCGCAAAACGCTCATTTCGCAGATACGGCGCCGACGTCTTCGGCGCTGACCGCGTATGACGAGCACTGCATGCTGACTTACATCCGGCTGCTCGATGCTTCGGCGGACAGCGCCGATTGGCGTGAGGTCGCCCACACCGTCCTGCACATTGACCCGGAGCAGGAGCCAGAACGGGCATTCCGCGCCTGGGCGACGCATCTGGCGCGTGCCCGCTGGATGACCGAGGTTCGTGTCGATCGGCATGATCGTGGCACGGAATGACGCGGGAGATTTTTCGTGGAACTGCCATCCCGGTCTGACCGTTTAGACAGGAAACCAACTGGGAAGCGCCCGATGAACTCTTGGCAAATCAACACCTTGGAGGCCTGCTGCCTGCTTGCCGTCCCGCTGTCGATGATCCTTACGGTTCTGGTGGCGGGTTTCATCCTTGGCTGAATCTGCACTGTTCAGTGAAGGAGACGGCACGCATGGCGGCACCGGCGTGAGTTGCGCCCTGGCATTCATCGCGCGCGAGACCTTCAGCGACGACAAAAATGATCCTGCCTCTCAGTCCTTGGCGCGCTCCACATAGGCGGCATCAGCCGTCATCACCACCACGCGGGTGCCGGCGGTGATGTGCGGCGGAACCAGCGTGCGCACGCCGTTGGACAGCGTCGCCGGCTTGTAGGATGAGGACGCCGTCTGGCCCTTGGTCACCGGCTCGGTCTCGACCACCTCGAAGGTGGCGCGCTGCGGCAGCACCAGCGAGATGGCGATGCCGTTGTACTGTGAAATCTGCACCGCCATGCCTTCCTTGAGATAGGGCGCCATCTCGCCGACCACGCTTTCCGGCACCGCGACCTGGTCATAGCTTTCCGGGTTCATGAAATGATAGCCTTCGGCGTCGTGGTAGAGGAAGGTATGCTCGCGCTCCTCGACATAGGCGCGCTCGACCTGCTCGGTGGTGCGGTAGCGCTCCGAAACCTTCACCCCGTCGGAGATGCGGCGCATGTCGAGCTGGGTCACCGGCGTGCCCTTGCCCGGATGGATGTTTTCGGCAAAGAGGATCACATAGAGCTTGCCGTCCTTTTCGACGACATTGCCTTTGCGTAGGGAACTGGCGATGACCTTCACGGGCTTTATTCCTAACAGCGTTGACTGGCCTGGGAGCGCCGAATGGCGCAAATCGGCTGCGGGAGCCGTTCGGTGCGGCCTAGCGCATCTTGGCGGCAATCGCCAGTCCTCGATGCAAATCCTGTCGCCATGACCGCCGCCTCGCCCTGGTGGACGCCTGATGTTCACGCGGACCGGCGGCCGCGGTTGATCCTGCGCAACGCCATCACCGCGGCCGTGCGCGACTGGTTTGCCCGCCGCGACTTCGTCGAAGTCGAGACCGCGGCGCTGCAGGTCTCGCCCGGCAACGAGGCGCATCTGTCGGCCTTCGCCACCGAGGCGCTCGGCCCAGATGGGCGGCACCAGCCGCTCTATTTGCACACCTCGCCGGAATTCGCCTGCAAGAAGCTGCTCGCCGCCGGCGAGAAACGCATCTTCAGCCTGAGTGCCGTCTATCGCAACCGCGAGCGCGGCCCATTGCACCATCCGTCCTTCACCATGCTCGAATGGTACCGGGCCGATGAGACCTACGACAGCCTGATGCAGGATTGCGCCGGGCTTGTCGCGCTGGCCGCCGAGCGCGCCGGCACGAAAAGCTTCGCCTTTCGCGGCCGCGAGGCCGATCCGTTCGCCGAGCCGGAACGGTTGAACGTCGCCGAGGCTTTTATCCGCTATGCCGGTATCGATCTGTTGGTCACGGTCGCCGCCGACGGCAGCACCGATCGCGAGGCGCTGCATGCGGCTCTGGTCCAGGCGGGCTTGCGCACCGCGCCCGACGACAATTGGGCCGATCTGTTCAGTCGGGTGCTGGTGGAAAAGATCGAGCCGGCGCTGGGGCAGGGGCGCGCCACCATTCTTTACGGCTATCCGATCTCGGAGGCCGCCCTTGCCCGGCCGAGCGCCGATGACCCGAGGACCGCCGAGCGCTTCGAGCTCTATTGCTGCGGCGTCGAGCTGGCCAATGCGTTCGGCGAGCTGACCGACGCCGACGAGCAGCGCCGGCGCTTCATCCTCGAAATGGACGAGAAGCAGCGCATCTACGGCGAACGCTATCCGATCGACGAGGATTTCCTCGCCGCACTGGCCATCATGCCGCAGGCAAGCGGCGCCGCACTCGGCTTCGACCGGCTGGTGATGCTGGCGACGGGGGCGATGCGGGTCGAGGATGTGATGTGGACGCCGGTGACGGGGTGAGGCGAGGCCTGCACTCTACGGCGCCCCCTCTGTCCTGCCGGGCATCTTCCCCTCAAAGGGGGAGATTGGCTGACCGCAACGCCGCACCTCGTCCTTCAACATCGGCGATTGAGGCCGGAGCGACGCGAAGGCGCAATCTCCCCCCTTGAGGGGGAGATGCCCGGCAGGGCAGAGGGGGGTGCCTCGCTCAGGCGTCACAATACTACCGCCCCATCAGCAAAGCGACGATCAGCCGCTGCAGATTGCCGCGCGGGGCGAATTCTACCCGGTCGAAATCGCGGCTTGCCTGCCGCTGCGCCTGGGAGAGTTCGGCAAGCCGCGTGGTCATTTCGGTCCTGATCTTTTTGCAGCCGGGATCGTCGGCGACGGACAGGCCGATGGTCGCCGTCTCGATCTTGCGGACCATGTCGACGATGATGTCGCCATGCACCTTTTCGTGGGCGGCGAGGCCAGCGGCGAAAACGTCCCAGCTCTTCTGCACGGCGGCCGGCACCGGCCCGGACGCTTTGGGCAAGGTATAGGTTATGATGAGTTTTGGGCGCGCCGACACCAGCACACAGGCATTGCCTTGCCGCTGATAGTCCCTGACCCAGGTCAGCTTGAAATTGGTATAGGCCATGGCGCGGACCCTGCTTTTGCCGATCGTCGGCCCGCGTTCGCCCATCGAGGCATGGAGCTGGGGACCGGTCTGCCCTGAAACGGCGTAGGTCTCAACCTTCTCGACCGGCTTCCAGCCCGCCTGCGCCGGCGACGCCAGCAAAATGGCCAGGAGCAGGTAGGTCAGAACGGCTGTTTTCATGCGAATCCTCCGGGGCGATGGCAATGCTGGCGAATTCGCAATCACTCGGACGAGCGCGAATATCGGCTGCAAAGCCACTACACCAGTCTGGATGCGATCATCAACGCGTGACCGCCGACGAAGCGCTGGAGAACGAGCGAGGCTGATCGAACTGCATGGGGCCGGAGCAAGACCTGACGTCGGCGGTTGCCTCCCGCCTTACTTCCCGGCCGCCCCGGTCGAGAACAGCGCGCGCTCGACCGTCGGCTCCAGCGTTTGCGCAAAGGGCGTCGCCATGTGGTGGCGGTCGCGATAGGCCAGCTTGCCGTCGATGAAGACATGGCAGATCTTGGCGTCGCAGAACCGGTCGGTCATGTCGATGTAGGTCGCGTTGGGGACGGAGCGCACGATGTCACGCTCCACCGCGGCCATGGCGTCGTTGGCGGCGTCGGTTCGCGGCGCGTCACATACCGATGGCGTCTGTCCACGCCACAGCGCGCGGGCCACGCAGGTGTCGACAAAAAGGGTGTTGAACGGCACATCGCGGATGAAGGCGACTTTCAGCCCGGCCTGGCTGAACGCCTCCAGCGTTGCGCGCAGGCCGCCCCGCCAGTCCTGATCGAGGCTTTCGGATTGCCGGGCGTCGGGCGACAGTTTGCGCGAACTGGTCAGCGAGATCTCCGAGATCACCACCAAGCTCGGGCGCAGGGCGATGATCTCCTTGATCGATTGCTCGCGCCATTGATCGCACTCGGTGTAGTCGCGCTTCAGCTTCGAGCTCCAGACCGTCAGCCGCGACGCCCGGCAGGCGGCTTTGAGCCAGGTGACGACCTTGTAGTCGTTTCTCTTCGCCGCCTCGATCAGCGGCGTCGACCAGTGATCGGCATGCGAATCGCCGAACAGCGCGATCGAGCGCTCGGCATTCTTGGCGCCGAACTCGCAGGCCTTCGGCGTCACGGTCTCGTAGTCGACAACGCAGCCTACCTTGGCGCGCGCGGTGGAGGGCTGCGCGGCAGTTTCGGCAATGATGCGTTGCGAGGGGTCGAGGCCGTCCACGGCAAGGCGCGCATTGGCGTAAGTCGCCACGACGCCGGCGCCGGTCAGCATTGCGGCGGGGATTAGTGCGCGCGCCGCGTTCGCCATCAGCCAGCCATTGCGACGGATCGGGTTTTCGATGAAATTGTAGGTGAAGAGCGACAGCGCCAGCGTCAATGCCGCGCAGGCAAGCCGCCCGGGCCAGGACAGGTCGGGCACCATCATCGTCGCATAGACGATGACCGGCCAGTGCCAGAGATAGAGCGAGTAGGAAAGTTTCCCCACCCATTGCATGGGCGGCAGCGCCAGCATGGCGCTCGGCCCTCTTTGGACATTGCCGGAGCCGCTGAGCAAAAGGAGCACGGTGCCGGCCACCGGCACCACCGCCGCGAAGCCGGGGAAGGGGGTGTCCTGCTCGCTGAAGGTCAGATAGGCACCGGCGATCAGCGCCAGGCCAAGCCATGCCAGTGCTGCGCCCAGTTGCGGGCGCTCTCGCCAGAATTTTGCCGGCGCCATCGTCGCCAGGCCGCCGGCGGCGAACTCCCAGGCCCTGAGCGGCGAGAAATAGAAGGCCCAGGGCTGCGCCACGGTGGTGAGCCAGGCGCAGACGGCGAACGACACCGCGCCGGTGAGGCCGATCACCAGGATCGCCGTGCGCTTGCCCGGGCGCAGCCATGCCGCCAGCAGAAGCAGCCCCGGCCATACGAAATAGAACTGCTCCTCGACAGAGAGCGACCAGAAGTGGATGAAGGGGTTGTTCGCCGCGTCGGGGGCGAAATAGTCGAACGACCAGCGTATCAGCCAGAAATTGATCGCATAGGCCGAGGCGAACATGGCGCCTTTCGAATAGAGCGACTGTTCGTCCGGCGACAGGATGAAGTAGCCGGCGACCAGCGTGGCGAAGATGACGAACAGCGAGGCCGGCAGCAGGCGCCGGGCGCGCCTTGCATAGAATCGCCACAGGTCCAGCCTGCCGTCCTCGGCGATTTCCCGCAGCAGCTGGCCGGTGATCAGGTAGCCGGAGATGACGAAGAAGATGTCGACGCCGGTGAAGCCGCCAGGCAGGTCCGACAGACCAAAATGGAACGCGACGACGCCGGACACCGCCAACGCACGCAGCCCTTCGATATCAGGCCGAAACGATGCTGACACGGCAAAACCTCGCGAAGTCGTTGAAAAGCCACCCGTGCGAAGACTCGACGCAATGCATTGATATTGCAATGCAACAAATCTAACGCAGTGCAACATAAGTGGAAGTTTGCCGGGTGCAGTGCGGCATGCTCGTCGGCGCGTCCTCAGCGAACGCCGCGCCAGCGCTGCCATCCGCATCCGCGGCGGCGGACTTTGGGCGGCGGGATTTTGGAGCACAAAAAGACAATTTGGCCGGGATACGGCGGGCGGGAGGCGTGCGAATTTGACTGGCGTCCGCTCTATCTGTTCGTTTTAGCCGCATTTCTGCAACGCCAGATTCCTCCTGGCTGCAAAAACACTCTAGCGGGCCCGATCTCAGGCTTTAGAAGGAGCCCGCCGCTCGCGCGCCGCGCTCCTCCCTTAAAGCGCCTCGCGTTCGAAAGGAAATCGACGCGCTTTAAGTCTTTGTTTCTGTGCCTGTCGTTACCCCCAAAACCGCTGCGCCCCCTCGGGTTAGGCCCGAGGGCATGGTTTTGGGCGACAAGCATCAGTCGTCACCGATCACGCATGCGCTGGCGGATGATGACGGGAGTCCCAGACTGCCCAGGCCGATGCCGCAACCACCAGCACGCCGAGGACAACGTGGGTCGCCATTGCGTTGGCGTTTGCCACGAAGCCGAGCAGCCAGGGCGACGCGATCAGCCAGAGCCCGACGACAAGGTTCACCCACTCTTCCCATTCGGCGAATACTGAAAGCGCCGCGAGCGCCAAGGCGCCGAGCACGACCGCGGCAATCCAGGCGTTCCAGGCAGCAGCGGTTTCAGCAGCGAAGCCGATAACCCAGGGTGAGATGAACAGGCATGCCGCAAGGATCAGGTTGATCCAATCCTGGGCCTTCTTTCCTTCCATCAGATCGTTTGCCATGACAACCTCCACAGATGAAGCTTGACCAAAGCACTACGTCGCGTGCAACGCACGCTTAGTCATTGATATATCGCAGTTTCGCGCGCTTTCAAGGAGTGGCGCCGGGGGCGGCCGGTTACGCACCTGAGTGCCGGGCGCGATCACGCCTTTTTCAGGAACTCGGTCTTCAGCACCAGGCCCTTGACCTGCTTGGTGCTGCACTCGATCTCGCCGGGATTGGCGGTGAGGCGGATGTTCTTCACCAGCGTGCCGCGCTTGATCGTCTCCGACGTGCCCTTGACCTTCAAATCCTTGATCAGGGTGACGGAATCGCCCTCGTTCAACTGGGCGCCGTTGCTGTCTCTTGCGATCGCGTCTGTCATATCAGGGTCTTTCATCGAAGGGGATAGCGGATTATCCGGCGGACGGCGGCAAGGTCAAGCGTGGTGGCAACTGTGCCATCGCTGGCGCGTGAAGCGGGCAGGGCACCCTTGTTGCTCATGTCAGGAGGCCGTATCGCCCGTCGAAGTCGGCGATGCCTCGTGGTTGAAGCCGATTTCACCGGAAGGTGGAGGATCACAGCCTGGCGCGCCGCCGGCTAAGCCTGTCGATCAAGTGGCCTGTCGAACAAATGACTTGTCGAACAGGTGACCTGTCGAAATGCGGACCCGTCGATCGCGGACACCGCAAGCGGCGTACGGCGGTTAAAGATTGAGCCCCACAACGGATGGAGGGACTCTAGAAATTGAAATAGATCGCCGGCGGATACAGACTGGATCTATTGTTGTCGGCTGGCGCCGCCGTCGCATCAGACGACGTGATCCCGCTGGTGGACTTGTTGTCGAGCGGCGGCCGGTTTTTCTCGGCTGAGGACGCTTTGGCATCGGTGGCAACGGCTTTCGTCTTGGCCTCCACGGCTTGCGAAAGTGCGAGCACGGTGAGAAGTGCAGACAGGGCAAGTTTCATGACGAGGTCCCTCCATGGTTAACGTAAGGTTAACCGCGGCCGCCGGCCCGGACACGGCCGCTGTGTGGAAGACGTGGAATTCTCCGGAATTTCTGGAATATTAGCTTGTGGAAAAGTACAATGTGAGCAGTTGCCGGCACGTGTAGGCTTGCAGCCGCATCAGGCCGAAGCTTGGAGCGGCCGCGACAGAACCCAGACATCCAGTTTGCGCTTGGCCGCTCAATGTCGCGGCCAACGCTGGTGTTAAGATCAATCCCTGAAGCCGTTCGAGTCGAGCAGGGCGACCTGCTTGCCGTCGATGAAAAAGCGTATCACGTGCGCGCCGCCGTCGACTTCGATGCGCGTCGGATCGATGACCGGCGCCGCAGGAGCCGCCTTGCCATATGTCGCTGCCGCGCGCGAGCCGGCAGCGGCACGCGACGGTCCATCCGGCCCGAAGGTCAGCAGCAGCAGTGCAGCGGATCCAGCCGCAACCGCGGTGAAAGGGATTTTGGGGGAGGCAATCCAGGACATCGAATTATTCCTTCCTTGTTGAGGCGGCATCTACGCTGGTTTGTGCCGGTGCCGAGAGCTCGGCTTCGCCGTCGTTCAAATGACTGAGGAAGGGTGTTGGTATTCAGGCCTAAATAGCGTGAGTTTCATAACTTGCCCCTGCCCTGCGCGACCTTAGCGCGGCCCGGCGGGGCGAAAAGCGCAGGCGAGTGGAGGGGCGTGGAATTCTCCGGAATTTCTGGAATATTAGCTTGTGGAAAAGTATAGCCGGCGCGTGCTATCCTCGCGGCGGCATAAAGGGGCGGGTAGGATGGCACAGCATATCGCGCAGAAATTGCGGCTGACCGCGGCCGTGCTGGGGACCGTCACCCGCAAGGACCTTGCGGCGGCGTTCCGGGGCGTCAACCCGAAGACGGCGTTCGACCTCGGCCGCGCCGATAAATGGCTGCAGGGGCGCTCCCAGCCACGCGAGCTCAGCGTCTACGACGACTGGACGAAGCTGCTCAAGCTGGAGCAGCCCGGCGCCTGGATCGCCGAGAGCGACCTGCCAGGTTTTACCGCGGCGATCTGTGCCCGCCACGGCATCGACAGGGCCGAACTGGAGCGCCGCGCCAATGCGCATTTCGAAACCGCTGCCGGGCATGAGGAGCGGAGCCCTGGATTGGCCCTTGCCGGAACCTACGCCTGTTATTCGAGCGCCTTGTCGCCCTACTATCGCGGCCAGCTGATCAGGGGCAGCCTGTCGATTGAGGTCGGGCCGGGGGCGAACGGCCTGACCGCCGCCTATCGCGAGGCCTTGCCGACCGGGCAGCTGCTGCTCGGTGGGCAGATGACGTCGGCAAAACGCGGGCTTTATGCGCATCTGAAGGAAGCCAGCGGCGAAGCGCAATTCTTCTTGTGCCTGTTTCCGCACTCGCGGCCGGGAAGCGTGCTTGGCGGCTATTTGTGCGGCACCACCATCATCGGCCCGGAGCCGCAGCCGTCGCTGACCCGGATCCTGATGGTCCGCTTGCGCAATCCGGCGCCCCAGGCATGGGGCGGATATCTGCCGCCCGACGGATCGATCGCCGCCGATCTGGCATCGCTTGGCCTGTCCGTCGAGCAGACGGAAGCGGTTGACCGGCAGCTGGCGCAATTCCTCGTCGGAGACAGCGACGGCGGCGCCAGCCAGATCCCGCCGGCCGAGTTCCGCGCCATCGTCGACGTGTTCGACCGTCATTGGCTGAGCCATTCCGCCTGACACCGGGCCGTCTGACCCCGGGCTGAGCGAGAGACGAAGACCGCTTGTCGCTCGCGCGGGGCTCGCTGGCACCAAGGTGGGGACGTTGCATGCCGGCTCAATATGCCCGATCATGGTCATGGCAGGGTGGAGGCATCAAGTGGCGGCCAATCGGCGAAACGGCATGCATCCGTCGGAGCCCGGGCTGGTGGGCGTTGTTTCGGCTGCCATGGCCCTGCCGCGCATGTCGCTGCCCACCGTCGCGACCGTCGTGGCGGCGGTTGCGGCCCTGTATTTCGGGCGCGAGGTTTTCCTGCCGATCGCAATCGCGCTGCTGCTGACCTTTGCGCTTGCACCCTTGGTTTCGGCACTCAAACGGGTCGGCATTCCCCGTCTTCCTGCGGTCATCGCCAGTGTGCTAGGCGCATTCACCGTCCTTGCGCTGTTCTCCTTCATTGTCGCCACGCAGGTCAGCGAACTGGCGCAGAACATCCCGCTTTACCAGTCAAATATCCTGACCAAAGTCCGATCCCTGAAGGAGACCGGCGTCGGCGGCGGCGTCATCGCCAGGCTGAGCGAGGCGATCGAACGCGTTGGCCAGGAACTCGACAGGCAGGAAACCTCACCGCCCGCTGCGGATCAGCCACGGCGCGATCCGGTGCCTGTCGAGATCATCGCACGCGAAAGGCCGCTGCAGGTTCTGCAGAACCTGATCGGCCCGCTGATCAGCCCGCTGGCGTCGGCAGGCCTGATCGTCGTCGTCGTCATATTCATGCTGCTTGAGCGCGAGGACCTGCGCGACCGTTTCATACGCCTCGTCGGCTACGGCGACCTTCATCGAACTACCGAGGCGCTCCAGGATGCCGGCAAGCGGGTCGGCCGGTATCTGCTCATGCAGTTGGTCGTGAATATCGTCTATGCCATACCGGTTACAGCAGGGCTTTGGATTCTGGGGATACCCAATGCGCTGCTGTGGGGCTTGCTGGCGCTGGCGCTGCGCTTTGTTCCCTATATCGGCCCGATCATTGGTGCGCTGCTGCCGCTGTTCCTGGCGCTTGCCGTGGCGCCTGGCTGGTCGCTCGTGCTGTGGACCGCCGGTCTGTTCGTGGTCATGGAAATGATCACCGGCAATGTCGTCGAACCGTGGCTCTACGGTTCACGAACGGGGCTTTCGCCATTGGCCATCATCGTTGCGGCGATCTTCTGGACCTGGCTCTGGGGCCCGCTGGGCCTGGTCCTGTCGACGCCGCTCACGGTCTGCCTCGTCGTGCTCGGCAGGCACGTGCCGCAATTCGAATTCCTCGACGTCCTGTTCGGCAACGAACCGGTGCTCGAACCCCACGCCCGGCTCTACCAACGGCTGCTGGCCGGCGATCCAGAGGAAGCCACGGATCACGCCGAGGAGATGCTGGAGGAAAAATATCTGTTCGAATTCTATGACAAGGTCGCCATTGCCGCACTGCTGCTCGGCGAGCAGGATCGGGTGCGCGGCGTCATGGGCGATGAGCAAAGACGGCGGGTGGCGGCCAGCGCGCAGATGCTGGTGGCGAACCTCGACGACAGCGCACGGGAGGAAGCGGAGGAGGACGATGATCCGGCCACAGCCGAACCTGCGCCGGCGGACAAGGACAAGCAGGCTCAAGCGGAGGGCGAGGACGACACTGAGCTGCCGGATGGCACGGAGATGTCGGTGCTGTGTGCCGGCGGCCGCGGCGAACTCGACGATGCCGCCGCCGCCATGCTGGCGCAGGTGCTCGAAGTCCAGGGGGCGACGGTCTCGAAGGCGAGCTTTGCCGATATGGATCCGACTGGCATTCGCCGGCTCGAGCTCGACGCTGTCGACACCGTTGTGGTCGGATTCCTGAACCGCGACTCGGTCAAGCACGCCCGTTTTCTTGTTCGTCGGCTGAAACGTGCCAGGTCGGCGCTGCGGGTAGGGATCGTGTTCTGGTCGAAGGACGGCGACGACAAAAAGACAGAAGTCGAATGGACCAATGACATCAACGCCGATTTTGTGGCGTTTGGCATGGTCGAAGCCGTTCTGGGCGCATTGTCGAGCGATCCGCCGGTTGCGCTGAAGGTCGCTGCCAAGCGCCGCATCCGCCGCCGGCCGCGCCCGGCCAGGAAGGCGCCGCTTGCGGCTGCAAAGTAAGAGACTGTTTGGAAACTCTACTCCGGCGGCCATCTGATGGCGTTTTCTGCGCTTCCGGTGCTCACGGACCCAAATGTCCGCTGCGCTCCGGTTCTCGAAACCACCACCATATGATNGTTTTCTGCGCTTCCGGTGCTCACGGACCCAAATGTCCGCTGCGCTCCGGTTCTCGAAACCACCACCATATGATTCGCCGGAGCGACTTTCGAAACAGCCTCTGAGGTCGTAGCTCGCCCTCACGTCCAGAAATAGCGCACCGTGTGAAAGAAAACCGGGGCGGCGAAGACCAGGCTGTCGGCGCGGTCCATCATGCCGCCATGGCCCTCGATCAGATGGCCCCAGTCCTTCACCCCCTGGTCGCGCTTGATGGCGGAGGCGACCAGCCCGCCGAGGAAGCCCATCAGGCAGGCGATGAAGGCGACGCCCGCCGCCTGCAGCGGCGAAAACNCCAGCCCGCCGAGGAAGCCCATCAGGCAGGCGATGAAGGCGACGCCCGCCGCCTGCAGCGGCGAAAACGGCGTCAGGAACGACAGCAGCGCGCCAAGCAGGCTCGACGTCGCCAGCCCGCCGACCAGCCCTTCCCAGGTCTTCGACGGCGAAACCTTCGGCGACATCAGATGCCTGCCGAACAGCTTGCCGAAGATGTATTGCAGAACGTCGCTGCCTTGCACGGTGATGATCAGGAAAGCGACCAGCAACAAGTTGCGGCCTTCGAAGCCGGGCACATCGAGCGTCAGCAGCGCCGGCACGTGGCTGACGCAATAGACCGAGATCATGACCGCCCATTGCTGCGCCGAGACGCGCTCGAGAAAGCGCTCGGTGTCGCCGTGCAGCGCGGTGATCGCCGGCATCAGCAGGAAGCAGTAGACCGGGATAAAGATGGTGAAGAGGCCGTACCAGGCGGTCCACACCAGCCAGTACTGGAACGGGATGATGATGCCGAACATGCCGAGCAGCACCCAATGGTCGCTGCGGCGGCTGTGCGTCAGCGTCACGAATTCGCGCAAGGCGGCAAACGAGATCAGCGCGAACAGGATGGTCATGCCGGCGCGGCCGAAAAAGAAGGCGACGGTGATCGCCACCACCATCACCCACCAGGCGTTGATGCGCTGGTTGAGATTGACCAGCGTCGAGGACAGCGGCTTCGGCGCGCGCCACGACAGGATGCCGGCGACCAGGCTTGCCGTGGTCAGCACCGCAGTGAGGCCGACAACCATGATAAGCGTCTCGTGCATTGGCATGTTGTTCTAGTCGTCTCTTGGAACATCGTGTCTGGGAGCATCGTGTATTGGAGGATCGTGTCCGGGAGCATCGTGCCGGATACCGGATCCGGCACGATCTCCAGCTCTTTGGGCTCTACGCTCTTTGGGCTCGACGCTGTTTTGGTCGCATGATGTTTTTCGGTAAACCGGATTCCACTTTTCCGCATCATGCGTTGGCGGGCGGGGGTTCAGCGCCAGCAGTGCTTGGCGGGCGCGCTCGAGAAAGGTTCGGCGTTCCTCGCCGGGCGCAATGGCGATCGGCGCGCCGAAGACCACCCGGCAGAGCAGTGGCACCGGCACGAACTGGCCCTTGGGCAGCACCCGCGACATGTTTTCGATCCAGCACGGGATGAGTTCGACGTCGGGCCGCGCCATCGACAGATTGTAGAGGCCGGAGCGGAACGGCAGCAGCGGCTGGTCGGTCATGTTGCGCGTGCCCTCGGGGAAGATGATCAGCGAATGGCCCTCATCGAGCACCGACAGCATGACCGAGATCGGGTTCTGCGCCTCATCGGTCCACTGCCGGTGGATCAGCACGGAGGACAGCATGTCCTGCGCGATGAACCGGCGCAGCCGCGATTTTCCCCAATAGTCGGCGGCAGCGACCGCATGGGTGCGGGCGCGCTGCTTCTCGCTGAGGCAGGCCGACAGCAGGATGAAATCGCCGTGGCTGGCATGATTGGCGAAGTAGATGCGCTGCCGGTCCGACGGCTGGCTGCCGTTCCAGATCGGCCGGACGCCGGTCACCGCCCAGGCCAGCGCCGACAGGCCGACCGAGGTCACGGTCTGCAGCAGGGTGAAGGTGCTTGTGCCGAGCTTGCTCATCGTCGGGCTCAGAAAGACACGGCGATGAGGGACGCCGCCACGACCAGGCCGACCGCGATGCGCTGCTTCATCAGCAGACGTTGCGTGCCCGCGATGCGCCGGTCGAGCGAGCGGATGCCGGCAGCGGCCGGTTTGACGCGCATGCGCGCCAGCACGTCGTCGACCGAGGCACCGCCGGCGGCCTCGCTGATGTGGCTCGCCATCAGCCGGAACAGCAACGCGTCGAAGACAAGCAGGGCCGAGACGGCGAGAGTGACGACGCCGCTCGCTGCCGCGACCAGCCAGGCCGCTGCCGCCAGCGTGGTCGCCTGTGGCTGCGCTGCCACGGCAATGACAGGCGCGGCCGCCAAAGCGGCCAGCACCAAAAACAGCGGCCACACCGCCTGCGTCATCAGCCCGGCGGCGAACGCTTCGGCTTGGTCTCGATGGGCACTCATGCCGGAATAATCGCTTCAGGTTTGGTGCCGCCCTTTTCCAAGCGCCTGCGCCGCCCCTCATCGCCCTGCCGGGCACTTCTCCCCGTATAGTGACGGGGAGAAGAGGCTGGCCGCGGTGTCGGCGCCATTTCTAAAACGCTGGTGATTGGCGAAACCGCTGATGACGGCGCCCCTCTCCCCGTCACTATGCGGGGAGAGGATGCCGGCAGGCAGGTGAGGGGCAGCGCCGACTTTGGCAAGTGGCTTCGTCTATTGCTCGAACTGTTCATGCCGGCTCGTCCATCGCGATCCGAAGATGCACCGGCCGGCCCGATGCTGCGAGCTTGGTTCGCGCTTGCGCCAGCGTGTCGGCGCGGCCGGTGGCAACCAGCCAGGCGGCGACGGCGCCGGCGCTGCGCTGGAAGCCGAGCGCGCAGCAGACAAGCACCGTGCCGTAGCTGCGCGCGTCCTCGATCGCCGCCACCGCTTGCGCCTGCGCCTCGGGCGAGGGCGGCAAAAGATCGACCATGGCGACAGCCGTCCAGCGGCAGGCGACGCCGCGCGGCCGCTCCAACTCGCCGGCAAGGTCGATCACCGTGCCGAATGCGCCAGCCTCGGCGACGGTGGGAAAGCGGCCGAGGAAGACACCGTCGGCAATGGCGACATGCGGCGGCAGCTTGCGCGTCCATATCCATGCATTGATCGTGGCGCCAAGCCGGTGGGGCAGCAGCAAGACACGGCTGGCCAGCGAGACGCTGCCGTCGGCCGTTTTCTGGAACACTTTGGCGCCGGCTCCGGCATAGGCGAAGGCAACGATGGCCAGCGCCAGCGCCGGCCACAGCAAGATGAGCCACAGCGCCAAAACGAAGGCGCCGGCAGCGGCGCCGGCAAGCGCCAGCGCTGCAACCAGCGCGTAGAACAGCGCCAGCCGCCGCGCGCCGGCATCAGCGGTCAGCCGGAAGCCGGCGAACGGCAATTCGCCGTGGCGCGGAAACAGCCACAGGGCGAAGAAGCCGAGCAAAGCGCCGGTCGGGATATCGATGACATGGTGCTGCCACGTCGTCAGCACCGAGGCGCCGATCAGCAAACACCAGGCATGCCAGACGACGCCGGCCATGCCTTTCAGCCGATAGCGCCAATGATCCCAGATGATGACCAGCAGCGCGATGTGCAGCGACGGCGCCTGGTTGAACGGCTTGTCGAAGCCGCCGAGGACCGCGAACATGAAGCCTGGCAGGCCCGATGTCTGCGGCCGCACGAAGGTCGCCGTCAGCGGGAACAGGATGAAACAGGCGACGGCGACGATCTGCGCCGTCAGATAGCGGCCGGCAAGCCGATCGACGCCGCGCTTGGTATCGTTGAGCAGCAGCGACAGGCCGTAGAACAGATTGATCGACCAGTAGGGCACGATCGTCCAGGCGATGAACGGGATGTTGTGCTCCCAGGCGAAGACGATGCTGCCGACATCGTCGCGCTGCGACGCCAGCCAGTTGGCGAAGCCGTAGCTCGCGTAGAAGAACGGCGCCAGAAAGACCAGCCACAGCGCCGCCCGCAGCGCGATTCCAGCGTACGGCTCGCGCGCAGGGGCAGAAGGGGCGGCAGGGCCAAGGACAGGCAAGACCATGCTCAGACGCGCCGCGCGACCGATACGGTGAAGATCCCCCACTGGTCGATGCGCTGGTCGAGCTTCTCGAAGCCGGCCGCCGCCACCAGCTGGTCCATCTCGCCTTGCGTGCGCCGGCGCATCACCCAGGCCTGGCCGCCGCGATGCGAGGTCAGGCTGCGGGCGATCATTTCGAGCTGCGGATGCCAGGGCTGGTTGGTGTAGACAAGCAGGCTGCCGGGCTGCATCGCCCTGGCCAGCCCGCCGAGCGAGCGGATGATCATGGCGTTGTCGGCAAACAATTCGTAAAGCCCGGAGACGATGGCCAGGTCCGGCGCCGGATCGAGCCCGGCAAGCATCTCGGCGTCGAAGGCGTCGGCCTGGTGGAACGAGACATCGGTCGGCAGGGGCCGCTCGGCGATCAGCTTGCAGCCGAGCGAAACGTTGAGCTCGGAAAAATCCTGCAACCGAACGCTGGCCGGCGGCTCGGTGCATTTGGCGACGGCGTCGAGCACGTAGCGGCCGTGGCCGGCAGCGATATCGACGATATGGACCGTGCGGCCGGCGGCCTTCAGCGTGCGAGTGGCGCTGCCGATCAGCTCTTCGAGATGCAGCTTGCGCTGGCGGATGCCGCGCCAGCCGATGGCGTCGAGAAAGGTGCGGTCGATCATGCGGCCGAGCGGACCGGCGCCCCGCGCCTGGTTCTCATAGACGTAGTCGAGGGTCGAGCCGGAATCGAAGCCGGTGGCGATCCCGGTCTTCATGCCTGACGACAGCCAGGCGCCCGCGCGGATCGAGGCGCGGCTCATTGCCCAATAGAGGCCTTTCGGTGACAGCAAAGCGAGCGGCGAGGCCAGCCAGTCGGCCTCGTCGCGTGTGTAGCCAACGCGGTCGGCCGCGGTCAGGTCGACGGACTTCTGTGGCGTCGAGAACTGCCTTTCGAGGAACGGCTTGATCAGGTCGAGTGCCTTGCGGCGGTCGCGTTCGCCCAGCGTGTCGTGGAAGAAGCCGGGCAGCACATGCCGCTGCTTGGCCGGGCTGGCGAGATTGACGAAGAATTCGTGCTGCGGTCCATGCCGCACAACCCAGTCGCTGCCGGAGATCAGCAATTGCGTCGGCACGGTGATGGCGCGGGCATCCGAGACGATGCGGGCGGCGTGGTCGTAGAGCTCGACCAGGATGTTGGAAGAGATCGGCCGCGTGATCAGCGGATCGGCCTCGAAGGAGGCGATGCGCTCGGGGTCATGCGTCAGGAACTTGGCCTTGACGTAGGAATTGACGAAGAAGCGGCCCTTGATCTTCTGCCACAGCGCAATGCCTTGCTTGGCGAAAGGCACGTAGAGCTTGACCGAGAAGGCCGGCGAGGCCAGTACCAAGGCGCGAATCTGCGGTGCATAATCATGCACCCAGGCGGCCGCGAGCACCGCGCCGAAAGATTGCGCGATCAGCGCGATGTCGCGCTGGGAAAAACCGTCTCTGCCAATCTCGCGCACCAAACAATCGATGTCGCGCACAAGTGCGGCAAAAGACGGCGCATAGCCGCGCTCGCCGGCCGAGCGGCCATTGCCGCGCGCGTCCCAGGCGTAGAAGGCATGGCCGGGCATATCGAGTTCGTCGACCAGATGAGCCATGCGGCCGCCGTGCTCGTGGCCGCGGTGGAACAGCACAACCGCGCCCTTGGCGGGTTGCCCGACCGCCGGCCAGTAGCGGTAGAAGATCTCGGTGCCGTCATGGCTGCGGAAGGTGCGCTCCTGCGCCACCCGCTGCTCAACTGCGGAAGCAGCAATCGTCGGTTCATGAAGCATGTTTTTCCCCAGGCGGATGCGTCCGGAATTTCAGTCGCCGCTCCCGTTAAGGCCGCTGCGTATCCGGTTGATGGCGGTCACCAGCGAGAGTGTAGCCATTGCCGGAAACACGAACGGCGTGATCGCGTCCACCCACAGGCCGCAGGCGACGAGGACGGCGACGATGCCGAGCGCCAGCGCCCGATCGCTCTTGCCGAACGGCCCGGCATAATTGCGCCCGCTGCCTGCCGCGATGCCAAGCACGCCGGCGAACTCCACAAGCACTGCTGTGACGGCAAAGGCGACGACGCCCCAGGCAGGGAAGAGAGCGGCAAAGGCCAGGATCAGCGCCAGGTCGGAGACGGCGTCGCAGAGCTCGTTGAGATACATGCCGAGTTTTGAGGCCTGGCCATGTTCGCGCGCAAGCATGCCGTCGATGGCGTTGAGCGCCATGCGCGCAAACAGCACCACCGGCATCAGCAGGAAGACCGCGCGATGGCCGGCAAGGGCCGCGACCACAACGCCGGTGGCAACCGACAGGGCGGCAGCCAGCAGCGTGATCTGGTTGGCGGTGACGCAGGCCCCGGCCAGCCGGTCGGCGAGCGGCCGCAGTCTGGCCTGGAAGGCCGGTTTCAGCGCATAAAGCGTCGGCATGTGCGAACCCCCCGGCCGCGGTGCAACTGCGGCGAAAATGATCAATTGGCGCGCAAGACGCAAGGGCGACGAGCGGTTGTACAGGGTTACGATCAGCAGCGCCCGCCCGGAACCTTACCATGCGCAGGCCTTACGGTTTGGCGGCGCCGCCTCAAGGTCGAATTCCCTAGAGCCCTCAAATGAGAACTTTACAAATACTCAAAAATATGTGAAGTTATGTCCACCAAAAGGGTCATCCATGACAGCCAGTCGTTTCGCCACACGCCTCAATTCCTTTGCCTCGCGGCCGCAGGCCGAATGGCCGGATCTTGTCGGCAAGCCGTCCATGCTGCAGATGGCGGCGCGAGCGGCGAAGGTTGCGGGGCTGACCGACCTCGACCTCAACTTTCCCGATCATGTCGATGAAAAACCTGCGGAAATGGCACAAAAACTCGGCGATCTCGGGCTTTCCATCAATGGTTTTGCCATGCGCTACTACTCCAATCCCGCCTTCAAGCTCGGCGCCTTCACCAATCCGGATCCGGCAGTTCGCCGCGAAGCCATTGACCTGACCAAGGCCGGCATCGACGCCGTGCGTGAGGCGGGCGCCAATCTGATGACGCTGTGGCTCGGCCAGGATGGCTTCGACTATGCCTTCCAGGCCGATTACGCGACGCTATGGCAACACGAAATTGATGGTATTCGTGAAGTGGCAGCGCATGATCCCGACTGCCTGATCAGCCTGGAGTACAAGCCCAACGAGCCGCGTTCCTACAGCCTGATGCCCGACGCGGCGACGACATTGCTGGCGATCCGCGAGATCGGCCTGCCCAATCTCGGCGTGACGCTCGATTTCGCCCATGTGCTCTATGCCGACGAGCAGCCGGCCTTTGCCGCAGCACTTGTGGCGCGCCACAGCAAACTCTTGGGCGTGCATCTCAACGACGGCTATGCTAAGCGCGACGACGGCCTGATGGTCGGCGCAGTGCACACGCTGCAGACGATCGAGCTGCTCCGCCAGATCCGCCGCGACGGCTACGCCGGCGCCATCTACTTCGACACCTTCCCCGACATGACCGGCCTCGATCCGGTCCACGAATGCGAAGTCAACATCGCCACCGTCAAGCGCATGCTGCGCGTCGTCGACCGGCTGGAGAAGGACAATCGCCTGTCCACCGCCATCGACCGCCAGGACGCGGTCGCGTCGCAAGCCATCATCCAGGAAGCCATGCTCGGGCCGGAGAACTGAGGCCGGCGCCGTTTTCAACAAGGGAGGAAAGACCATGAAATTTCTGCTTGCCACCGCCACCGCTGCGCTGATGGCGCTGTCCATCGGCTCGGCCTTTTCCGCGGACCTCGCGCCGCTCAATTCCGATACCGAGAAGGACCGCATCGACTGGTCGCAGCTCGAGGCCAAGTTCGGCGCGTTGCCCAAGCTGCCCGACGGCACCAGGGCGGGCGCCGTCTCCAAGACGCTGACCAACGAATACTGGCGCTCGCTGGGTGAGGGCTACAAGTCGTTCGGCGATCGCGTCGGCGTGCCGGTCGTCTACCAGGCGGCGCAGAGCGAGGGCGACCAGCTCGGCCAGCTGACAATCGCCGAAGGCCTGGTCACGCAGGGCTACAACGTGCTGCTGGTCTCGCCGCAGACCGACTCCAACCTGCAGCCGATCATGGAACAGGCCAGGGCCGCCAACGTGCCGGTGGTCAACGTCAACGACGCGGTCATCCCGCAGGCCGAGCACTATGTCGGCAATGTCCAGCGCGACAATGGGGTGCGCGTCGCCAAATGGTTCATCAAGAACCGGCCGGATGGCGGCAAGGTCGCCATCGTCGAAGGCCAGGCCGGCGTCTATGCCGCCGTCCAGCGCACCGATGGCTTCAAGACCACGATCACCGAAGCCGGCAAGTTCGAGGTCGTCGCCAGCGTGCCTGGCAACTGGGACCGCCAGACCTCCTTCGACGCGGCCAGCAACATCCTGCAGCAGCACCCCGACCTGATCGGCTTCTATGCCAACAATGACGGCATGGCGCTGGGCATCGTCGAGGCGGTCAAGGCCGCCGGCCTGCAGGACAAGGTCGCCGTCTTCGGCACCGACGGCATCTCCGACGCCTATGCCTCGATCCGCGCCGGCGAACTGACCGGCACCGTCGACAGCTTCCCGGTGCTGACCGGCGAGGTGGCGCTGGAATCGGCGCTGCGGCTGGTGGCCGGGCAGAAGCTGCCGCGCGTCGTCGCCACGCCGCAGGCGCTTATCACCAAGGACAATGCCGACCGCTATTCCGGCGCCGGCGACGCCGTGCGCAAGGCGCTGCTCGAGGACGCGGCAGCGGGCAATTAAGGGCAGGACTGCGGGTGCCGGCCGGGCTGGCGCCCTTTGCCTGGAGAATAGAACCAATGTCTGTCCCGCGGCTGCAATTCGAGGGCATTTCCAAGGTGTTTCCGGCGGTGCGAGCGCTGAGCGATGTGTCCTTTTCCGTCGGCGCCGGCGAAATCCATGGCCTGCTCGGTGAGAACGGCGCCGGCAAATCGACGCTGCTGCGCATCCTGTCGGGGGTCTACAGGCCGACCGCCGGAAGCGTGCTGATCGACGGCAGACCGGTGGCGCTGAACAATCCGGTCGCGGCGCGCGCCGCGGGCGTCGCCATGATCCATCAGGAATTGCAGCAGGTGCCGCATCTCAGCGTCGCCCAGAACATGTTCCTCGGCCATCCGCTGACGCGCGGCGGCATCTTCGTCGCCCGCCGCGAGCAGGAGCGTCGCGCTGCCGAAGCCCTCGCCGCCCTCGATCCGACGATCGATCCGGCAGTCCCGCTCGGCAGCCTGAAGGTCGCGCAGCGGCAGATCGTCGAGATCGCCCGGGCGCTTCTCGATCGGGCGCGCATCGTGGCGATGGACGAGCCGACATCGAGCCTGACGCCGAGCGAGTTCGAGCGGCTGGCCGAAGTCATTGCCGGACTGGCGCGCGACGGCGTCGCGGTCGTCTATGTCTCGCACAAGCTGGACGAGGTGTTCGGCATCTGCCAGCGCGCCACCATCATGCGCGACGGCGTCGTGGTCGAAACCATTGATCTGGCGCAAGTGTCGGAAAAAGCCGTCGTTTCGATGATGGTCGGCCGCGAGCTCGCCCAGGAACAGCACCGCTCCCACACCTCGAGCGAGGTCAGGCTGAGCGTGCGTGGCCTCGCCTCGGCGACCAAGGTCCGTGACGTCTCGTTCGACCTGCATCGCGGCGAGGTGCTGGGCGTTGCCGGCCTGGTCGGCTCGGGCCGCACCGAACTGCTGCGGCTGCTGGCCGGCGCCGACCGCGCCTCGTCGGGCAGGGTCGAGATCGACGGCAAGGCGATAAAACTTTCCAGTCCGCGCGACGCCATCGCCGCTGGCATCGGCCTGGTGCCGGAGGAGCGCAAGCGCGAAGGCATCGTGCCGCTGCGGTCGATCTCCAGCAATATGGCGTTGGCGTCGATGGGCGTGTTCGCACCGCGCGGCGTCATCGATCACACCAGGCTGAAACGGGTCGCGGCCGAGAAGATGAAGCGGGTCAATTTGCGCCCGTTCCTGCTCGACCGGCCGATCCGGCTGTTCAGCGGCGGCAACCAGCAAAAGGCGATCATCGGCCGCTGGCTGGCGGCGGGAACGCGCATCCTTTTGTTCGACGAGCCGACGCGCGGCATCGATGTCGGCGCCAAGGCGGAGATCTACCATTTGATCGAGGAGCTCGCCGCCGAAGGTCATTCGGTCGTCGTCGTGTCGTCCGAGCTTCCCGAGGTGATCCGGCTCGCCGACCGCGTGCTGGTCATGCGCGACGGCACGGTCGCCGCCGAACTCGACCGGGCTGATCTCAGCGAACAGGCGATCGCGGCGCACGCCATACCCCAATCGGAGACGCAAGGCCGGCAAGGCGCAGGGCCATCGGCCGGTGCATAACGGACAGGAGGAGCGGATGACTGATGTAACCGAACACACAGCAGCGCGCCCACGGGCTGAATTCCTGCACCGGTTTTCGCTGCGCGACGCCGGCACGCTGATCGGCCTGGTGGTGATCCTCGCCGTCTTCGGCGCGCTGGTCCCGGGCTTCTTTGCCGAGCGCAATTTGATCAACATCCTGCAGCAGTCGAGCATCAACGCCTGCCTGGCGTTGGGCATGACGCTGGTGATCATCTCGGGCGGCATCGATCTGTCGGTCGGGCCGACGGCAGCCCTTTCGGCCGTCATCTCGGCCTCGATGCTGGTTGCCGGCGTGCCGTTTCCGCTGGCCATCGCCGCCGGCTTCGCTATCGGCCTCGTCTGCGGCCTGCTCAACGGCGTGCTGGTCGCCTATGTCGGGCTGCAGCCTTTCATCGTCACGCTGGGAACGCTCAGCACCTACCGGGCGCTGGCGCTGATCTATACAGGCGGCAATCCGGTGCTCGGCCTGCCAGCCGGCTTCCGCGCCATCTTCAACGGCTCGCTGTTCGGATTGCCATTGGCGGTCATCATCGTGGCCGTGGTCGCGCTGATCGCCTGGATCATCCTCAAGAAAACGCCTTTCGGCGAATATCTGCTCGCCGTCGGCGGCAATGAGGAGGCGGCCTACATAGCCGGCGTGCCGATCGCCCGCACCAAGATCGCCGCCTACATGATCTCGGGCCTGCTGGCGGCCCTTGCCGCGCAGATCCTGATCGGCCGGCTGGGTGCCGCCGAGCCTATTCTCGGCAATCTCTGGGAGCTCGATGCGATTGCCGCGGCGGCCATCGGCGGCGCCTCGCTGATGGGCGGCAAGGGCAGCGTCGTCGGCACCATTCTGGGCGCCGTCATCCTCGGCACCATGCGCAACGGCCTGACGCTGATGAATGTCCAGTCCTTCTATCAGCTGCTGGCAACTGGCCTTATAATCCTCGCCGCGATGCTCATCGATCGCGTGACGAGGGGACGTGGATGACCTTGACCAGCCTGGATCTGAAAGCAGTAGGACCGCGGATCCGCATGATGATGCCGCATTTGACACCGCTTGAGGCGAAGGTGGTGGAAACCGTGTTCGGACGGCGCGGCTTCGACGAGACCATTCCGCTCAAGCAGATCGCCGAGGAGGCCGGCGTGTCGGAAGCGATGGTGGTCAAAATCGCCAAGAAACTGGGCTTTTCCGGCTATCGCGACTTCCGCACCGCAGTCTATGAATACAGCCGCCTGCCGACCGCAGAAATGCACCAGGAGCTGTCGGTCGACGACAGTTCGGCCGAGATCGTCCAAAAAGTCTTCCGCACCTCGATCCAGGCGCTGGAGGAGACGCTGGCGATCCTCGACATGGACGATTTCGACCGCGCCGCCGATCTTCTGTACCGCGCCAGGAACCGCGATTTCTATGGCGTCGGCGGTTCGGCGCAGATCGCGCGCGACGTCTCGCACAAATTCCTGCGCATCGGCATCCGGGCATCCGTCTACGACGATTCGCACATGATGCTGATGTCGGCCTCGCTGCTCGGCGCCGACGACGTCGCCGTCGGCTTCTCGCATTCCGGCAACACCAGCGCCGTCATCGATGCCATCCATCTCGCCCGCAAGAGCGGCGCGCGGACGCTGGCGATCACCAACTACGACAACTCGCCGCTGGCCGCCGTCGCCGACATCGTGCTGTGCTCGACCGCGCAGGGCTCGCCATTGATGGGCGAGAACGCGGCGGCGCGCATCGCCCAGCTCAACATTCTCGACGCGCTGTTCGTCGCGGTGGCGCAGCGCGACTACCAGGCGGCGGAGCGCAATCTCGGCCGCACGATGTCGGCGGTGACGTCGAAACGCCGGGACAAGGGCGGTTCATGAAAGATTGGGGCGGCTCATGAAAGATCGGGGCACATGACGGCTCCGCTGGTCACCGTGTTCGGCAGCCTGCATTACGACATCATGGTCGAAGCGCCTGACCGCCCGCGCAAGGGCGAAACCGTAACCGGCCATGCCTGGCAGCCGAAATGCGGCGGCAAGGGCGGCAACCAGGCGGTCTCGGCGGCGCGGGCCGGCGTGCGCTCGGCAATGATCGGCGCCGTCGGCGATGACGATTTCGGCCGCGCGCTTGTCGGCAATCTCGCGCGCCGCGGCGTCGACAGCCGCTTCGTGCGGGTCGCACCTGGCGCCGGCTCGGGCATGAGCGTGGCGATCTTCGACGCCGGCGGCGATTATGGCGCGGTGATCGTCTCGGGCAGCAATCTCACCTTGGGCGAGAAGGACATCGTGGCCGCGACCGAGATGGTTGCGCAAACGGCGGTGCTGCTGCTGCAGAACGAGGTGCCGGAAGCCGCCAACATTGCCGCAGCGCGGGCGGTGAAGGCGCATGGCGGCCGCGTCGTGCTCAACGCCGCCCCCGCGCGAAAACTGTCCGGCGAATTGATCGCACTCACCGATATCGTCATCGTCAACGCCATCGAGGCGGAATTCTTGGCCGGCGTTGCGGTCGTCGATACGCTCGAGGGTGCTGCCGAGGCGGCACGCATGCTGGTCGATTTCTACCCGGCCGCGATCGTCACGGCAGGCGGGGAGGGCGTTGCCTATTGCGGCCGCGACGGCCAGGCGTTCGCGCGGGCCGCCCTTCCGGTGAAGGTGGTCAGCACCCATGGCGCCGGCGACGAGTTCGTCGGCGCGTTCGCGGCAGGCCTTGCCCGCGGGCATCGGGTCGAGGCCGCACTTGCTGCCGCCAACGCCGCCGCGGCCTTGCTGGTCGCCACGCCGGAACGGCAGCGCGAGGCGATCTGAGACGGGTGGCTGCCTCCGCCCGCGATCGTGACACGAAGCGGATGGCGAGGACTTTTCACAGGCCGATAAAGCCGACAATTAATACGAAAGCCCGCCACCCCAAGGGATGACGGGCTCCGTAGCCTGTGCGCCAGGAACGCCACGGTAGCGACGCTGCTACTCAATGCTCCGTAGATACTCACTATGCGGCCTTCGCACCGTCAGGCGCATCGGCCGAACAAATGAAGCCCGTGCCTTTGGGCGGAGCGCGCGGGCCGATCGGGATGCAGCCCGATCTGCAGCCGGGCGCGGCTGGCGCGTCCGGCTGCCGATGTCGTCAGTGCTTGCTCTTGCCGGGGCTGGCGGCACTGCCACTGATGGCGATGCGCTTGGCTTTCGTCCGTGCGCGCTCCGTCTTGGGCAGCGTCACGGTGAGCACGCCGTTATGGAAGGCGGCGTTCACCTTGTCCTCCTCGACCTCGTAGCCGAGCGGGATGCGGCGCTCGAAGCGGCCGTAGAACCGCTCGGAGAACTGCCTGTCCTTGTCTTCGGTCTCGGAGCGCTTCTCGCCACGCAGCGTCAGCACGCCGTCATCGAGCATCACCTCGACGTCCTTTTCGTCCATGCCGGGAATTTCCGCGGTCACGCGGATCTCCTTCTCGCCGTCGGCGATTTCGACGCTCGGCCAGCTGCCGCGCGCCGACGAAAATCCGCTGAGCATCGGCATGCGCGTTTCGAAGCCGCGGAAGGCGTCGTCGATCAGGCGGTTCATCTCGCGATGCAACGCCATGAACGGGTCGCGGTCCTCGTCACGATAGAAGCTGGGAACCGGACTGTTCTCCCGGCCCCAGGGAATGAGATCACGAATAGCCATTGCTGTTCTCCTTTCTCGACTGGTTGTGTCAAAGGCGAACGCCAGAGATCGCCTTCGCTCAGGCGGCCTGCTTCGGCTTCTCGACCTGTCCGGCCTTCGGCGCGGCGTCTTGCTTGGCGATCGTGATGCGACGCGGCTTCATCTCTTCGGGCACTTGGCGCACGAGGTCGATCGTCAGCAGGCCGTTGTTGAGCGAGGCGCCGGTGACCGTCATGTGATCGGCAAGCTCGAAGCGCCGTGCGAACGGTCGCACCGGAAGGCCGCGATGGAGATATTCCACCTCGTCGTGTTCCTTGCGCTCGCCAGAGACGATGAGAAGGTTCGGCTCGTGGCTGATGTCGAGATCGTTCTCGGAAAAGCCGGCGACGGCGATCCTCACCCGATAGGTGTTCTCGTCGCTTCGCTCGATGTCATAGGGCGGCCAGGTTTCGACTGCCTGCGGCGCGTTTTCCAGCAGGTTGAAGATGCGGTCGAAACCGATGCTCGACCGATAGAGCGGGGAAAAGTCGAATGCGGTTCTCATAGCTACATCCTCTATGGAGCAACATAGTACGAGGGACGCCAAAGAGCTTGGCGCTCCCTGGGTTCTGCCGGTCCCATTCGGCAACCGGCAATTTTCATTTGGTTATTGTCAGGCCGAAATCAAGACCCAGATTCTGTCCCGCTGCCAGAATTTTTGTTGCCGGATTGTACTGGCCCCGATTGTGCTGGCAATGCCGGTTTCAACCGTCGTTTGAGGGTCGCGCCGGCACGCCGCATGGAGGACATCATGACCATGACACGCGACGACATCATTTCGGTGCTGGGCCCGGTCGACGACGCCGTGATCGCCGACATCGCCTCGACCGGCGCGACGATCGAAGAGTTGCGCGAGGCCTTTGCCTGGGTCGGCGCCGATGAGGCGCTGGTCAACGAGGGCCGCCCGCTGCCGTCGGCAAGGGTGGCGACGCTGATCGGACTTCTCGAACCGCCGGACGACGACATATAGCGCCGGGTTTTGGCAAGCAGACTGGGAGATGGGGGAGGTCTTGAAGCGTGCAGCCATACGAACCATCTCGTCAGTCGGGCGCCGATCGGGCTGCCTTCCTGGTTATTCTCAAAAAGAAAAGGAGGAAGTGATGAACGACGTCTCATTTTCCGGGCCGATCACGCTGAAGCTCCAATCCGTCGGAGAGCGCAAGGTCGCCAGCAGCTGGGAAGCCATCGAATGCATGCAGCAATGGCCGGACCGGGCGCGCGGCCGCAACTGGCGCGCAGCCTATCGCGCCTGCCGCGACGCGCTCGACGGTTGGCGCACCGCCCGCGAGGCGCGCACCGCCTTCGTCAAGGCGGCGCGCACCGCCGGACTGCTGGTCACGGGACGTTAATCCACCTGAATATCAATCCACCTGAACGCCAATGAAACTGAAGCCGGGGCGGAAGCGCCGTGCTGCAGAGGCGACGCCTTTTATGAAAAGCGCCGCCTTTTTTCTATTTCACTGCAGCGTAATGACGCCGTCCACCGCCCGCCATTCGGAGGGCTGAATCAGACGGTGATGGGCGACGCGCACAGAATGCAGCGGGCCCTCGATCTCACGTTCCCAAAATTCGAGGAAATGCTTCAGCGTCGGGAAATCCGGGGCGATGTCGTATTGCTGCCAGATGAAGAGCTGGAGCAGGTCCCGATAGTCGGGAAGACGAGAATGGATCTCTGCCGTCGTCAGGCCAAAACCCTGCATCTGGAGCCGGAACTCGTTGCTGACCTGGAACTCATTACCGACCATGCCCGTCTCCTTTCCGAACGATCAGGCGTCCATCCTCCGCGGAGGAAAACGCTTCCACTTCCTCATCGGTTCCGGCCGCCGGCAGACGGTGCCGGGATCGACGATGATGTCGGAAGGTTGCGCCCCGATTTCAAGCCGCATCCGTCGTTTCAAATCCTGGAATAGCGCTATTATTACAGTGCGTTATTACGGTGTGTTGGCACTCGACAACGGCGAGTGCTAAAATTTTTTCGGCGTCCTCTTGAAAGGCTGGATAGGCAGACTAATTCGATAGGCGCGTGATGCCTGAGCAGGGGTCGCGCACCGTCGCACCGACCCACTGGTCGGCTGCGAAGGGAGGTCCAAGAAAATCTGTTTGTCCTATGAGGAGAACGACATGGCGTTCCGTCCATTGCATGACCGTATCCTGGTCCGCCGCATCGAGGTCGACGAGAAGACCGCGGGCGGCATCATCATTCCTGACACAGCCAAGGAGAAGCCGCAGGAAGGCGAGGTCATCGCCGCCGGCCCCGGCGCGCGCGACGATAGCGGACAGTTGCAGCCGCTGGACGTCAAGGTCGGCGACCGCATCCTGTTCGGCAAATGGTCGGGCACCGAGATCAAGCTCAATGGCGAGGACCTGCTCATCATGAAGGAAAGCGATGTGCTGGGCGTGATTGAAATGACCGACCAGATAAAAAAGAAGGCCGCCTGAGCGGGGCCTGAACAAGCCATCAGTCAACGTAAGCTGCCTATTTGAAGGAGTTATCCAATGGCTGCCAAGGATGTGAAATTCCATACCGAAGCCCGCGAGAAGATGTTGCGCGGTGTCAACATCCTCGCCGACGCGGTGAAGGTGACGCTCGGTCCCAAGGGCCGCAATGTCATCCTCGACAAGTCATTCGGCGCCCCGCGCATCACCAAGGACGGCGTTACCGTCGCCAAGGAAATCGAGCTTGAGGACAAGTTCGAGAACATGGGCGCGCAGATGGTGCGCGAGGTCGCCTCGAAGACCAGCGACGTCGCCGGCGACGGCACCACGACCGCGACCGTTCTGGCGCAGTCGATCGTCCAGGAAGGCGCCAAGGCGGTTGCCGCCGGCATGAACCCGATGGACCTGAAGCGCGGCATCGACAAGGCGGTCGACGCCATCGTCGCTGAACTCAAGGCCAATGCCCGCAAGGTGACAAGGAACGACGAAATCGCCCAGGTCGGCGCCATCTCGGCCAATGGCGATGCCGAGATTGGCCGCTTCCTCGCCGAAGCGATGGAAAAGGTCGGCAATGAGGGCGTCATCACGGTCGAGGAGGCCAAGACCGCCGAGACTGAACTCGAAGTGGTCGAGGGCATGCAATTCGATCGCGGCTATCTCAGCCCTTATTTCATCACCAACCAGGACAAGATGCGCGTCGAGCTCGAAGAGCCCTATGTGCTGATCCACGAGAAGAAGCTGTCCAACCTGCAGGCCATGCTGCCGGTGCTCGAAGCCGCAGTGCAATCGAGCAAGCCGCTGCTGATCATCGCCGAGGATGTCGAAGGCGAGGCGCTGGCGACGCTGGTCGTCAACAAGCTGCGCGGCGGCCTGAAGGTTGCCGCCGTCAAGGCGCCGGGTTTTGGTGACCGCCGCAAGGCGATGCTGGAAGACATTGCCATCCTGACCGGCGGCACGGCCATCAGCGAGGATCTCGGCATCAAGCTCGAAAACGTCACGCTGGAGATGCTCGGCCGCGCCAAGAAGGTGCTGATCGAGAAGGAGAACACCACGATCGTCGACGGTGCCGGCCGCAAGGACGAGATCCAGGCGCGCATCAGCCAGATCAAGGCGCAGATCGAGGAGACCACCTCCGACTATGACCGCGAGAAGCTGCAGGAGCGGCTGGCCAAGCTCGCCGGCGGCGTCGCCGTCATCCGCGTCGGCGGCTCGACCGAGGTCGAGGTCAAGGAGCGCAAGGACCGCGTCGACGACGCCATGCACGCCACCCGCGCTGCGGTCGAGGAAGGCATACTGCCTGGCGGCGGCGTGGCGCTGCTCAGGGCAGCGAAGGCGCTCGACAATGTCGCCGTCGACAACCCCGACCAGAGGACCGGCGTCGAGATCGTGCGTCGGGCCATCGAGCAGCCGGTGCGCCAGATCGCCGAGAATGCCGGTGCGGAAGGCTCGATCATCGTCGGCAAGCTGCGCGAGAAGACCGAATTCGGCTATGGCTGGAACGCCCAGACCAATGAGTTCGGCGATCTCTACGCGCAGGGCGTGATCGACCCGGCCAAGGTGGTGCGCGCCGCTCTGCAGGACGCCGCGTCGGTCGCCGGCCTGCTGGTAACCACCGAGGCGATGGTGGCCGAGAAGCCGAAGAAGGAAGCTGCCGCACCGGCAATGCCCGGCGGTGGCGGCATGGACTACTAAGGTCAGGCCTCCAAAGCGAGGCTTCTGAACGGCAGATGGACCGTGTCCGCCAAAGCGGGCACGGTTTTGCCGGTCCGGGATTAATGCGGAGCAGGTGTTGCGATGGATGTGATGGACAGTTTTGGAAAGATCGCGGCGCCGACCCGCCCGAAGAACGATTTCAACTACGAAACCGATTGCAGGGCGGCGCTGGCGCCCCTGGTCGACGGCTTGCTGGACATGGCCGAGCAGGCCGGCTGGGATCGCCGCAAGGCGGCCTATACGCTGATGTTCCTGTCGGCCCAACGCGTCGGGGCCGGCCAGGAGGAGCATAAATGATTGCCGCGCGCATGCCTGCGCCTGTTGCGTTGGAATGGAGACAGTTGAACCGGAAAGGAGAGTGTCATGGACCGTTCTTCTTTTGAAAAGCCGGTCACCATCCTTACCGGCCTCGGCACGCCGACCAGGATAGAAAGCGCGGCTGAGGCCCATGCGCTGCTTGCCGACTGGCCGCGGGCGAGCCGGCCGGCCGCGCATGACATCGCCGCCAAAGCCTGCCGGGCGGCGATGGACGGAGAGATCGACGCCGAGACGGCGCGGGCGACCTTCGTGGCGTTCGCCCGCCGCAACGATCTTCTCGCGCCGCTGACGAGTCCTACCGTTGCCGGCGGGACAGTCATCGATTGGGCAACGCGTTCGCAGCGTCTCAACGCACCGGCATGAACGCGGCTTTTCCCCAAGTTGGAGAATGGCGAAAGCCGCAGCAACATCCAATCTCCCCCCNAACGCACCGGCATGAACGCGGCTTTTCCCCAAGTTGGAGAATGGCGAAAGCCGCAGCAACATCCAATCTCCCCCCTTGAGGGGGAGATGTCCGGCAGGACAGAGGGGGGTGCCTCGCGCCAACGTTGCGCATCTCCGCGCCTGCCAAGCCGGCTACGATCACGACCTCGCGCATCTGGCGCATGTGCCGCGGTTACGGGGAGGTACGGATAGTGGTGCGCTGCCTTTGATCTCTCCGCCCTACGGTCGAGGACCCCCCTCTGTCCTGCCGGACATCTCCCCCTCAAGGGGGGAGATTGGCAGCTTCGCCGGTAGCGCTTCTTCTGACATTGGCGAAAGCCGAAGCGACATCCAATCTCCCCCTTGAGGGGGTACTGCCCCGCCAGCGTTGCGCGATCAGCTCCGCGAGCAACACTCAACGCATCTCTGCGCCTGCCAGGCCGGCCACGATCACGATGTGCTGGCAGACATTGTCGATGTCGCGAATGACGTCGTCGTTCCAGAAACGCAGGATGGTCCAGCCAGTCGCCTCCAACCTCGAGCTTCTGTAAGCATCCGATGCCGAGGCTTCGGCCTGAGCGTGCTGGGAGCCGTCGAGTTCGACGATCAGCTTTTTGTCCGGACAGGCAAAATCGACAATGTAGCCGGCTATCGGCATCTGTCGCCGAAACGCCAATCCCATGAGACGGTGCGCCCTGATCTCGTTCCAGAGCTTCAGCTCGGCGTCCGTCATGGTCTTGCGCATCTTGCGCGCATTGCCGCGGTTGTTCGGAGGTACGTGATAGTGGTTCACTGCTTCTATTCCCTCCGCGCGAAACTTGCCTATCCCTATGCGCCGCGCTTGAACACCCCCCTCTGTCCTGCCGGACATCTCCCCCTCAAAGGGGGAGATTGGCAGCTTCGCCGGTAGCGCTTCTTCTGAGATTGGCGAAAGGCGAAGCGACATCCAATCTCCCCCCTTGAGGGGGGAAATGTCCGGTAGGACAGAGGGGGTACTGTCCCACCTACCTAGGTCTGTATTGCCCCTCGGACTACCGCCTTACCCGTGATTTCAGCCAGCGGTCAAAGGCCACGGCGAGGATCAGGATCAGGCCGATGACGATGCTTTGCGTGTAGGACGAGACGTTGTTGAACTGCAGCCCGTTCTGCAGCACGCCGATCAGTGCTGCACCCACCACCGTGCCGCCGACCGAGCCAATGCCGCCGAACAGCGAGGTGCCGCCGATGACCACCGCCGAGATCACGGTCAGCTCGTAGCCGATGCCGGCGACGGCTTCCGAGGAATTGAGCCTGGCCGACAGCACGAAGGCGGCAAGGCCGGCGAAGAAGCCGACGATGATGTAGACCGAGATCAGGATGCGGTCGACGCGCAGGCCGGACAGCCGCGCCGCCTCGGCATTGCCACCGACGGCGTAGACGGCGCGGCCGTAGCGCGTGTAGCGCAGGACAATGTGGCAGAGGATGGCCGCCGCAGCGAAAATGATCGCCGGCACCGGCACCGGGCCGATTAGCCCGGTGCCGAACCAGCGCATCGAAGCGTCGAAGCCGGAGATCGGGCCGCCATTGGAGATCGTCAGCGTCAGGCCGCGAAACACGGTGAGGCCGCCGAGCGTAACGACGAAGGGTGGCACTTTCAGCCGGGTGATGGCAAAGCCCTGGACGCCGCCGGCCAGGGCGCCGACGACGACGGCGGCCAGAAGGGCTGCGAACCAGCCATAGCCTTGTGCGCCGGACGTCGACAGCGACAGCGTGTTGGCGGTGCCGCCCTTGGCCACCACCGCCGCGACCATGCCGCAGAAAGCCAGCAGCGAGCCGACCGACAGGTCAATGCCGGCGGTGAGGATGACGAAGGTCATGCCGAGCGCGATCAGCCCGGTGATCGAGATCTGCCGCATGATGTTGAAGATGTTGATCGGGTCGATGAAGCTCGGCTTCAGCACGGTGAAGACGACGATCAGCAGCGCCAGGAACATCAGCGGGCCGAAGCTCATCAGCAGGCGCGCGACATTGATGCCGCCGCGCTGGCTCTGTTCGGTCGTGCTGGTCATTGCGTCGCTTCCTGCGTTTGATCGAGCGCCATCAGTTCCATCAGTTTTTCCTCGGTCGCCTCGATGCCTGGCATCTCGCCGGTGATGCGGCCGCGCCGCATGGTGACGATCCTGTCCGACACCGCAAGCACTTCGGGCAATTCCGACGAGATCATCATGATGGCGATGCCGCGCCCGGCGAGCTGCACCAGGATCTGGTGCACCTCGGCCTTGGCGCCGACATCGACGCCGCGCGTCGGCTCGTCGACGATCAGCACCTTGGGGTCGCGCGCCAGCCAGCGGGCGAGGATGACCTTCTGCTGGTTGCCGCCGGACAGCCCTTCGATGGGCTGCTCGGGCGAGGCCATGCGGATCGACAACGTTTTTCTGTAGCTCGCCAGCGCCTGGCGCTCGCGGCGCTCGGCCATGAAGCCGAGAGCGTTGGAGTAGCGGCCGAGCGCTGCGACGGAAAAGTTGGTGAGGATGCCGAGCGCGGCGAAGATCGCCTGATGCTTGCGGTCTTCCGGCACCAGGCCGATGCCGAGGGCGATGGCGTCGGCGGGTGTTTCAGGCGCGATCGTCTTGCCGTCGAGGGTGATGGTGCCGGCGGCGATGCGGTCGGCGCCGAAGATGGCGCGGGCAAGCTCGGTGCGGCCGGAGCCGACGAGGCCGGCGACGCCGAGGATCTCGCCCGCCTTGAGGTCGAGATCGATACCTTCGAGCACGATGGCGTGCGGCGCCTGCGGATCGCGCACCGTGCGCAGGCCGCGCACGGAAAGCCTGACGTCGCCGGCGACGTCGCGCAGCGTCGGCCTGGCATAAAGCTCGGACGCGGCGCGGCCGACCATTTTTTCGATGATTTTCGGCAGCTTGATCGGCCCGCCATCGCGGTCGAGATGGCCGGCCAGCCTGCCGTCGCGCAGCACCGTCATGCGGTCGCAGATCGCAGAGGCCTCTTCCAGCCTGTGGGTGACGAACATGATGGCGACGCCGTCCTTGCGCAGCCGGCCCATGATCGACATCAGTTTTTGCACTTCGGTTTCGGTCAGCGCCGAGGTCGGCTCGTCCATGATGATGAGCCGGCTCTTCAGCGACAGCGCGCGGGCGATCTCGACCAGCTGCTGCTCCGCCACCGACAGCGCCGACACCGGCGTCGCCGGGTCGAGGTCGAGGCCGACGCGGGCGATGATCGCGCGCGAGTCTACCTCCATCTTCCGCCAGCTGACCAGGCCGAAGCGCCCGAGCGGCGCGCGGCCGATAAAAATATTCTCCGCCACGGTCAGCGTCGGGATCAGGCTCAGTTCCTGGTAGATGGTGACGATGCCGAGGCGCTTGGCATCCTGCGGATTGTGCGGATTGAATTCGACGCCGTCGAAGACGATGCGGCCGCTGGACGGCGGCATCACGCCGGACAGGATCTTGAGCAGCGTCGACTTGCCGGCGCCGTTCTCGCCGAGCAGGCCGAGGATTTCGCCGGGCCGAACCTCGAGCGAGACATCGCTCAGCGCGGTGACGCCGGCAAAGCGCTTGGTCACGCCCTCGACGGCGAGGAGGGGGGTATTGGGCGACGCAGTGGCTTCGGCTGGCAAAGCTTTTCCCTCGATGCAGTTGTTCACGCCGCGCTTGAACACCCCCCTCTGTCCTGCCGGCCAGAGGGGGGGTGCTGTCCCACCGGCCTCGCCAATTGGCCTACTTCGTCTCGCCCAGCCTTTCCGCCTTGTCGAGATTGTCCTTGCCGATGACGATCGGCGTCAGCAGCACGAGCTTTTCCTTCGGCTCGGTCTTGTCCCTGGCATAGGCGACGGCGATCTGCACCGCGGTGCGCGACTGCTCGCCGGGGAACTGTTCGACCGTGCCGGCCAGCTTGCCGTCGCGCACGGCGACCAGCGCTTCGGGAAGTGCATCGAAGCCGTAGATCTTGACGTCGGTGAAGTTGCGCGCCGCGCAGGCTTCAACCGCGCCCAGCGCCATGTCGTCATTGGCGCAGATGATCGCGTCGGGCTTGCCGTTGGCGGCAAGGCCGGCCTCGGTGACCGAGAGCGCCTCGGCGCGGGCGAAATTGGCGGTCTGCTCGAAGATGATCTGGTACTTGTCCTTCATCGGATCGAGGACGTTGTGCACGCCCTTGTTGCGGTCGATCGCCGGCCCGGCACCGGGCTGGCCCTGCAGATGGAAGATCTTGGCGCCGTTCGGGAAAGCCGCCACCATGGCCTGCGCTTCGGCCTCGCCGCCCTTGACGTTGTCGGCGCCGACATGGGCGAGGATGCCTTCGACCCCGTCGACGCGGCGGTCGATGGTGACGACGGGGACGCCGGCCTGGATCGCTTGCTCGATGGCCGGGGCCAGCGCGTTGACGTCGAGTGGCGAGATGACGATGGCGTTGACCTTCTGCACGAGCGCTGCCTCGATATCGGCGGTCTGCTTGGGCGCCGAGTTCTGGCCGTCGCTTTCGACAAGATTGACGCCCTGCGCCTGCGCTTCCGCCTTGATCTGGTTCAGCATGTGCACGAAGAACGGAAAGCCGAGGCTCGGCACCGAACCAAGGATGGTCAGCTTGTCCTGGGCGAAAGCCAGTTGCGGAGCGGCCAGCGCCATCGTGCCCATCGCCACGGACGACAGCAGGAATTCACGTCTGTTGATCAATTTAGTCTCCTCCCACATGAGCGCATGAACCCGAAAACCGGTTCCGGTTTTCCGAAAATTCCTGCGTCGATCCAGAAATGGAGTGTCCTTTGAGCGCCCAAGGGGACGCAACGGCGCTCCAGCCGGTCCACCGCGACGTTCTCCTCCGCTCGGCGCCGGCGGGCGGATGCTAGCCAAGGCCGGAGATTTGCGCAAGAACGCGCGGATCCGACACAGGGCCGCGTCACGCGCCCAACGCTCCGATGCTGCTCATGGTGTTGTCGGCAATTGCGCTTCATCCCATCCGGCCAACTCGAGACCGGATCGTATCCGCTCCCGATCTTCCGAGCGCATCATATGAAGGTCCGCCATGATTTCCTGCACGGTCAGCCCGGGGTTTAGGCGACGGCCCTCCCTGGTGCAGGCCCTTGCCTTGTCGATATTGCCGTCAAGCGCGTGACAAGCCGCCAGCCGCGACCATTGCCAGGCACTTTTTCGCGGAAGGCAGGAAAAAGACGCGGCCGCTTCCGGGTAGCGGCCAACGACAAGCAGGGCCTCACCCCGGTCGTAATAATACCAGGCGGGATGCATCGGATTGAGTTGGATCGCCTGGTCCAGCAGCACCAGGCCGGCCTCGCCATGGCCGCGTATGACCTCGAAGAAGCCCGTCTGGGCCAACGTGTCGGCATCATAGGGGTTCAGATCCAACGCGCGCGCGAAATGGCGTGCGGCGGCGTCGAATTCGGCCAGGTAGAGGAGGATCAACGCCAGGATGCGATGGCAGCGTGCCTCGTCCGGGCTGAGTGCAGTGGCGTGCAAGGCCCGGTCCCGAGCCTGATCGAGCAAGGCGCGGGGCGCACCGCCATAGCCGCCTATGATTGTGTCCGCCAAGGCGAGATAGGCGTGAGCGAGCCCCGAATCCGGATCGCGTTCGAGCGCCTTCAGCAAATGTTCGCGGGCCTGCTGGTTGACACCCTCGCCATAGCTGCGCAGCAGTGCCATGCCGCGCAGGATATGGACGTAGGCCTCAATGTTGGCGGCGGGCGCGGGGGACATGCGCCGCATCGCCGCGCTCTCGATGTTGGCAACCAGCGCGGTCGCGATCCGTTGCGCCACCATCCTTTGAAAGACGAAGATATCGCTGGTCCTGAACGAAAATGCCTGCGCCCAGATGCGCCGGCCGGACGATGTCTCGGACAGCACGACATGCGTGCTGTAACCATCCTCAGCGCTCTCGACGCTGCCTTCCGCAACATAGTCGGCGCCGAGACGCTCAGCAGTCGCCCAGATGTCCTGGTCGGAATGTTCGGCAAGCGCGAAGGCCGAATGGCGCGCCAGCACCGCGATGGTCTTGAAGTAGGAAAGCGCGTTGATAATCTCCTCGACCGCGCCGTCGAAGAGCGGCTTTGCCGTCGCATCGTCAATGTTAACGCGAAACGGCAGGATGGCGACCATCGGCTCGGGCGCTCGTTCAATCTGAACCGCAGCGCTGGCCGGCGGCAGCGAAGCGGACAGATCGTCGGCAGCCTGGAACATGTAGCCGCGCCGGGGCACGGTGCGAACCAGCGACTGCGTCTCGTCGCCTATGCATTTGCGCACATCGCGAATGCATTGCGTGAGCGAATCCTCTGTCACGATGGTGTTGGGCCAGACCGCTTGGAACAGTTCGTCCTTGCTCAGCACACGGCCGGGATTGCGCACCAGGAAGGCCAGCAGCTCGAAGGTCTTTGGCCGCACCGGCACGATCTCGCCGTCACGCCGCAATGTGCCGCGGTCGAGATCGAGAACCGAGCTGCCGACCTGGTGTGCCAAGCTCCTGCACCACCGCTGCGCCTGATTGCGCAACGATCATCGGAGCCGCATAAGCCGGTAAGGTCAAGCCCGAAAGATGCGGGAAAGGCGCTGCCACAGGCGCGGCCTCGTTTCAGCAGGAATCGTTTCGGCAGGAATCCTGGCTGTCTCACTCGGCATCAGTCGGTCGAGATAGTGCAGCATCTGGGCCGTTTCGCCGCCACAGAATTCAACGTTGCCCGTCGACAGGATCCGGTGCACGGCTTCCCGTGCCAGAACCGACGGGGAGAATGGTCCTTCAGCCTTCGCATGCATAATCGATCTCCACGGTTGGTGCCGGCAAGGGCGTGCCGGATTGCAATGATCCGAGGTAGGCGGCGACCTTGCCTTGCAGCCGCCATAGCGTGGCGTCGCGGATGTTGCGGGCTTCAAGCTGAACGACGGTCCGGCGCAGATAGTCGGCGCAACTTCCGATGTGGCCCGCGGCGAGCGACAGGATTTCCACTGTGGTCTGCTCGGGCAGGTCTGCTGCATAGGCGGGGCCACTCCGGTCGGCGACGAAGGCGATGGCCCGCAAATTCCCAGCCGCGCCTCGAACCGAAACCCAGCGCGGAATGTTGGTCGGCGGGTTGGCGCTCATCTCCCGGCGCAGCAGCCGGTCGATTGCCGCGTCGATATCAAGGTCGGGGAGACGATAGACGACACCGCGGCAGCTGCCGCCGCGGTCGAGCGCAAGCATCAGCCCGGGCCGCTCGCGCGTGCCGCGCCAGCGGGTCAGCCACAGCGAAAATCGCCGATGCCAGCCATGCACGGTTGCCGGTCGCTCCTCGACGAATTCGAAGCAAGGGTTCCACAGCAGGGAGCCGTAGGCGAAAACCCAGACGTCACGCGGGCGTCCCGCAAGCAGTTGCTTGCGAATGCCGACATAGTCGCGATCCTCCAGATTGCGCAGTCCAGGCGCCGGGCCGGCGTCTTCGATCTTGCGATCGATCCTGGCGAGGAGGTCTTCTGTCAGGGCGATTGTCATGGTCGCTCATCGGGTTTGTCTCCCGGGAGCATCGCCGCGACAAGGCATCCGCGTCCTGAACGGATGCTGATATTGTGCTGAAATCGAATGGAGCCGCAGCGCCTGGTCTCACAATCTCTCAGTCTGCCACCGCCGGCTTGCTGATTTTATCGGTTGTCAGCGACAGCAACGTGATTGATCCAAATATGACCGCAGCACCGGCTGCTCCGGTCGGCGACAGACGCTCGCCCAGAAATATGGCGGCGCCAACCGCTCCGAACACGCTCTCTGCGCTGACGATCACCGCGGCATGGCTGGCCGAGGTGAAGCGTTGAGCGATCGTCTGCATGCCGAAGGCGGCCCCTGTCGAGAAGATGCCGAGCACGGCGAGTTCCGGGGCGGCATCGCTGATGGCGGCCAGCGACAGATTACCCAAAAGGGCGCCGAGCGGCAGCGTGATCACGGCGGCGCCGAGAAATTGCGCGGCAGCCGCTGCGATCGGCGCGCCGTGGGTCTGCATGTGGCGACCAAGCTCCACCATCCACAGCGCGTAGCACGCGGCCGAAAGTGTCGCAGCGAGATCGCCCTGGCTGAAGCTGGTGATCAAGCCTCCGGACAGCAGCAGGACACCGGCCAATGTCATGGCAGCCGCAAGCCCGCCGACAGCAGTCGGGCGCTCGCCAATCAGCAACCAGGCCGCAAGCGGTGTCATCACCGTTGCGGTGCTCACCAGGAAACTCGCATTGGTAACCGACGTGTCGAGATAGGAGACCTGCTGGATGATGATGGATATCGAGAACAGAGCGCTGACTTTGGCGAGGCTGATCCAGTAGCCTGGCCCGGATTTCGTTCCCCATTCGAGCCCCGTCAGCGGCGCGACCATGAGCCCCGCGATCAGGCAGCGCATGCCCACGGCGCTGAGCGGATCGAGATGATCCAGCACAGTCTTCTGCGCAACATTGCCGAAGCCCCAAAAGGCAGCGGCAAGCAGAAGCAGACAGTTGGCCTGCACCTTCGACATATCGATGTCTCGGCAAAGCTTGCGCCGCAAAGGGCGGATCGCTGGTTGCTAGCGGGCGGCGAGCTTGTCCCACCGCTTGCAATACAGGCGGACGCCGACGGGCATGATCTCATAGCCGGCGTCATTCAACTGGAGCTTCATCTCCTCGAAATGCCGCTTTGAGCCGCTGACGATCGATTCAGGCGTGTAGTCCCAGCCGTTGCGGGCGGCATTGGCCAGGATGTCGGCATAGAGGCGCATGCTCGTGATTTTCACATCCGATTCCAGCACCTGCCTGCATCCTCTTGCGAACGACGGCGACTGGGCGGCGGAAAAACTCAAGATCGTGCATGCCAGCATTATCGAAACAGGACGCATGGAAACCTCCCCCGGATTGCCGCTTTTTGCGGCAAACGACCTTGCAATTTGTGCGCCTGCGACGGGATCGGGCAGATGCAGTATTCGGCCTCCTGCATTTGTAGTATTCTGTCCTGGGACGGGTTCCACCATGACGGTCAATGACGCTTCGAAAGCGCAGACGCTCGATGCCTTGTCGGGTCGCGAGCGCGCGGTCGCGGAAAAATTCGCAACCGGCATGACCTATCGCGAAATCGGCAATGCACTTTTCATTGCCCCGACCACTGTTCGCACCCACCTTGCGGCCATCTACGAAAAACTTGGCGTGCGCACCAAGATCGGACTCGCGGCGTATTTTGCCGGCGCTTCCGGCGCTCGGCCGGGCGGGCAGTCACCCCCGTCGGACGCTCCGCCGGTGCTCGCCATATTTCCGATTGAATGCCTGAATTCCGAAGAGCGCTGGAACCGCTTTGCCGACGGCCTGTCGTCAGACATCACCATCAACCTGGCGCGATACGCGGGCCTGCCTGTCATCGCCTTCCACACGATGAAATCGCTGGGCAGCAAGCCGGCCGATTTCGCGGCGGACGGCAAGGCGCTCGGCGCCACCTATTTCGTATCGGGCCAGTTGCGTGCGGACGACCAGAGGATTCGCTTGACGATAGAGCTTGCCGATGCCCGTAGCGGCGTCGACCTGTGGAGGGAGCGCTACGATCGCCCGGCCGAGGACATTTTCGCGCTGCAGGACAGCCTGACCGAAAGCATCATCAATGTGTTCGCCGGCAGTTATGGAACGCTGGCCACGGTCGGCCGCAACGCGGTTCGCCGCAAGCCGCTGGCCAGCTTGCGGGCCTACGATTTTTATCTGCTTGCCCTCGAACAGCACACCATGTTCAGCCGCGCCAGCAATGCCGAGGCGATCCGCTTGTTTTCCCGCGCGCTGGAGCTTGATCCTACCTTCGCAAACTGCTGGGCCGAACTCGCCTACGCCTATTCGATCGAGGCCTGTAACGGCTTTGGCGACGACGTGCTGACGTCGATCGAGAACGGGTGGATCACGGCCGAAAACGCCTTGCGTCTCGACCCGACGGACAGCTGCGCTCACGCATGCCTTGGCAATGTCAGGGCATGCCTTGGCGATCTCGAAGGAGCGGAGCGCGCGCACCGGCGCGCTCTCGAATACGGCTCCAACCACGCCGGCATACTGGCGCTGCTGGCCGGCAGCAAAGCTCTTGTCGCCGGTGATCCAGCCGAGGCGATCCCGCTCATCGAGCGTGCCATGCGCCTCAATCCATTGGCCCCGCCCTGGTATTTCGGCATGCAAGGCCGCATCCTGTTTGCCGCCGGCAGGCATCGGGAAGCTGTCGCGGCGCTCCGCAGGAGTTCGCCGGAGTCGCCGGACGTGCTGATGTTCCTGGCGCTTTCGCATGCGGCCATGGGCGAGACCGGCGAGGCGGCGCGCGCCGCGGCCCGCTTGAGAGCCGAATTTCCAGGCTTTTCGGTCGAACGCTTCATCGCAGGCTATCCGGTGGCCAACCGGGACGCCTTGCTTGCCATCCGCCACGCTGCCGAGCTGGCGAAGCTGCCGTAGGCAAGTTGAAAAATTGACACAACCGTCTGTCTCGGCCATCCTTATGCCAGCCGTCTTNCTGGCGAAGCTGCCGTAGGCAAGTTGAAAAATTGACACAACCGTCTGTCTCGGCCATCCTTATGCCAGCCGTCTTCTCCTGCGGCGGCGTGTGTATGAGCAGTCCATGGCCAGTTCCGTCACCAGCCAGAATTCCAAGCGCGCTGCAGTGCGCAGGGCGCTCGGCCGCCACAAGGTCTACATCACCGCACAGAGCTTTTCCGCCGGCGCCTACAAGGCGCGTGTCCTCGTCGACGGCGAGGCTTATTGGGTCGACGAATTCCGGCTGAGCCAGCTCCAGCAGGGTCTGTCGCCTGCCGAGCTCGAATTGACGCCGGCCACCGACGATTGAGCTGCGTGAGCGCCGCTGCGGTGGAATTTTGATGCTGGCGGGACAGCGCCCCCCTCTGTCCTGCCGGACATCTCCCCCACACGGGGGGAGATCGGCAGCGTCACTGTTGGCGCCCTCTTTGCGACGTCGGAGATTGGCGAAAGCATTCGTGACATCCAATCTCCCCCCTCGTGGGGGAGATGTCCGGCAGGACAGAGGGGGGCGCGAAGGAATGAGACGCTGGTTGCTGACTGCCGCGCGCTTCGATCTTTGACATGCCAGCTCCTTCAAAACTCAAGGCCTATCGCGCCAAGCGCGAATTCAGCAAGACGCCGGAGCCCGCCGGCGGGCCGGTTGCCGCAGAAGGCAATCGCTTCGTCGTCCACAAGCATCATGCTACTGCCGACCATTACGATCTTCGCCTGCAGGTCGGCGATGTGCTGAAGAGCTGGGCGGTGCCTCGCGGCCCGTCGCTCAATCCGGCCGACAAGCGGCTGGCGGTCGAGACCGAGGACCATCCGCTTGAATATATCGACTTCGAAGGCGTCATTCCCGAGGGCGAATATGGCGGCGGGCCGATGATCGTCTGGGACACCGGTGTCTGGGCGCCGATGGACGATGTCGAAAAGAGCTTGCGCACCGGCTCGTTCAAATTTCGTCTCGCCGGCGAGAAGCTGAATGGCGGCTGGATGCTGACCAGGCTGAAACCGAAGCCCGGCGAGGATGAGGGCAAAAAGAACTGGCTGCTGTTCAAGGAGCGCGACCTCGCCGCCGACGCCAGGCTCGACATACTGGAAGCCCGGCCGGAAAGCGTCAAATCCGGCCGTCGCATCGAGGAGTTGGTGGCAAAGCCTGCCGCAAGGCCTGCGAAACCGGTGGCATTGAAACCCGGTGCGCTGCCGGGTGCGGTCAAGGCGCCGCTGCCTTCCCGGATCGAGCCGCAGCTGGCCACGCAGGTTCCGAAGCCGCCGGGCGGCGAAAGCCCTGCCGAAAAAACGCGCGAAATCTGGCTGCACGAAATAAAATTCGACGGCTACCGCACCATGGCACATCTGGCCGACGGCGCGGTCAAATTGATCACCCGCGCCGGCCTCGACTGGACCAGGCGCTATGGCGACCTGCCGCTCGCCTTTGCCAGGCTGCCCTGCCGCGATGCAATCATCGACGGCGAGGTCGTTGCGCTCGACGCCAGGGGCGTCAGCCGCTTCGCGCTGCTGCAGGAGGCATTGGCGCAAGGCGCCGGCAACAAGCTCCACTTCTATGCCTTCGACCTGTTGTATCTCGACGGCTGGGACCTGACAAAAGCGCCGCTCGGCCGGCGCAAGGCGCTGCTGTCGCAATTGCTGTCCGGCCTGGGCGCCAACTCCGCCATCCAGTTCTCGGACCATGTCGAAGGCGATGGCCAGGCGCTCTACGACCAGGCCTCCGAGATGGGGCTGGAAGGCATCGTCTCCAAGCGCGCCACGGCGATCTACCAGAGCGGCCGCACCAAGACGTGGACCAAGACCAAGGCGCTGAAGACCGGCGATTTCGTCATCGCCGGCTACACCACCTCCGCTGCAGCCGAGGGGCTGGCCGCACTCGGGCTCGGCGAATTCGAGGATGGCGAGCTGCACTATCGCGGCAAGGTCGGCACCGGCTTCGACGCCGCCACCGCCACCGCGTTGCTGGCCCGGCTGGAGCCGCTGCGCGCCGGCGCGTCTGCACCCGAAGGCGTTCCACGCGAGATCATGCGCGAGATGAACTGGGTGCGGCCGCTGCTTTCGGCCCATATCCACTATGCCAACCGGACCACCGACAATGCGCTGCGCCATGCCGTGTTCCGCGGACTGCGCGACGTCGGCCTGTCGACGCCTGTATCGGCCAGGCGCAAGCGGCTGATCGCCGAGGCCGACCTCGCCACGATATGGGTGACCAACCCGACGCGGCGGCTGTTCGGCAGAACCGGACCGACCAAGCTCGATATCGCCGTCTATTACGCGCTGGTCGGCGACTTCATGCTGCCGCATATTTTGGGCCGCCCGGTGTCGCTGGTGCGCTGCCCGACCGGCAAGCCGCAGGACTGTTTCTTCCAGCGCCATGCCTTCACCGGCATGCCGAAATCGGTGGCGACTTTCGAGGCGACCAATTCCGAGGGCGAGACCAAATCCTACCTGTCGGTCGAGGACGCCAAGGGCTATCTGGCGCTGGCGCAGTTCGGCGTCGTCGAGTTCCACACCTGGGGCACCCATCGCACTCGGCTCGACAAACCCGACCTGATCGTCTTCGACCTCGATCCCGGCGAGGGGGTTAGCTGGCGCGAGGTGGTCGAGGCGGCGGTGCATATCCGCGCCGAACTGGAGGCGATGGGGCTGGTGCCGTTTGCCAAAACCTCGGGCGGCAAGGGCATCCACATCTCAGTGCCGGTGACGCAAAAACAGAACTGGAAAAAGCTGCACCAGGCGACCAGCGCCATCTCCTCGGCATTGGCCGCCACGGCGCCCGACACCTTCACCACCACGATGGGCAAGGACAACCGCAAGCGGCGCATCTTCATCGACTTTCATCGCAACGCGCGCGGCCACACATCGGCGGCACCTTACTCGCTGCGCGCCCGCACAAACCTGCCGGCCTCGACGCCGGTGAGCTGGTCCGATCTGGAATCCATCGACGCTCCGGAAGATTTGAATTATTCTTCACTGCCGGGCCTTCTGGCCACCTCCGGCGACCCCTGGGCCGACATGGAAGATTTCGCTAGGGATTTGCCGGTATTGTGAGGGCGATGTAGGTTTTGCGCAGCGTCGTTCGTCCTTTGGACGAAGCGCTGCGAACAGTTCGACAGTGCACGGCCGCGTAGGAGAGTTTCATGGCGCCCAGGGCAAGTTGGAAAGGTTACCTCAAGCTCAGTCTCGTCAGCTGTCCGGTCCGGCTGTATCCGGCGACGAGTGCCAGTGAGCGCATCAGTTTCAACCAGCTGCACAAGGACACCCACAACCGCATCAACATGAAGCCGGTCGACCCCGAGCTCGGACTGGTCGAGCGCTCGGATCTGGTCAAGGGCTACGAATACGAGGACAAGCAGTATATTATCATCGAAGATGCCGACCTCGAGGCGGTGCGCATCGAATCCAACCACACGATGAACATCGAGGCTTTTGTCGACGAGCATTCGGTCGACGTCATCTACCAGGACGCCCCCTACTATCTGGCGCCGGATGGCGCGATGGCCGAGGAAACTTTCGCGGTGCTGCGCGAAGCCATGCGCAAATCCGGCAAGCTGGCGATCGCACGGCTGGTGCTGTCCAGCCGCGAGCGCGTGGTGACGATCGGGGCGCGCGAGAACGGCATGTTCGTCTGCACCTTGAGGAACCCGAACGAAGTGCGCGGCACGGCTGAATATTTCGGCAATATCCCGGCCGGCAAGCCCGACCCGGAAATGCTGCAGCTTGCCGAAGCGCTGATCAAGCAGAAGGAAACCACCTTCGATCCGAAGAACTATGAGGATCGCTATGAGATCGCGCTGATGGCGATGATCCGCGAGAAGCTCAAGGGTCACAAGCCGATCATTGCGGCCGCGCCCGAGCGCGGCAACGTGATCAACCTGATGGATGCGCTGAAGGCCAGCCTGTCGCAATCGGCCAAGCCGCCGGCCAAGAGCAAGAGCAAGGCCGATGAAGCGGCGAAACCGGCAACGAAATCCGCCAGGGGCGGCGCCGGCGCGGCCAAGGAAAATCCGCTCAAGGCCAATCTGCTCAAGGCCGTCGGCAAGAGCAAAGGGTGACAGCGCCCACCGGTATGATTTCCGGCAGCGTCTTCGGCGCGATCGGCGCGCTGGCGGCGTTCCCGCTGAGGCTGGCGGCGCGTGAAGTCGAGCGCCGGCAGGGCCAGTTGCGACGCGGCGTCAACAGGCGCACCAGCCATGTCGTGTTCGGCCGCAAACTTCTGGCCAAGGCCGGGGATGCCGAGATCGAGCGCCGCGTCGCCGCCGAGCGTGCGGCCGGGCGCAAGCTGATCAGCGAAAACGGTTTTTTGCGCCTGCTCGGGCTGATCAAGGCGCCAGAGGCCTCGGCGTTGTCGCGGCAGTCGCTTCTCGATCAATCGCGATTGGCCGCATCCGACCTCGACCTGTTGTCGCTTTTCGATGCCTTTGAGCATGATTGCGAACCCTATTCGTTTCGCGATTTGATCCTGGCCCGCAAATATGCCGGGCTGGTCGCCGGCGGCGCCTCGTGGGGGGCGATCGCGCGCTCGGTGCACCGCTGCGGTCCGGTCGCTTCGCTGACCGCCAAGTCGCTGAATGTCGGCTCGCAGCACGGGCGCGCCGATCAGATCTATCTCGAGGGCGGCCAGAGCGAACTCGACGGCCAGCTGCTGTTCGATCTGGGAACGCCTGACGATGACACGCTGGAAGAACTGTTCGCCGATGCTGAAGCCGCGGAAGAGGCTGAAGACCACGAACAGGCGGCTGCACTCTACCAGCGCTGCCTTTCCATCGATCCGGGCGATGCGATCGCCGCCTTCAACCGCGCCAACTGCCTGCGCGCCGCTGGACGCGCGCCCGAGGCGGCGCACGACTATGCCCGCGCCATCAAGTGTGACCCCGGCTTTGTCGAGGCCTGGTTCAATCTGGCCGGGCTGATGAGCGATGAGGGTCGCGAGGCCTCGGCGCGCCGGCATCTGCAGAAGGCGATAGCGCTCGACCAAAACTATGCCGATGCGGTGTTCAACCTGGCAAGGCTGGAGTTCGACGCCGGCAACCTCGCCGAGGCGCGGCGGAACTGGGCGCGCTATCTCGAGCTCGACGCCGGCTCCGAATGGGCGCGGATGGCGGCCAAGGGTATTCAGTTCATCGATTTGCAGCTGGCGCACAAATCGGCGGGGTGAGGGCTCGTTTGGTCGCGCTTGAACACCCCCCTCTGTCCTGCCGGACATCTCCCCCTCAAGGGGGGAGATTGGCTGTCACCGACGGTTTCGCCAACTACCACCGTTGGGGAGTGGGCGGGGAGACGAAGCTGCTAATCTCCCCCCTTGAGGGGGAGATGGCCGGCAGGCCAGAGGGGGGTGGGACGGAACGCGGCCTCTATAAGTGGGATAAGTGGGCCGCCCCATGACCACCTTCCTCTACGACGGCCCAGACACCGCTCCCATCACCATCCTGCTCGCCCATGGCGCCGGCGCGCCGATGGATTCTGCCTCGATGAATGCCACGGCAAAAGCGCTGGCCGAAGCCGGGTTCCGCGTTGCGCGCTTTGAATTCCACTACATGGCGGCCCGCCGCTACGGCCACCGCAAGCCGCCGCCGCGCGCCGAGACGGTGAACCCGGAATACATCAAGGCGATCGCCGACCTCAGGGTGAAGGGCGTGAACGGGCCGCTCATCATCGGCGGCAAGTCGATGGGCGGCCGCGTCGCTTCGATGATCGCCGACGAGGTGTTTTCGAAGGGCGACATTTCAGGGCTGCTTTGCCTCGGCTATCCCTTCCATCCGCCGGGGAAACCGACGCAGCTTCGGACAAAACACCTCGCCGGTCTCAAGACGCCGACATTGATTTTTCAGGGCACACGCGACGAATTCGGGACCAGGGACGAGGTCGCGACCTATGACCTTTCCGACACCATCGAAATGCGGTGGCTGGAAGATGGAGACCACGATTTGAAGCCGCGCAAGAGCATCTCCGGTTTTTCGGCCGCCGATCATCTGAAGACACTAGCCGATGCGGTGAAGGCGTGGACCGAGCGCATCGTGCGCTGAAGCAGGCCAATGAAGATCGCCACCTTCAACGTCAACAACATCAACGGCCGGCTGCAGAACCTGCTCGCCTGGCTGACTGTCGCCAAGCCCGACATCGTCTGCCTGCAGGAGCTGAAGGCAAGGCAGACGCAGTTTCCGCGCACAGCACTCGCCGCGGCCGGCTATGGCGCGGTTTGGGTGGGACAGCCGACCTGGAACGGCGTCGCCATACTGGCGCGGGGTTCAGAACCCGTTCTGACCCGCGAGGCGCTGCCCGGCGACGACAGCGATAACCAGGCCCGCTACATCGAGGCGGCGGTCAGCGGCATCGTCGTCGCCTGCCTCTATGCGCCGAACGGCAACCCGCAGCCCGGCCCGAAATTCACCTACAAGCTGGCATGGCACCAGCGCCTGAACGCGCATGCGGAAGAACTGTTCGACACCGGCCTGCCGGTGGTGCTGGCCGGCGACTACAACATCGTGCCCGAGCCGCGCGACATCTATCCGACCCGCTCCTATGACGACAATGCGCTGGTGCAGCCGGAAAGCCGGGAATCCTTCGCAGCGCTGCTCGACCAGGGCTGGACCGATGCGCTGCGCAAAAAACACCCGAAGGAGACGCTCTACACATTCTGGGATTATCGCCGCAATCGCTGGCCGCGCAACGCCGGCCTGCGGCTCGACCATATCTTGCTGTCCAAGAAACTGACGCGCCGGCTGGCCGGGGCAGGCATCGACCGCTTCGTCCGCGGCGAGCCCGGCGCCAGCGACCACGCCCCGGTGTGGGTGGAGTTGCGGTGAGGGCGGAGATTGGCCGTCATTGGCGGTTTCGCCAATCTTAATCCTTCATGCGCAACCGGTCAGCCCGGTCGCGCGCCTTCGCGGGCGAAGGCCTCGATCAATGGCGTATACCCCTCAGGGTCGGGTTGGGTGGCGAAGCTGTGGCTGGCGGCGGTCGTGGCCCAGGGCAGCCTTTCCGACGTGAAAACCTCGACGAAGGGCACATACCAATGATGCTCGTCCAGCATGGTCGCGCGAACATTGACGAAGAAGTCCAGGCCGTGCGGATGGGTGAACATCCAGTTCTTGCAATGCGGGCAGTAGAGTTGCCGGTGCGGCCCATGCATACCGCCGACCACCGGCTCGCCTTGCGTAACGCTGAAGCCGCTGCTTGGCACCGCCATGGTCAGGGAATACGCACTCGCGCTCAGTTTCTGACAGCCGGTGCAATGACAGGCCATGGTCAGCAAGGGCGGCGCACTTATGCGAAAGCGTATCCCACCGCACAGGCAGCCGCCGTCCCAGGGTAGTTTCCAATCGTCCATCACTTGGCCCCTAGCAGGCGATTCTAGCGCGCGACCGGGCAACATTGCGGCGACCAAGAGTGTCGCCAGGCCATATCGAGCGCTTTGGCGCAGGCGAGCGTTTTGCGCTCGCTGTTTCGCTCTTCGGAATTGACCGGGCATCGACAAGCCCGGCGCCGACCTGCATCATTGCGGACGAAGCGAACAGCGGCGCGAGGGGAGCCCCGATGAACAGGTTTGTCGACAGGCTGCTCGCGGCGCTGCTGCTGGCGATCGGCATGCTCTGCTTCACACGCGTGTATTTCGCGCTGGGGGGCGCCGGCGAAGGCTTCGCGTCCGCGCGCCTTGCTTTTTTCGCAGCGACGGGCGTTGTCTCAGCCCTTGCAGCCCTGCTGTTCTGGGCCGGCCTGTTGCCGGGCCGGTCAACGCACGATCCGAAGGTGCCGCTGTTCGGCAGGGGTGCGGAAACGCAACCCGGCGGACGACCACGCCTGCGGCGGCTCTTTGCCGTCGTTCCGTTCCTCGCCGTGCTCGCTCTGATGGCCGACCAACTCGGCCCCTGGTCGCGGCACCCACAGGACGCCGGCAAAAGCCTGACCGCCGAGCAACCCGCGCCGAGCGCGCCGGAAGGCCAAGAGGTCACCGGCGCGCCGGCCCCGGAACCGGAAGCGGCTCCTGCCTCGCCATCCGAGGTCGCGCTGGCTCCACCTGTTTCACCGCCGGAGCCTGCTCCAGCCCCGGCTGCGCCACCGCAGACCGTCGCGCCGCTGCCACAGGCTCCGCCGCCGCAGCCGACGCAGCCCGACGGCCACCGCGAGCCCGTGGTCTGGCTGGCGGTGGCGCCGACGGTCACTCGATCATGAGCGCCAGCACAGACCGCACGATCAAGCTCTGGGATATCGACGGCAAGCGCCTGATCCACACGCTTGGCGTCCACAAGGACATGGCGCGTACCGCGCTTTTCCTGCCCGATGGGAGGCGGGCGCTGACGGCGGGCGACGACGGCGAGATCGTGCTGCGCCAGCTCGCCGATGGCGCGGTGCTGCACGTCTTCTCGTCAGGCCAGAACGGCGGCGTCAACAAGCTGGCGATCAGCCCCGACGGCAAACGTGCCGTCAGCGGGCACGACACCGGCAGGGTCATTGTCTGGGATATCGAGAAAGGCTCGGTGCTGCATGTGATGCCGGGGCACGACTGGTCGATCAGCGCGGTCGCCGTCTCGCCCGACGGCACGCGTGCGATCAGCGGCAGCATCGAGGGCACGCTAAAACTATGGGACATCGGCACCGGCAAGCAGCTGCGCAGCTGGCACGGGCATGAGCGCGGCCCCTATGGCGTGGTGTTCACGGCCGACGGGCGCCATCTGATCACCGGCAGCGGCGATTACACGATCAAGCTCTGGGATCTCGACAGCGGCCGCGAAGTCCGCCGCCTCGAGGGCCATTCGGGCACGGTCTATGCGCTGGCGCTGTCGACCGACGGCAAGCGGCTGCTGTCCGGTTCGCTCGACGGCACGGCACGGCTGTGGGACATGGAAACCGGCAGCGAGACCGCGCTGTTCGACAGCCGGTCCGGACCGATCTACGCCGTGGCGTTCGCCGCTGACGGCACAGTGCTGACCGGCGGCTACGACCGCACCATCCGGGACTGGCCGGCAGGCGGCGGAGACGGGGTGGTGCTTTTCGCCGGAGCGCCAGATTGATTAGATTTTCAAGGTGCGAATATTTCGGAAAGAGGCGGCGTGCGCTAATGATTACCGCTATCGACAAATGGATTGGCGAACGTGAGCAGTGAAGACTGGCCGCTTGAGGCGAACACAACTGTGTCCATTTTGCCCGTGCCACATCGCCGAAGAATCTTTCCCATCGTCTTGCTTATGTTGGCTGCTGTCGTGCTGTTTTGGCCAGCTCGCAATTATTACGCTCAGTGGTCGGCCATCCAGAAGGCGCAAGCGGCATTCCTCGCCAAGGACTACGCCGAGGCATTCCGCCAGTGGAAGATAGTGGCCGACGCCGGCAACCCCGATGCGCAGAACAATATTGGTTTGATGTATTGGTCAGGTCAGGGCGTTGCTCGGAATGACGCGATGGCAGTGAACTTTTGGCGCAAGACCGCCGAGGCAGGAAACCTAGATGGTGCGTCCGGCCTCAGCCAAGCTTATTATGATGGCAGAGGTATCGGAAAAGACGATCAGTTGGCCTTAATGTGGGCGCGGAAGGCTGCGGACAATGGGCACGCAAATGGTCAACACTTCCTTGGCGTTCTCTATTCAGAAGGCCGGGCGGTGGCGAAGGATGACCGCAGGGCGTTCGAATGGTGGATGAAAGCCGCGGCCAGTGGCCTCGCCGATGCGCAATATGCCGTTGGAACTGCATATGCGTTGGGAAAAGGCGTGGGCAAGGATGACGCAAAGGCATTTTCCTGGTTCAGTAAGGCGGCCGATCAGGGATATCCCAACGCTCAATTCGCTGTTGGCCAAGCCTATTCACAGGGTTGGGGGGTTCAACATGATCATGCTCAGGCTGCCGTCTGGTGGCGTAAAGCGTCCGAACACGCCAACGCCCAGGCACAAGCCGCGCTTGGCTATGCATATTCAATCGGCAACGGTGTTACCCAAAGCGATGCGGACGCAGCGTCTTGGTGGCTCAAGGCGGCCAATCAGGGAGACGTCAGTTCGCAACTGAACCTGGGGGTCGCCTATTCGAAAGGCGCCGGTGTTAGCCAAAGCAAGGCGGACGCGGTTTCGTGGTGGCTCAAGGCCGCAAAGCAGGGAGATACCCAGGCCCAGCTCCTCGTGGCATACGCCTATGCCAATGGTGAAGGCATCGCCAGAGACCACAAATCTGCTGAGTTCTGGTGGCTGGCTGCCGCGAAAACGGGAAATGTCGATGCCGAAGCCAGTCTTGGGATGCTGTATTATCGCGGTATCGATGGACAACCGGACTACAAGGAAGCCGCTAAATGGTTGCTCAAGGCTTCTTCCCATGGCCATCCCGGTGTCCAGATTTATCTGGATATGATGAAGGAGGAAGGTCTGTTGGACACCAAGACATTGTAGGCGAAGATCATATTTGACCTTGTTGCGGATAACAGACGTTTGGCTTTCCCAAAGTGACCGATCTCCACATCGTCGAAGCGTCGATCGCAGAGCTGCGGCAGGCGCTGGAGGCCGGCACTGTCACCAGCGTCGAGCTGGTCGGCGCCTGCCTGCGCAGGATTGCGCATTACGACCGCCATGGCATCGCCCTCAATGCCGTTCCCTTGCTCAATCCCAAAATGTTCGAGGAGGCGGCCGCGTCCGACTGGCGCCGCAGGAATGGTGCTGCGCTCGGGCCGCTGGACGGCATCCCCTACACCGCCAAGGACAGCTACAAGGTATCAGGCCTGACAGTCGCCGCCGGCTCGCCGGCCTTCGAGCATCTCATCGCCAACGAGGACGCCTTCACCATCGGGCGGCTGCGGGCCGGCGGCGCGGTGCTGATCGGACTGACCAATATGCCGCCAATGGCCAATGGCGGCATGCAGCGCGGCGTCTACGGCCGGGCGGAAAGCCCCTACAATGCCGATTACCTGACCGCCGCCTTCGCGTCGGGCTCGTCGAGTGGCTCCGGCACCGCGACCGCCGCCAGCTTCGCCGCCTTCGGGCTTGGCGAGGAGACATGGTCGTCGGGCCGCGCGCCGGCGTCGAACAACGCGCTGGTCGCCTACACGCCGTCGCGCGGCGTCATTTCCGTGCGCGGCAACTGGCCGCTGGTGCCGACGATGGACGTGGTGGTGCGGCATACGCGCAGCGTGCCCGACATGCTCGAACTGCTCGACGTGATCGTCGCCGACGATCCGAACACAAGGGGCGATTTCTGGCGTGCGCAGCCCTGGGTGGCGCTGCCGAAGAGCTCGGATGTACGGCCGCCAAGCTACACCGGCCTCGAGCTGGAGGGAGCGCTCCGAGGCATGCGGCTCGGCGTGCCCCGCATGTATATCGGCCGCGATACGGACGTTGCGATCCAGACCCGCGCCTCGGTGCTGGAGCTGTGGCAGCAGGCGGCGGCCGATCTGCGGCGGCTCGGCGCTGATGTGGTCGAGGTCGATTTTCCCGTCGTCTCCAACTACGAGCGCGACCGGCCGGGAGCAAAAAACATGGTCGATCGCGGGCTGATTCCCAAAGGATTCGCCGAGCGCGAGATCTGGGACCTGTGCGTCTTCGCCTGGGACGATTTCCTGCGCGCCAATGCCGACCCTGCCATCGCCGATCTCGCGTCGGTCGACGGCCCAAAGATCTTTCCGCAGCCGCCGGGCACGCTGCCGGACCGTTATGAGGACAGTTTTGATGTGGCGGAATATGTCGAGCGGGCCAAGCGCGGCGTCACGCCATTCCTGGCCATTCCCGAGTTGCAGGCCGGCCTGAAAGGCCTGGAGGCGACGCGGCGCATCGATTTCGAGGATTGGCTCGCCGCGCAACGGCTCGACGCGGTGGTGTTTCCCGCCGTCGCCGATGTCGGGCCGGCCGATGCGGATGTCAACGAGGCCTCCGCAGCACTGGCCTGGCGCAACGGCACCTGGGTCGCCAATGGCAATCTGGTGCCGCGCCATCTCGGCATTCCGACCGTCACCGTGCCGATGGGCGCGATGGCCGATATCGGCATGCCGGTCGGCCTAACCTTCGCTGGCAAGGCCTATGACGACACCCGGCTGCTGCGGCTGGCCGGCGACTTCGAGCGTTTTGGCCAGCGCCGCAGCCGCCCGCCGCGCACGCCGGAACTTCCCGACGATGTTTTTTTCGCCCGACACAACGCGAGCATGCGCGGCGAGACACCGCCGCTGACCGTGGCGCTTGCCGCCGAGACGCGCCATGCCGGTGATCAGGACGAGATAACAGTCACGCTAGATGTGGCCGGAACGGGAATCGAGACCAGCGTGAAAGTCCGATGTCAACGGCGAGCCCATTCGCATGCAACGGACCGGCGCGCGCTTCACCGGGCGTGCAGTCGTACCGGCCAAAGAGCATGAGAGAATTCACAGCGTCTGGCGCGGCTCGTACGGCTCCATCGTCACCGCTGTCGTGCATCTTGAAGACGGACGCGCCGCCGGCGCCTATATGGTGACCGGCGGGATCGGGTGACCATCGCGCTTCGCCTTGTGCTGCGGCGCGCCGTCTGCAAACGGCTTTTCAATTCGCGTCAGTCCGGCTTGCAGGGGTCGGCCTTGGCCGCTGCTGTCTTCTCGCCCTCCTGCTGCGCCTCGACATCCTGCTGCGAGGTGGCAAGGTTTTTATCGCCGCCGGCTTCCTGGTTGGCAAGCGGCATGGTGTTGCCGGTCTTGTTGGCCGGGCCGCCCTTTACCCTGTTACCGGTATTCGCGTCGGTTTCGAGGGGCGCGCGCGTTGCGTCTTTTGCAACGCCTGATTGAGCTTCGATCGATGCGGTCGTGTCGTGGCAGGTAGCGCTTGCCGTGCCGGCCGTCAGCCCGATCATTGAGGTGGCGAGCAAAATAGCGGTTAGGGTCTTCATCTCGTCCTCCTTCGCTGTTTGAGGTCATCTTTCTAAACTGCCGGCCCTATCTGAGGTTCCGCCAATTCAGTTCGAACTTCGAATGTGGCGTCGTATTCCGATTGATTTGCGGGCTTCCGCAGGCGCCGCCTATCGCGTATTGGCGCGGGGAAACTCCCTTGGGCGCGCGTGAAAAGCATGATTCGACTGGAAAGCATCAGCAAGCAGAACGGCCGGCAGATCGTCTTCATCGAGGCCTCCGCCTCCTTGCAGAAGGGCGAGAAGGTCGGCCTGGTCGGCCCGAACGGCGCCGGCAAGACGACGCTGTTTCGCATGATCAACGGCGAGGAGCAGCCCGACGAGGGCCAGGTCTCGGTCGATCGCGGCGTCACCATCGGCTATTTCAGCCAGGAAGTCGGCGACATGGCGGGCCGCAGCGCGGTTGCCGAAGTGATGGACGGCGCCGGGCCGGTGAGCGAAGTGGCGGCCGAGATGGGCGCGCTCGAAGCGGCCATGGGCGATCCCGATCGCGCCGACGAGATGGACGCCATCATCGCCCGCTACGGCGACCTGCAGGCGCGTTTCGAGGAGCTCGACGTGCGCTGGATGGCCGCGCCCGCGAGGTGCTGGACGGCCTCGGCTTCAGCCAGGAGATGATGGACGGCGACGTCGGAAAACTTTCCGGCGGCTGGAAGATGCGCGTGGCGCTGGCCAGGATCCTGCTGATGCGGCCCGACGCCATGCTGCTCGACGAGCCGAGCAACCATCTCGACCTGGAAAGCCTGATCTGGCTGGAACAGTTCCTGAAGAATTATGACGGCGCGCTGCTGATGACCTCGCACGACCGCGAGTTCATGAACCGCATCGTCGACAAGGTGGTCGAGATCGATGGCGGCTCGCTGACCGCTTACTCCGGCAACTATGAATTCTACCAGCAGCAGCGGGCGATCGCCGACCGGCAGCAGCTGGCGCAGTTCGAACGCCAGCAGGCGATGCTGGCCAAGGAGATCGCCTTCATCGAGCGCTTCAAGGCGCGCGCCTCGCACGCTGCCCAGGTGCAGAGCCGGGTGAAGAAGCTGGAGAAGATCGACCGCGTCGAGCCGCCAAAACGCCGCCAGAAAGTGTCGTTCGATTTCCAGCCGGCGCCGCGCTGCGGCGAGGACGTGGTGACGCTGAAGAACGTCCACAAGGGCTATGGCAGCCGCCCGATCTATCAGGGGCTGGATTTCCAGGTGCGCCGCCGCGAGCGCTGGTGCGTGATGGGCATCAACGGCGCCGGCAAGTCGACGCTGCTGAAGCTGGTCGCCGGCGCTTCCGCGCCGGACAATGGCACGGTGGCACGCGGGCCCAGCGTCAAGATGGGCTATTTCGCCCAGCACGCCATGGAAGTTCTGGAGGGCGAACGCACCGTGTTCCAGACGCTTGAGGGCGCCTTTCCGCACGCCGGCCAGGCGCCATTGCGCGCGCTGGCCGGCTGCTTCGGCTTTTCCGGCGACGAGATCGACAAGAAATGCCGGGTGCTGTCGGGCGGCGAGAAGGCGCGGCTGGTGATGGCGCTGATGCTGTTCGACCCGCCCAACCTGCTGGTGCTGGACGAGCCGACCAACCACCTCGACATCGCCACCAAAGAGATGCTGATCACGGCGCTTTCGCAGTATGAGGGCACCATGCTGTTCGTCTCGCATGATCGGCATTTTCTGGCGGCACTGTCGAACCGGGTCCTGGAACTGACGCCCGAGGGGATTCATACCTACGGCGGGGGCTATACGGAGTATGTCGAGCGAACGGGGCAGGAGGCGCCGGGGCTGCGGAGCTGAGGCGCAGAGCGGCGTTGCCGCTCACCATGACCCAAACGCTCGATTCCGGAAGGAAGCACGGGCTGCTCAGCCGTGTATCACAATTTCGCGCAGCGGATCGCCGCCGTCGATGAACAGTCGGCCTTGCGCCGTCAACGCGGCCTTGAGCCGTTGCAGGGCGATTTTCCTTGCCTCGGGATGACGCCCGTCCAACGCGCCGACGCGCACCGCAACGGCAATGTCGAAATGCTTCTCGTCCGCCTCCAACTGGAAATCCTCGATGGCGACCTGACGCAGGCTCAGCCGGCCCGCTGCAATCTCGGCGCGCGAGGCGGCCCTGGCCTGCGTGATGGCCTTGGCCGAGCGGTCGATCGCCAGCACGTGGCCGTCGCCAATCCGGCGCGCGATCTCGCGCGCCGCAGCACCCGGTCCGCAGCCGATCTCCAGAACCCGCATGCCGTGCCGCAAAGGCAGCGCATCGACGATCGCCAAAAGCCTTGGCGACAAGTTGTTCGCCATTCCGCTTCTCCAGCTCTTTCCGTGAGCCGAGATTAGCGACCATGGCTGGCGACGGGAAGGCCGACACCTGAGGGGATCGCGGACGTCGTCGATGTTTTCACCGCCGGTGGTGAACGCCCCTTGATCGATTATCGAAGAGGCCGACGATCGGTCGACTTCTCAACTGCGCGACAGGAACAGTAGGGGATACTTAAAGCGGAAATAGACCCCGAGCGGCCCGGCGTCGTTGGCCTGAGGGGGGCGGGACTGGCGCCGAGCCTAACCGGTTGGGGGGTAGATCACCGGCCACCTGCATACATACGCTAAATCTAATTTAAGAGCAAGCTAATGTAACAGTGATTCAATGTTGCGCGTTGGCGATTCTCCAGCGGTTGTCTCCAATCAGTTGTTGTTTCTGGCGGCCGCTTCCTGGCCGCGCGCGTCACTCCTATGGCGGCGGCTATACCTGGCATGTTGAGCGCACCGGCCAAGAGGCGCCGGGGGCGGGGCTGAAGCGCAGAGCGCCGGCTTGACCCTGCACCAGGCCGGCGACATTGTGCTGGTCGCCAGTCCATAACGGTCGTGTGGGAATGGATTTTCGTAACGCCATCGATGAATCGCTGGCCTGGGCCAGCCGATGGTTCGACTACGCCGTCACGCCGTGGTTTTTCTATCAGGCTGCCATCATCGTCGTGCTCTTCCTCGTCGCGAAGCTCGCAGCGCAGCGCATCGAACCGCTCATGGAGAACCGGGCACGCCAGATCAAGGGGCATCCCGGACTGTTGAGGGTCGTCGTTGCCCTGTTGCGGCGCACCGACTGGATTCTGTTCACGGTCTTCCTGCTTGCAGCGCTCGTTCTCATGCGCGCCGTCACCTGGCCAAGCCGGACCCATTTCATCTATATCGCGCTCTCGCTATCGCTTGCGTGGCTGTTTGCGTCGGTGCTGTCGCGCATCGTCCGCAATCGCTTTGTCGCGCGGGCTCTCTCCTGGCTGACCTGGATCTATGCGGCCCTCATCATCCTGGGCATCGATGACGACGCCGCGACTTTCATGGAAGGCCTCGCAATACCTTTGGGCGCGGTGCGCCTTTCGGCGCTCATGGTGCTGAAAGCGGCGCTGCTGCTGATCGCCACGGTTTGGCTTGCGGTGGTCGTCGGCAAGTATATCGACGAGCGCGTCCGCATCTCCGAAGAGCTGACACCCTCGATCCGCGTCCTCGTCGGCAAGGTCGCAAAGGTCGGCCTTGTGCTGGTGGCGGGTGCCATCGCCCTGTCTTCCGTCGGTCTCGACCTGACCGCTCTGACGATATTCTCCGGTGCCGTCGGCGTCGGCCTGGCTTTCGGGCTGCAAAAGGTCGTTTCAAATTTCGTCTCCGGCATGATCATCCTGCTCGACAAGTCGATCAAGCCGGGCGACACCATTTCGCTCGAAGGCACTTTTGGCTGGGTACGCGAATTGCGGGCGCGGTTTGTCTCGGTGGTAACGCGCGACGGCCGCGAGTACCTGATCCCGAACGAGGACTTCATCACCCAAAGGGTCATCAACTGGTCGTTCAGCGACAACCTCGTGCGACTCGACGTGAATTTCGGGGTCTCTTACGACGCCGACCCGCACAAGGTCAGTGAACTGGCGATCAAGGCCGCCATGAGCGTCGGCCGGGTCGAAGCGGACCGACGGCCGGTCTGCTGGCTCACCGACTTCGGCGAATCCTCGCTCAACTTCGTCCTGCGCTTCTGGATCCACGACCCTCAGCAAGGCCTGACCAATGTGCGCGGCAGGGTGCTGCTGGCGCTGTGGGACACTTTTAGGGAAAACGGCATAGACATCCCCTATCCGCATCGCGAGATCATCATGAAGCCGGACGGGCGTGCTGAGAAACCAGGCGGGCGCTGAAGCTGCCAATCTCCCCCCTTGTGGGGGAGATGTCCGGCAGGACAGAGGGGGGCGCTGTCCCGCCGACTTCTCTCACCGATCCGCTCTCACGCGCATTCGCTTAGAACGTCCTTTGCGCGTTCAGAACGAACAAGGTTGGCGATCCTTCGCGCCCCCCTCTGCCCTGCCGGGCATCTCCCCCACGAGGGGGGAGATTGGCAGCTTCGGCGCCGAGCGCGTTCGCGAGTGCATCCGGCAAGGGTTCGCACCTCGGCTCCAATGCTGTATCCAGCCCGAATTCAAGGAGCCTGCGATGACCTCACACCTCGACATCCCCGACGCCAGCAGCATGGCGGCCGACGACGAGCACGCCTACGACGCCGCGTGGCAGGACGATGTTCGCGCCGGCGTGCGGCAGGTGCGCGATCTCGACTCCCTGCCGCTGTCGCCAGCCGAGCGCGCGGCGGCTCAAGCCGCGGCCACGCGCCACAAGGTTCGCATCCCAAAAGCCTATCTCGAGCTGATCGACTGGAGCGACCCCGCCGATCCGATCCGGCTTCAGGTCATCCCGTCGCCCGAAGAGCTGGCCGAGCAGGAAGGCGAGCTCGACGATCCGATCGCCGACCACGCCTTCAGCCCGGTGCCGCGATTGACGCATCGCCATGCCGACCGGGTTCTGCTGTTTGCGACCTACCAGTGCGCGGTCTATTGCCGGTTCTGCTTTCGCAAGGAGTCGCTGACCTCGATCGGCCGGGGTTTTTCGCGCGAGGCGCTGGAGCCGGCCTTCGCCTATATCGAGGCCCACCCCGAAATCCGCGAGGTGATCCTGACCGGCGGCGACCCGCTGTCGCTGCCGGACAAGGCGCTGGCAGAAATCCGCGCCCGCATCGAGGCGGTTGCGCATGTGCGGCTCTTGCGCATCCACACCCGCGTGCCCGTAGCGCTGCCCTCGCGCGTCACGTCAGGGCTGGTTCGCTCGCTGCAGGGCCGGCTGATGGTCACAGTCGTCACCCATTTCAACCACGCGCGGGAGATCACGCCGGCCACCGAAGAAGCCTGCCGCGCGTTGCGGCAGGGCGGCTTCGTGCTGCTCAATCAGAGCGTCCTGCTGAAAGGCGTCAACGACACCGTCGAGGTGCTGGAGGAACTGTGCCGCGAGCTGATGTACCGCCTCGGCATAAAACCCTATTACCTGCACCACGGCGACCTCGCGCGCGGCATGGCGCATCGGCGCACCACGATTGCCGAGGGACGGGCGCTGGTCAGCGCCTTGCGGGCGCGCCTGTCGGGCATCTGCAACCCCGTCTACGTGCTAGATCTGCCCGATGGCGGCGGCAAAGTGCCGCTCGGCCCGTGCCATGTCGAGGCGCGGGACGGGGAGACGTGGCGGATTCGTGGGCAGGATGGTGAGCTGAGGACCTATACGGAGCTTGTCGGCGACCCTTGAAAGCTTGGTTCCTCGCCCAGCGAAGCGGGGAGGTGGCTCGGCGAAGCCGAGACGGGGAGGGGGCTTCCTTTGCGCACGGAAGTTCATGCTGCCGCGCTAGTTGGAACCGGATCCAATGCCTCGCATTTTAACAGATGACGGGGCAAAGGAGCGCAAGGTGAAAGCTTTATCGGCGGTACTTGGCGGCTTCGTGCTGACGCTGGCGGTTTTCGCCAGCGGATTGGCTTTCGCCCTGTGGATTCTCTCCGCCGAGCCGGTGCGGCCGGTCGCTCCGACTTCCAGCGTTGCCGAACTGTGGCCGAGGGAGCCGCGGAAGGTCAACCCCGCTTCGCAGCAGCTTGAGCGCCTTCCCGCCCGCGCGGTTCCAGAGGTCGCAGAAGTCGCAGAGCTCCCAGCGGTCCCAGAGGTTGCAGAAGTCCCGGCTGATCAGGCCCCATTTGATCAGGCCCCAGTTGATCGCACCGCGAAACCTGCCGATGCCGCAGCTTCGGCGCCCGACACCACCGCCTCCATCAAGCCGGCAACGCCGGCAACCGACGAGCAGCAGGCCATGCCCGCCGCCCATGTGGAATGGTGCGCGAGCCGCTACCGCTCCTACAGGCCAAGCGACGACCACTACATCTCCTACAGCGGGGAGCAGCGTCCCTGCATCTCGCCCTATCTCGATGCCGGTGCGGCCGACCGCGCCGCACAGCCTGCCGACGATGGCGCCAGCTATGTCGAGGCGACCGACACGTGGTCGATGGATGGCGATGTTCCGGCGGATGAAACCGGCGGCGCCTGGCTTCCGCCCGACCACGTGCAATATTGCTTCAGCCGCTACCGCTCCTATCGGGCGGAAGACAACACCTACCAGCCCTATTCCGGCGGCCCGCGCCGGCAGTGCGAGTAGGTGGGTGCTGAGCGGCGAACTGGCGGCCGCAGTGCATGGCGCCTGTGCGACCGCCGATCACGCAGATTTCTTGGATCGTTCGTGTTGGCGCGGCGTTCATCCGAATACCCACAGGAGGAATCAGCATGAGCGACGACCGGGAAGACAAGATCCGTGAGCGCGCATACCAGATCTGGGAACGCGAAGGCGGGATCCACGGCGATCCCGAGCGGCACTGGCACCGGGCCGAGGCCGAGATCGACAGGGAGGCAGCCCTGCCGCTGACCGCAGGCGATGCCCTGCCGGAAACCCGCGAGGTCGCGAGCTCCGACGTCTTGACGGTGGAGGCCCTGGCTGTGCGCACCGGCATATCGGGCGAACAGGCGCAGGAACTGATCGACAGGCTGGGCAACGACCGGGCGGCGATCGAACAAGCCGCGCGCAACCTCAAGGGGAAGCAGCGGCTGGGGAGTGGCAGATGATCAGAAAACTCAAAGACGGAAAATACCGCCTCTATTCGCGCAAGAACGACGAAAAGACCGGCAAGCGCCGCAATCTCGGGACGTTTGACAGCCGCGAGGCTGCGCAGAAGCACGAACGCGAGGTGCAGTATTTCAAGAGGCATTGAGTGGGGCGTTGATGGCCGTCCCTTGCCAGGCAGCCGCGCCGGATGACCCCTTACTTCGGCGTAGGGTGTAGAATTCTAGCGAGTGCAGGATACCGCTCTGGGGACAGCGAACTTTCATGTTTCCCTGCCTCTTCGTGTTATTGTGGATACGAGGAGATTGGCCCGTGAGCGAGAGCCGCAAGCTAGCCGCGATCCTTGCCGCTGATGTGGTCGGGTACAGCCGGCTGGCGAGCACGGATGAAGATCGTACGTTGGCCCGGTTGCGGGCACTTCGAAGCGACCTGATCGACCCGACCATCGCCGTGTACAACGGTCGTATGGTCAAGCGCACAGGCGATGGTGCGTTGGTCGAATTCCGCAGTGTGGTAGACGCCGTGCGCTGCGCCATAGAAGTGCAGAATGGCATGGTCGAGCGCAACGCCGGCGTGCCCGAGGACCGCCGCATCGAGTTTCGGATTGGGATACATTTGGGCGACGTGGTCGAAGAAAGCGACGGCGACCTGATGGGCGACGGCGTCAACATCGCCTCGCGTCTGGAGGGTGTCGCGGCCCCGGGCACCATCTGCCTGTCCGAAGACGCCTATCGGCAAGTCAAGACGAGACTAGACGTTTCGGTCAGTGATCTCGGCGACACCCAGCTCAAGAATATTGCCGAACCGATCCGGGTTTATTCACTCCGAGTCGGCACCGCGGCTCACGCAAAGGCGCCTGTGACCCACGAACTTTCGGAAGCTCTGCTTTCCACAGCGGCACCGCCTCAGTTATCGATTGCCGTGCTGCCCTTCGCCAACATGAGCGGTGATGCCGAGCAGGAATATTTCGCCGACGGAATCTCCGAAGACATCATCACAGCTCTCTCAAAGCTGTCGCAGCTGTTTGTGATCGCTCGCAATTCGTCCTTCACTTTCAAGGGCAGGAACGTGAACGTTCAGAAGGTGGGCCGGAACCTCGGCGTGCATTACGTGCTGGAGGGCAGCGTCCGCAAATCCGGCAACAGGGTACGTATCACCGCGCAGCTTATTGACGCGACCACAGGCGGACATCTGTGGGCGGAGCGCTTCGATCGCAACCTGACCGATATCTTTGCCGTACAGGACGAAGTTACGCAGCAAATTGTCGACGCGCTGGCGCTCAACCTGACAAAGGGCGACCAGCAGCGGCTCGCGACCGAGCAAACCGGCAACCTGGACGCATATGACTGCTTTCTTCATGGCCGAGAGCAGCTATGGCGGTTCACGAAAGCGGAAAACATCAAGGGCCGGGAGCTGTTGCAGCGCGCCGTCGAATTCGACCCGAAATTCGCTCCCGCCTACGCGTTCCTCGCGTTCGCAAACATACTGGACTATGCAAACCAGTGGAGCTCGTCGTGGTCGAACGCAATGGCACAAGCGGAAATGTTCGCGGCACGGGCAGTGGCGCTCGACGATCGATATCCTTACGCACATTGGGCGCTGGGCATCGTCGAATTGTATTCGCGACGGCATGAGGCGGCCATCTGCTCGGCTAAACGCTTGATCGCTCTTGCGCCAAATCTTGCCGAGGGGCACGAAAATCTCGGTTACGCACTGCATTATTCCGGCAAGCCTGAGGACGCACTCCGGTGTTTCGACAGGGCAATGGCCTTGAACCCGTATTATCCGGACGTGTACCTTCACTTCCAGGCGCAAGCGATGTTCCAGTTGCGCAGGTACGAAGAGGCAATTGGGATCCTGAGGCGGCGACTTGTTCGTAACCCTTCCACCGACGTCTCACGCGTGCTCCTGGCGGCGAGCTACGGCCATCTGGGTCGGTTCGAAGAAGCCCGTCGCGAGTGGCAGGAAGTGTTTCGCGTCAACCCCCAATATTCACTGGAACATCGCCGCAAAGTATTGCCCTACAAGGATCCCAACGATTTCGAGCGGATCGTGGATGGCCTTCGCAAAGCCGGCCTCGTATGAGCACCTGACCGGGCGAGGTCCGGTATTGAACCTCCTGCAGCCACTGCTTCGAAGGAACAGCACGACCGCTGTGCGGCACGCTGATGACTGGGGCGGGGCGGGCAGCGGACTGGCAGCTTCGGGCGGCGAATATTCAACAGCGGACATTCAAGTTGGTGTGGGCATCGTCGTGACCTGACCCTGAGCTGCCCTTCATCGGCCGACTTCGTCGCGCGAAAGCCGACTTTCACCGCAAGCAGCGCCCATGACCAGAAACGGAGATTCTTATGATCGGCTCTGAGATCAACGAGCAGTCGTCGTTGATTCGGCTGATAGCGTCCCGCGAGCCCGATAGGACGCGTTCGGACGTCTCCGTAACGATAGCGTCGCCGCACGAAGATGTAGGTGATCACGTGGGAGCATGTTGGGGTCCGCCTTTCCTTCCCCCAACCTTCAAGCGGGGCGCCTCAATCGATCGAAATCCTGGCGCCCACCGCGCCGTTCAAGAGGCGTCTGAGATGGAAACTGGCCAAATGATCTTCAGGCCACTGTCCGACTTCAGCGGCGAACGCGGCAAGCGCGCCCGGATCGCCAGTTTCCAGCTTCGCAAATGCCTGTAGATAGGCGGCCGTTGCTGGCTCGTCGTATTGCTCCCGCCTGAGTGGCTCGAAGGCGCGCAGCGGTTCGGACCTACCCCTCAGCACCAGGTCTCCGACCGGCAAGCCGCGAAAATCGGGCACTTGCTTGGCGGCAGCCTCGCTGACGCAGATGCGCGTGCCGAGCTGCTTGTTTGCCGCCTCCAGCCGCGCCGCTATGTTGATGGAGTCGCCGTAGGCGGTGTAGTCGAAGAAACGTCCGCGGCCGAAATTGCCGACGATTGCAGGCCCTGCATTGACGCCGATGCGTGTCACGCCGAGCGCGATGCCGCGTTGGTGCCAGGTCTCCCGGAAGGCTTGAGAGAAGGCGTCGAGGTCGAGCGCGCACGCGATCGCGCGTACCGCATGATCCGGCTGGTCGCCGGGCGCACCGAACAATACGTGAAGCGCGTCACCGACGATCTTGGCTAACGTCCCCTCATGCCCAAAGACAATGTCGCTCATGCCAGCGAGATAGTCGTTGAGCAGGTCACCGAGCACGCTCGGCTCGATCGTTTCGGCCAGCATCGTGAAGTCGGCAATGTCGGTGAACAGCGCCGCCACATCGCGCCGCTGCCCAGCGAGATCGATGCTGTCTTGGGCGCCCGCGAGCCGCTCCGCAAGGTTAGGAGAGAAGTAGCGCGACAAAGCCGCATGCGCCCGCTCGGCGGCGGCCTGACGGCGCCGCGCTTCGCGCAGGATCTCGATGTGGCGCAGCGTCTTGGCGATCGTAGCCTCAAGGTCGGGAAAGTCGATCGGTTTGGTGAGAAAGTCGAAGGCGCCGCGGTTCATCGCCGTGCGGATGTTGGTCATGTCGCCGTACGCCGAGACGATGATGGTCGACAGCTGAGCCTCGGCCTCTTGCAGCCGTTGCAGGAGCGAAAGGCCGTCCATGCGCGGCATGTTGATGTCGCTCACCACCATGTCTATGTCGTGGTTTCCATCGAGTATCGCCAGGGCCTCCACACCATCGCGGGCGAACATGAAGCTGATCGCGCCGTCGCGGATATGACAGCGGAATTTCTGCCTGACCAGATCCTCCAGGTCCGGCTCGTCGTCGACCACCAGGATGTGCGCAGTCACGCGACCCACCGTAGCCTGGTTTCGATTTCCGCTCGCAAAGCGGAGAAGTCGATCGGCTTGGTCAGAAACGCCGCGGCGCCTTCCTCCATCGCAGTACGCCTGGTCTCGGAGTCGCCATAGGCGGTGATCATGATCACCGGTACATCGGGACGGGCCTCTCTCGCCTTCGGTAAGAATTCGAGCCCGCTCATGCCAGGCATGTTGATGTCGGAGAGAATAAGGATCAACGTCGTGCCCTCCACCTCCCCGATCACGCGAAGAGCCGCGTGTGCAGAGAGCGCGAATTCCATAGCGAAGCGGCCAGAACGCAGGTCCCGGCGGAATCGCTGGCGGAACAGGACCTCGACGTCTGGTTCGTCGTCGACCACCAGTATGAGCGGGTTCATTGGGCGGCTGCCTTCTTGCCGACCGATGCAGCGCCGCGTGGCAACAGGATGCGGAACTCGGTGAACTCGCCCGGCTTTGTGTCCACTTCGAGCGTGCCCGCGTGCTGTTTCACGATGATGTCGTGGCTGAGCGACAGGCCGAGCCCAGTCCCTTCGCCAGCTGGTTTCGTGGTAAAGAACGGGTTGAACATCTTCTCGACCACCTCCGGCGGGATGCCAGTGCCGTTGTCGCGCAGCCTGATCTCGACCTTGTCGCCAAGGCTCTTCGTCGAGGCGCACAGCACCGGCGAATAGGCGTTGCCATCGCCCTGGCCGCGATGCGTTGTCGCATGAAAGCTATTGGAGATCAGGTTGAGCAGCACGCGCGTGATCTCCTGAGGATACAAGTCGACATCGCCGGCGTCGGGATCGAGGGACTTCTCGACTGTGATGTTGAAATCCCTCCGTTCGGCGCGGGCCCCATGATAAGCGAGATTGAGGCTCTCCTCGACGATGGCGTTGATGCTGGTCGGCCGGTGCTCTCCGGATCCTTGTCGCGAATGGAGCAGCATGTTCTTGACGATCGAGTCGGCTCGCCTGCCGTGCTGCACGATCTTTTCGAGGTCGCCCTTGAGCAGTCCAGTCAGTTCGTCGACCTCTTTGCGAATTGGTCCGTCCAAAGGGGCACTGTCCAGCGCTTGCCGCAGCTCTTCGACAAGTTCCAGGGAGACGGCAGAGAAATTGTTGACGAAGTTGAGCGGGTTCTTGATCTCATGCGCGATGCCCGCGGTGAGCTGGCCAAGCGAAGCGAGCTTCTCGGTTTGGATAAGCCGATCCTGAGCGGCCCGAAGTTCCTCCAGGGAGCTCGACAATTCGCTGGTGCGCTTCTGCACTTCCTCGAACAGGCGCACGTTCTCGATAGCGATAACGGCCTGATCGGCAAACGTTTCAACGAGTTCGATCTGCTTTTCAGTGAACGGCCGCACAGTCGAGCGGGTCAGGATGAAGACGCCTACTGCCGATCCCTCACGGACCAGCGGCACGGCGAGCAACGAGCGGTAGCCGCCGAGGCTCTGAAAGTCGGTCAAGGTGTAGCTGGGGTCGGCGAGCACGTCCGGCAGGTGCACGGTGTGCCGGTCCAGCACCGCACGCGAAGTGGCGCTGCCTTGGCCGATCGTCAGAGGGTTTTCTTTCGCATAGTCCACCAGTTCCTGCGGGAATCCTGCATTCGCGGCAAATTGATAGGTTTCGCCATCGCGGCGCATGATAGAGCCCATATCGGCTTCGCATACGCGCGTAGCCGTCGCGGCAAGAGCGCCAAGCACCGCCTGGAGGTCAAAGGTCGAGCGACTGATGACCTTCAGCACGTCGGCGATTGCGGTCTGCTGCCGCAGGGTTTCGCCGAGCTCGGCGGTGCGCGCCTGCACCTCGTCAAACAGGCGCACGTTTTCGACAGCGATGACCGCCTGATCTGCGAAGGTTTGCAGGAGCGCAATCTGCTGGGCCGGAAAGAGTCCTGGCTCCGATCCCGCAACCGCAATCGCGCCGATCGCTTGGCCGTTCTTCAACATAGGCACTGCGGCGATGCTGCGAGCGGTGACAGCCGTCACCACATCGCCAAGCGCGTAGTCGGGATCCTCATACACGTCGGGTATCTGCTCGACATTGCCACTCAGTACCGCGCGGGCCGTAGCCCCAGAGCGGCCAGGCGAAAGGGGATAGGCGCCGCTCATCGCCTGATAACCAGCCGGAGAGAGCCCATGTTGAGCCACGAAATGGATGAGCGCGCCGTCGTATCTAAAGACTGCTGAAAACTCCGCCTCGCACAGCCGCGCCGACGCCTCGGCGATCATGTCGAACACTGGTTGTACGTCGGTCGGCGAACTCGAGATGACGCTGAGAATGTCGTTGGTCGCCGTCTGCTGCTCCAGCGACGCTGTTAGCGCACGGTTCCGCGCCTGCACCTCTTCGAATAGCCTGACGTTCTGGATAGCAATGACAGCCTGGTCGGCGAAGGTTTCGACCAGGTTGACCTGCTTCGCAGTAAAGGGTGCGACCTCGGTCCGGCGCAGCAGGATCGTTCCGATGGCCTCTCCGTCGCGCAGAAGGGGAGTCCCCAGTATGGTGCGATGGCCGAGCCGCTCAGCCATCGCGCGCCCCGCCGCGAACTCGTCGCCTGCCGACATGAGATCGGGCACCTGGATAGTCCTGGCATCGACAACCGACCGACCGGCCACCCAATCGCGTCTGAGTGGAAATTTCGTAAAGTCGATCGGGATCGGGCCGAAATGCGCGGCGATGACCAGCGAATCCTGCTCCTTCAGCAGAACCGCGGCGTCATAGGCCGCGCAGAGCCTTGCTGCGTTTTCCACGACCGTCTTCAGGACGGGTTGGATGTCGGTGGGTGAAGCGGCGATGACGCCCAGCACCTCGCTGGTCGCAGTCTGCTGCTCAAGCGCTTCGCCGAGATCGCGCGTGCGTGCCTCGACCTCTTCGAACAGGCGCACATTTTCGATGGCGATGACGGCCTGGTCTGCGAAGGTTCCGAGGAGCTCGATCTGCTTGTCGGTGAAGGGCGCTACCGTCCGGCGGGCGAGCACCAGCACGCCGATCGCCTTGCCTTCGCGCATCAAGGGGACGCCGAGCAGTGTTCGGTAGCCGGCCTTCGCCTGCGGTTCGAAATAGGTATAATCCGGATCGGCGAGTACGTCGGCGACCTGCACCAGGGCCCCGTCGAGGAGCACACGGCCGACAATCGAGCCACGCCCCGTGTCGAGCCGACGGTCCTTGTTGTAGACGAGCCAGTCGGGCGGAAATCCGAAGCTGCTGGCATAGTAGAAGCCGGGGCCTTCGCTACGGCAGATGCCGGACATGTCCGCTTGACAGAGACGGGCTGCAGACTCTGTCAAGGTATCGAGAACGGTCTGGAGGTCGAATGCTGACCGGCTGATGACCCTGAGCACATCGGCGGTGGCGGTCTGCTGTCTGAACGCTTCGGCCGCCTCGCGGTTCCTGGCGTCGAGGCTGGTGACGAGACGTACGTTCTCCATAGCGATAACGGCCTGGTCGGCGAATGTCTGCACGACCGCAATCTGGCGGTCGCTGAAGAGTCGCGCTTCGGTTCGCGACAGCGAAATCACACCGACCACCTCGCCATCTCGCTTCAGCGGGACTGCGAGCGCGGCACCATAGTCGGCGAGCTTATGGCCAGCAAGCGAGCTGCAGCGCGAGTCGCTCTGCACATCCTCAATGTTGAACACCTCGCCAGCAAACGCGGCACGGCCCGAGGTGGTAACTGCGTCCGCTGCGGGCGTGATCGGATTGGCTCGCACATAGGCGACCCATTCGTCCGGATAATTGACGTGCGCTGCTAAGAATAGCTGCCCGTTGCGGCTCAGCCATATGACGCCGCGCGATGCCTCACACAGGCGGATGGCCGTCTGCGTCAAAGCAGTGAGCACCGCGTCGAGGTCAAAAGCCGAACGGCTGATCACCCTCAGGACGTCGGCAGCGGCTGCCTGTTGCTCGCGAGTCTCGTCCAACTCCTGGGTGAGGAGCGCAACCTTCTGCTCGAGCTCGATGAGCGAGCCCGGCACACCCAGTTCCTTCATCGGAATGGTCCCAGACACAGCGTTAAGCATAGCCCGAATACGTCATTGGTACCACTGCCGATCGCGGGCGCTTCGTGTCCTGAAAATTAGGGACAAACCGTGTCATCTGCACCACCTCCGGTTCGATGATACGGATCACGGAGCGCTGGGCGCGATTGCCAAGTTGATCGCGCTGCAGACCAATCGCAGGCCGGTCAACGGAACCGGGCGCCCCCGTCCCCACGAAGCAGCGGAAGCAACGCAGCCATTTTACACGACGCAGCAAGACTCTCCGTGTCGATGCGCTGCAAATTGCCAATATTGGTTGAGGTGGCGAAAATGTCGGATTAGGAACTGTTCTTTCCCCCGCTGACTTGCGACGAGTGCTTGCCTTTCGGCTTCTTCGAGGGAAAATCCGCAAGGGATCGATTCCGGGGCTTGGCGCGAAGGTCCGGTTCGCAGAAGCGCTCGGAATGTCAAGAAATGGCGCAACCACGACCCTCAGCGAGGTTCTTGGGATGTCGGCTTTCAGGAAGCGGCAATGCTGATCTCAATGTCCGACATCGTCGCCCTGCCGCTCGACAGAATTTGGCGTGAGCGGCAAGGCGACGTTGGGGTGACAAGTTGCTGCCAAGATTACGAGCGGCAGCCCGGTAGCAGAGCCAGTGGCCGCCGTCCTGCGGTCAGATCTCAGTTCCCTCTGCAAGAGCGAGCGCGTCTTCCATGTCCACTCCAAGATATCTTACGGTGTTTTCGATCTTGGTGTGACCAAGGAGTATCTGCACCGCTCGGAGATTGCCGGTAGCCTTGTAGATGATCGATGCCTTGGTGCGGCGAAGCGAATGCGTGCCGTATTCCTCGGGACGCAGACCGATCGCTCCGACCCATTCATCGACCAGACGGGCATACTGCCTCCTACTGATGTGGGCCGAATGGTCAATTCTGCTCGGGAAGGCATAATCGTCGACGCTTCCGCCTCGCCTTTCCAGCCAAGCAAGCAGGCTCGACCGCGCGTCAGCCATCACCATCGCACGCGTCCGAATCTCGTGACCGACCACTAGGGTGCCGATCTTGATTTTCACGAGATCGCAGCCGCGCAACTTGCTGTCGATCGCGAGGTCGAACAACGCTCGATCGCGCAATCGGGCCTCCCGATCCAAGAAAAACCGGATCGTCCATATCTGCCGAGGCTTCAGCGCTCCCAGCATTCCAAGCCCGTCGCTCCTGCAGCACAGGATCATATTGAGAATGTCCAATCGTGTATCTCCTTCCGGCTATCATCGGCCGAGAGGGAAACGGGTATCCAAGAAAGGGCTTGGGGGCCGACTGCGGACTGTCAGTTTTCGGCCATCGAGGTGCAGAAGCGGACGTACGCAGCGCTCAAAGGGTGGTCTGGATGTGACCCACAGCGGACTCTCGCTTTCTTCTGAAGCAGAGTCAGACTACGCAGCCATCTGTGCCCGCCGTATGTCGCGGGCCGGTGGTTTGCCGAACAGACGGCCATATTCGCGGGTGAACTGAGGCACGCTCTCATAGCCCACCGCATATGCCGCCGAACTCACGCTCGTGCCATCGGCCAGCATCTGGCGCCGAGCCTCGATCAGGCGCAACTGCTTCTGGAATTGCAAGGGAGACAGCGTGGTGGTCTGGCGGAAATGCTGGTGGAAGGACGAGGTGCTCATCCCCGCGGCCTCGGCCAGTTCCTCGATGCGGATCGGCCGTGCATAGCTTTCGCGGATCATGGCGACCGCACGGGCGATGCGTTGTGCATGGCCATCGGCCCCGCCGAGGCTGCGGAGGGCCGATCCGTGCTGTCCCGCCAGAAGCCAGAAATGAATCTCGCGCAGCAACGGCCCTTGCAGGACCGGGAGGGCAAAGGGACGGTCCAGAAGCCGCATCAGACGCCGCGCCACATCGGCGACATCTGCGTCGGTCGGCTCCACTCGGACAGGCTTGCGCGGATCGCCCGGGACCGCCGCTATCTCGACCGCGAGTTCCCGCATAAGGACGGGGTCGAGTTCCAGCGCCAGCGAATAGTAGGGCGTGCCGAGGGTTGCCTGCGTGATCTGGCTGACCGTGGGCACATCGGCCGAGATCAGCAGCGACTCGCCCGGACCGAATTCCAATGTCTCGGCCCCTATCGTGACCCGCTTGGCACCTTGTAACAGCATGGCCACCAGCGGCCGATTGACAGCTACCTGCAATTCGCCGGGCTCCGTGGCGCGGATCGCGGTCAGGCCGGGAATAGGCGTCGACGCTGCCCCGAAACGGTCGGCATGAGTGTCGGCAAAGCTGCGCACAAGGTCGAGAAGCGTTCGGCTCATATGAGCAAGATGAAGGGTGGTGGCGCTTCAGGCAAGACCTGAAGAAGGATCAGGCAAGAAATCCGAACATTCTGGCAAACCCTGTATGGCAAGGCCGATCCAGATTTGCAGGAACAGGCAAGACTACGCGAGGAATCGGCAACAACTGGAGACGCTCTTGCCGCATGTTGTCCCCATCACTTCGGATGAAAGGACTTCCCGCATGACCAAGATCGCACTCGTCACCGGCGCCAACCGCGGCCTCGGCCGCAACATCGCTGTCAGCATCGCGCGGCATGGCCGCGACGTTATCGTCACCTATCGCGGCAACGCATCTCAGGCCCGCGAGGTTGTGGCCGAGATTGAAGCCCTGGGCCGTAAGGCGGTTGCTCTGCAGCTCGATCTCGGCGTGGTCGCCAGCTTCGCGGCCTTTGCCGAGACCCTGCGCGCGGCGCTGAAAGAGACCTGGGGCCGCGACCGCTTCGATTACCTGATCAACAATGCCGGCCACGGCGAATTCGCCATGATCGGCGATACGACCGAGGCGCAGTTCGACGGTCTGTTCGACGTCCATGTGAAGGGCGTCTTCTTCCTCGTTCAGGCGCTTCTGCCGCTCATCGCAGATGGCGGGCGGACCGTGAACTTTTCTTCGGGCCTGACCCGCGTGTCCTATCCGGGCTTCTCGGCCTATGCGGCCGCCAAGGGGGCGGTCGAAATCTTGACCGTCTATATGGCGAAAGAGTTGGGTGCACGCGGGATCACAGTGAACACGGTCGCGCCCGGAGCGATCGAGACCGATTTCGGTGGCGGGCTGGTGCGCGACAATGCCGAAGTCAACGCGCAGTTCGCAGGGATGACCGCGCTTGGCCGCGTAGGGCTGCCCGATGACATCGGGCCAATGGTGGCAAGCCTTCTGGGCGAGGATAACCGTTGGGTTACGGCACAGCGGATCGAGGTTTCGGGTGGTCAGGCGATCTGATCAGTCGGACCCCCGACAACTGAAGCGCGCGGCCGTATGGCCGCGCGCATTGTCATTCCGCCGTCGGGAAAAGCCTCCTTTGGCCGTCGACTGAAGCTGAACGGCCGGAATGTCCGCAAGCACGATTTCCAGGATAGTCTCCGGCAACGTCTGCTATTGGGCAACAGTAGAGATCACCTCAACGGCCGACATGAGGCGCATTGCGGACCGACTGCTATGGGCCGAGAGCAGACCGGCAGCTTTGGGCTGCGAATATTCAAGATCGGACATTCAGGTTGGTGTGGGCATCGTCGTGACCTGACCCTGACCGGACCTTCCGGGACCGATTTTACTTTCAGAAACCGGACATTCGGGCCCAACCAGCGCGCATGACCCGAATCGGCCATTCCGGCCGCCTATTGGCGTCACGGAAGCGGACGTTTGCGGCTGGTGGAAGTAGCCGGGGCATTTCGAAGCTAAAAAACCGGCGGTCTCGCGCACCTCGATCGCCCCCATCGGAGCGAGCGAGTCCCGCTCCGCGATCTCCATCGCCTCCGCAACGTTCTTCGCTCGATGAGCAGGAAGCCACCCAGATGCTCCTTGGTCTCTGCGAAGGGCCCGTCGGTCCAACTCGCCTTGCCGGCACGAACGCGCCATAGAGGCTTCGCTACACCCAATACGGTCGGACGCCGTAGTAGTCGTAAACGCGGCGGCCACTCTCGGCATTCCAGTCGAAATCCTGGTCGCGAGCATAGCGCGGAGCGCCTTCAACTTGCTCCTTCGTGATGTCAATGCGGAAGCCTGCAAGGCTCTCGTCATAGTCGAGCTTCTGCCACGGCAGCGGATAGTAGTCGTCGCCAATTCCAAGAAAACCACCAAAGCTGAGAACGGCATAGGATACCCTGCCGCCCCTCTTCTCGAGGATCAGCCTTTCGACCTGCCCGATGTGATTTCCCTGGATGTCATAGACGTTGGTGCCGACGACCATGTCGCTGGCGATAAGATCGTGGGTCTCACGAATGTCGGGGTCCTGGTTTGTCATGATTTGCTCCTTCCCGTCGGTATGGAGCAAAAACGGGTCCGTGCCCTCGAAGTTCCAAGGATTGTGCGGACCAGCCGTCAGCAATCTTCTGGCTTGAGCGAGCGAACCATCCGGGTGACGACCGGATCGTAGGCAACTTTTTGCTCCATGCTGTAGTCCATCAGAAACATGGCGGCGCGATCGCCGCAACCGTTATGCCTCTGACATATCGGATCTGGTCGTCTTTGATCCCCGAGTAACTTGCCCATTCACGCGTCAGCCGCCGATAGATGAATTTCCAGCCTTCTTTTTCGTCCTGACTGATCTGTTTCTTGACCTGAGGCAGGAAATCGCTTTCGGCGACGTCGGTGCCCCAGACGGCGAGGAGGGCTCCGTCGGGGGATTGGAAGGCCGCGCCATCGCCGTCCTTTGAACGATGCAACAGTTCGAACTCGGGCGGCACGTCGAAAACAAACCCAAACCTTTCGATGCCGAACTGCTGCCATTCCTGCGCCCCCGCCTGAAGGAGAGAAAACCAGCAGGGTTCGGCCCCATGGCCCGGTTCTCTTGTTTACCTTACACTAATGTAAACTGCGACAATGTAGGGATGTTCCGTTTTGAAGAATCGCCTCTTCAGTAGCCGCACAGGAGACGATTTTCACTGTCGCCGGAGGTTGGTAGAGTTGCACGTCGCGACCGGAAGAGGTCGCGAAATCGATGCCGCCAGGTGAAGTTCTAAACGGCAGTTTCAGACAGATCGGTTGTGCAGAATCGGCCGTTGACGTCCCAACCGGCAGAGTTGTTTAGCGCTCTAAGTCCGACCTTAATGCATATCCAAGGCTTGGTGCGGGAAACCGGCATCGCCGCCGAACAAGGTCGCGAGTTCCGTGAACTTGGCAAGCGGCAAATGACCGACAAGCCTGAAGTCACTGATGCGGGTGAGAACAGGCTGTGTAGGTGCTGCGGTCGGTGACCGTCAACGATCCGAATGTAACGGTCTAGGCAGCAGGGCCGCGATACGGTTGCGGCCCTGACGTCTGATCAACCCTTGAGACGATCCTTGATCTTGTCCTCGGTCTTCCCAAGGCCCTTCTTGGTGCTTTCGTCAAGCTTGCCGGCAGTTCCGCCGGCACTCATTTTCTTGTCACCAGCCGGTTTGCCAGGCTTTGCCTTCACTTCGCCGCTTTTCGCAGAGCGCTTCACTTCATCCTTGTTCATGGTTTCTCTCCCATAGCTGGGAAACCAACATGCGCTCTCACTGAAAGTTCCAGTAGCCAAGGAAAATAAGCATGGCCGGCTCCGAAATGAAATCGATCGCACATCTCACGCGTGAACGAAGGAAAATGGGTGCGTCGATGAACGCGTTCGACGGAATGCCAAGATGGCCGGATAGTCGAAAATGCGATCAATTGGGAGCAACTCCGCCATGCCGCCAAGCTCAGGCCCCGGTCCAGGTGGGCAAGATGGACGCGGTGATGTCCGTCCGGATGACAACCAGTGTCCGCAAAAGGGGGTCGACTCCGGCCGGTGGCTGAAGGTCAGCTAACGAGGCGCGCTGCGAATGACCGGTAGTGGCGCAACCACGACCCTTCTTGGGATGTCGGCTTTCAGGAAGGGGCAATGCTGATCTCAATGTCCGATTTCGGGCGCGATGCAGTCCGACTACTCTACGGCTCGCTTGGGCCGTTTGCCGGCCGGCAGCTTGGGGGCCGAATCCAGTCGGTCCGGTTTCAGATCGAGGATGGGAGAATCGGCCATTCGCTACCGCGGACGCTGCTGAAACCCAATTGGTAACTCTGTTTCAAACGCGTCGTCGCAAGCTGCAAAGACGGGTGGCAGCTCTCTCAGGGCCAAGTGAAGGCCGCCCGGAGAGTGCCGATCTGAGTTGCGCTTCATGCCACCAAGATGCATGCCTTGCGAGCAAGGCTCCGCGGTTCACCAAGAACCTGAAGGGAACGACTGTGCAAAAATTCGTGACGATTGGATATGGAGACCGTGAGGGATACGACCCGCAGTGGCCGTTCGAGATGCAGCCCACGCGCACGACGCTAAGTTGCAGAAAGACGGAGCGTTGATGGGTATCGCGGGCGCTCCTGTGCAAGTGAATCTGGCTCACCGGTTCGACTGCCGGCGCCGTGATGATCGTGCAGTTGGTGATGCCGAGTTTCTTGTTATGCGCTCAGAGGCCGGCGAACGAGAACGGCTGGTGGTCCGGCAGGTGAATATGCCACGGATCCTTGCCGCCTCGGTCGGCGAGATCGTCCATTCGTAAACCCCAGGAAGCGGCGCATCAGTTCCAAGTGTGGAGGCATACTCTCCACGATCCATCAGTTTCGCGTCGGAAGATTGTGACTATGGATCCTTCGTAGCGCTGCGTTTCGCCGCCTTCGGCCGACCATTTCCCGGTCGCGTAGGCAATGTCACCGGCGGCCACTGCATCTACCAGTTCGATGCCATGGTTCCCCACACCAGCCGAGATCAATTCCTTCCAGAAGTCTTTGATAGCGCTCGTCCCCCTTATGAAGGCAAGGGTGGACGGCAATACAACCGCGTCGGGTGTGTAATGAGCGGCGACTGCGTCAGCATTGCCGCTATTGAAGGCCGAATTCCAGCCATCATTCGCCTTCTGAAGCACGTCGCGGATATTCTCGGTCGGTTGTGCCATGGCGTTCCTCCGTTGTCTGTCGCCAATTTCTATTAATTGGCCGCCCGAAGGTTTTCAGCCGGTGTTGCGAGTGCTCGTGCGGCTTGCAGGTCAGGCAACGTTTGTCCCTCGGTAAACCCGGAAATGATGAGTGCGAGCCGCTCGCGAGCACCAGAAATGGGACAGTCGGCCCGCGCGAGGCTCAGTGCAGCACGCAGCTCCCAGAATCGCGCGCCCTGGGCCTGGGCAATCGCCAACGCGTCAGAAAGGCGATTTTCGGCGAGTGCAACTCCGTCTTCCCCCGATTGCAGGAGCACCTCGCCCTGTAGGCGTAGCACCTCGGCTGCAAACCATCGTTCATCGGTGCGTTCGATCCTGGCATGTGCTTCTTCAAGCAAACGGAGTGCAACATTGTGGTCGCCGGCTCTGACCTCGATCTGCGCCTGAAGAGCGATGAAATAAGGAACCATGAATTCCGCGCCGGTCGCACGCCACTCAACAAGGCCTCGTTGGAGTTCCAGGCGACCCCGATCGGCATCGCCCGCCTCAGCGAGTGTCCAAGCACTCAAGATTGTGGCGCCGGCAAGCCAAAAGCGGAATCCAGCTTCGCTGGCAATGCGGGTCAACTCTGCGCAGCATTCCCGGACACTTTCGCGATCGCCAAGGATCTGGCGAATGACGCCGCCGAAGAATAATGGCAGAGCAAGGCTGTTGCGATGACCCACACGATGCGCTTCAGCAACCGCCTCGTTGTTGGCCGCCAGAGCCTGATCAGGAAACCCAAGCGGCAGCAATGTGCGGGCGAGATAGTCCAGGCACACGACCCGTGGGTCGAAGGCGTAAACAAACGCCGGCGATCTGTGCTCCTGGGGATCGTAGAGAGCCAAGGCCTGCTCGAGATGTGCCCGGGCGCGGGCGAATTCGCCGGCAGGCAGCGCGCTGACTCCAGCTGCCCGATGAGCAAAGAACGACAGTCCACAGTCTTTGCTCGCTTCCGCCAATTCAAGCAGGCGGTCCGCTGCGCTGCGGGCCTCCGCCAACTCGGCAGCATAGAGGTGGTAAAGACATAGACCGTAAAGAACCGGAAAGAGCTGACGTGTATCGCTCAGCTCTTCACAGAGCTCTCGCGCGCGACCATAAGCGGTCGCTGTCGAAGGTGCGGCGAAGCCGTGCGCAGCAACGTGGGTACTGCCGAGCGCCAACTGAGTTGCAAGTTCGCGCCGCGAACGCTCTTCGGATGGTGGCATCGCCGAAAGCCCGGTTAGGGCGTTGTCGAATCTGGCGAGCGCCTCAGTCAGGACAGAGCGAGAAAGCGCCCGACGACCAGCGAGTTCATTGTACTCGACAGCCTTTTTCACAAGGCCCGCCTGACCAAAGTGGTGGGCAAGCAGTTCGGGCTCTGTGGTTACGATTTCGGGGAAGCGTTCCTCGAGAATGGACGCAATCCGGGCATGAAGCTGCTGGCGGCGGCTGTGCAGGAGGCTGCTGTAGGCCGCATCCCGCACGAGCGCATGCTTGAAGACGTAAGTTACTTGGCTGTTACTGCCGCGGCGGAAAACAAGGCCGGCCGCTACTAGCTCGTTCGTTGCCCGCTCAAGCTCAAAATCAGGAAGTCCAGCGGCTGCGGCAAGCAACTCGTGCTTGAACTCGCGACCGATCACTGCCCCGATCTGCGCGACCTCCCGGACCGAAGCCAACCGATCGAGCCGGGCCATCAGCGAGTCGTGCAGAGTGGCCGGGACGGCAAACGGAGGCAGTGGGCCCGCCAGCACGAGTTCGCCGTCACGCTCTTCAAGCAGGCCCGATTCAAGCACCACCTTCGTCAACTCTTCCACGAAAAGCGGCACGCCCTCGGTCTTCGACAGAACCTGATCCAGCACTGTTGCTGGCAACTGCTTGCCCCCCGTCATCGCTGCAATGATAGAGGCCGCTTGGGAACGGCTGAGCCGATTCAGGGTCAAAAAAGTCGCGTGCGGAAGACCAGCCCAGCGCACTGCGCCTTCCGGTCGCGAAGTTGCAATCAGCATTATAGGCAAGTGTTGAATCCGGCCCGCGATTTGGTCGAAGAGCTCGGCGGACATCGGATCAAGATAATGCGCATCCTCAAGCTGCATCAGGACCGGCTTGCTGCGGGCCAGTGCCTCCACCTGCTCGATCAGCACCTCGAATGTGCGAGACTTCTGTTTTTGCGCCATCAGGTCGAGCTTGGGATAGTGTCCCTCGGTCGGGATCGACAGCAATGCCGCGATTAGTGGTATCGCCTCATTGGGGTTCTTTGTCGAACCGGCGAGCAGTTGCTCAAGAAAATCAAGCTGACGCTCGGGCGGGTCCGTCCGCTTGATGTTCCCGGCCCGGAGCAACTGATCCGTCACAGGATAGAGGGCGGTTTCGAGGTGATAAGGCGAGCAGTAATACCGCAGTCGCGTGTGTGCCTCGTCTTTTAGGCGCTCCAGCAGTTCTTGCAGAATGCGGGACTTGCCTATGCCAGCCTCGCCGAATAGCTCGACAACTTGGCCTTCCCCGGAAGCGGCAAGCCGCCACCGATCGAGGAGCAGGGCGATGTCATGTTCCCGCCCTGTAAGCGGCGCAGCTTCGGCTGCGTGAAGTGCTTCGAAACGACTCTCGGCGCGTCCCTCTCCAATCACCTTGAATGCGTTTATGGGCGCGTCGAAGCCTGGCAACCGCTGCGGCCGGATTCTGGTCACCTCGAACAGCTTTCCGATAAGTCTATAGGTAAGCTCCGAGATGACTACCGTTCCCGGCTCGGCCAAAGTTTGGAGCCGAGCTGCAAGATTAGGGGTCTCGCCCACGACTGCATTCTCTTGCGCGGCACCTACACCAATCAGGTCGCCCACGACTACGACGCCAGTTGCAATGCCGACCCGGACCGAAAGTTGCTGCCCGTCATCCAAAGACAAGTCGGCTACGGCAGCGACCACCGCAAGCGCCGCGCGAACAGCGCGCTCGGCCTCGTCCTCGTGTGCCTGCGGCCAACCGAAATAGGCCAATACTCCGTCGCCCATAAGCTTGGCGACGTGCCCCTCGTAGCGAACGACTTCGCCAGCGACAGTATTCTGAAACTTCCTTAAGAGGTCGCGCATCTCCTCAGGGTCAAGCCGCGTCGCAAGCGCGGTAGAACCGACGAGATCCACGAACATGACCGTCAATTGACGCCGTTCTGCCTCGCGAGGCCGTCCAGGTTCGCCGGAGCGGTCAACCGAAGCCGACGTTCGGATTGGTGAGGCTGAAGCTGGTTTCGCCGGCTCTAACGCCGGCTCTCCTTGCATCGCGGCAATTGCCTCCAGGATGCGCTTGCGGTGGGCAAGCGCGGCAACCCCGATTTCTTTCAAGTCCTCGGCGGTGAGGCGCGGCAGTATTTCGGCATCAATCGCGTTTTCGTCGAAAGCCAAAATGTACTGCTCCAGGCCTAAACCTCTGAGCCAAACTGCGATATTCATTGGGCTCCCTCCGCAGCCATTTGGCCTCGCTTCGGTGGGGCAGGAAACATATCACAAAGGCATCGCGATAACACGCGAGTTCGTGTGTCGAAGGCCTGACATTCGGTGAGAACCCCGCAAAACGCCGCCAATTGGCGCAACCGCGGCCTGCAGCGTGTTCCCCGCCGATGTCTGCTTATGGGCAGTGGCAAAGTCGCACTCTACGGCCGAAATTAGGCGCGAAGCGGTCATCCATGGCTCCACTACGGGAGTCTGCTTCGGGTCGAGGGTGCGTTTCCGAAACGGCTCTGTAGCGGCAGAACCGGACGTTCAAGGACCCTGCTAAAAAGTAGCGGGCTTGCTTCGGGCGGTTAAGGCCAGGAGCGCCTCCGAAAGACGTTTCTTTGCCCGTTCGACCCCGTTCTCGTCGATCGCTTCGACATCGAGGAACAGGTCGAGGCCAGTCGCGTGCTCGCTGATGACCTGAGGGCGCTGTGCCAGTTCACCAAGGAGGCCCTCGACTTCATAGGGGACAACCTCCCGACTGATCCCCTTCATGGCGATCGGCGCCAACGGACGCGCTCGGACAAGGTCGCGCACGAGCGCATAGGTCTCATAGCTAAGGCAGATGCCGCCAGGTTCGGCAATCGATTGCAGGCGGGCCGCTAGGTTGGCTTCGGCCCCGATGATCGTGTAGTCCATGCGATCATCGGAGCCGAAGTTGCCGACATTGCAATAGCCCGTGTTGATGCCCATGCGAGCTCGGAACGGCTGCTCAATTCCTCGATCACGCCACAACCTGTTCAGCTGCTCTAGCCGGCGCTGCATGTCGACAGCCATGCGCAAGCAGGCCCTCGCGTCCTCCTCGACACCCTTTGTCTCGGGGTCTCCGAAGAACACAAGAAGTGCGTCGCCGATGAACTTGTCGACCGTAGCCTCGTGCTTGAGCGCGATCATTGACATCTCGGTGAAGTACTCGTTGAGGAGTGCCGTGAGGTCCTCAGGCTGGAGCCGTTCCGCGATCGCGGTGAAATCTTTGATATCTGAGAAAAAGATTGTGAGCTTCTTGCGCTCGGTCGCGATAGTCACGTCCTTTTGGCCGCTGAAGATGCTTTTATAAATTTGAGGCGAGAGATATTTGGCGATCTTCAATGAAATTGCGGCGAGAAAGTCGTTTGCCTCGGCGAGTTCCGTGTTCATGCCGTGAACCAAGGCGGACTGCCGACGCTGCAGGAAAATGAACGTTAGACCCGCCGCAGCTGCGAAGCCGAAATACAGAAGCAGATACTTGAAAGAGAGGACGTTGGCCCCGATCGGCTGGGCGACCGATATCTCCTGGATACCTCGGACATCCCCCACCTTCCAGTCTGTCTTGGGGCTGTCCGGGTGCGAGTTATGGCAGTTGACGCAGACTTGTCCCATTACTACGGGAGCCGCCGCGCGAACGTGCCGGTCAAGCAGCGAACCCGAGGCTTCGATGATGGGCTCACTTGGATTGGCGCGAAAGGCAGAGATTGCGTTGCGCTCGAATGTGTCTAGCTGGTGGGGCTCGCGGCCTTTGAAAGGTAGGTCCGAGACGAAGCGATATTTGACGGACCCGTCGTGAGCGCTGATGCGCTTGCCGAGTTCGATTGAGAGGGTTGCTGGGATAGGGATCGCACCTGGCACGTCCCTGTAATTGTGCGTCGCGGTTACGGCGCCGTCTGCTTTCAGGACCCGTCCCACGACGTCGCTGCCGTAGAATCCGCGCATGTCGTCGATGATCCGGCTGATTTCGCTGGCTTGCGTGCGCAGCATGCGTTCCGACAGATCTCGGAGGTCGAGCCAGGCTGCGACGGGCAGACCTATAAGGCCGACGACCACTGCCGCAACCAGGAGCGGTCCCATGGTGCGTTGCTCACGCGCAATCTGTTCACGCAATCCAGCCATTGTCCAGGTTACCGCCCACCCGTAATCCAATACCTGAACTATACCTTCATTCGCGGCTCGCTACCAGCGCCAGTGGCTCGGTGAGAACACGATGGGGCCGGAAGCGGACTTGCGGCTTCGAGGCCTGGAATGTGAGAAGCGGACATTCAGGCGCCCCCCATGCATCGACGTGAACTGACCCATTCGAGACCTTCATTACCGGCGTTGGGGATGGCAGCTTTGCGCTCGCTCCATGTCGGTCGTCCAGAGCGGTGACGCTCCCCCCGAAACCGGACACTGGGTTAGCGAACAGGCAAACGATGCCAAGTACGCCAGCAACTGTCCGGCGACGATCAGCGCCACAACGGTCGCGGCCCTAGCTTCGGTATCAGGATAATCGCCAGAACGATGTAGATGACCCCGAACACGCCGGCGCCAACGAGGCCACGAGCTTTTCGCGACGCCGCTTGTCAATGTCCAAGGCTCTTGCATCAGTAAGATGACGAGGATCATCGTCAGCGTTCCGCCGACATAGCTGATCAGTGCTGCTCATGGCGCCGATCCCAGGCTGGCCCTGAGACTTGCGACAAGAACTTGCTGAACAACCACGCTAACCCTGCTCCGGCGCCAAGCAGAGCCAATCCCAGCATCGGCAAAAGTTGCACGGCTTACCCCCGCTTTTTTACTATCGCAGGTGACCTTTGCCGGCTTCCAAGTCACAAAGTGTGGACAGAATTTATGCGACAGGCCGAATTTCGCCCTTTCAATGGCAATGACCGTGATCGTTGACCGCTGCATCCGAAGGCATCCGCCACTACTGGAGAAGGGTTGGTATGTCCCAACACAATCTCTCATCCACCTCGGACCGACAGCCTCCATAGCAACGACAGCTAGTAGTCCACCTCGCTGAGTCGTGGTGGCGGACAAAATCACCCTGTTTAGTGCCGGCGTTTACGTCGCCAGGCACTCGGGGTGGTTCCTACATTCGCTCGAAAAACACGGGTCAGATGGCTCTGGTCAGCGAACCCGCAGGCAAGTCCGATCATTGCGATACTCTCATCCGTTGAAGATCCTTGGCGAGCTCCACGCGCCGTTTCAACAACCAACGATGGGGCGGTTGCCCAGTTGTTGCCTTGAACGCCCGCGTAAAATGCCTTGCTGGCAAACCGCATGCATCGGCCAAATCCGCCAGAGACCGATCGGACTGGATGCTGTCCAAGAGTAGTTCCTTTGTTCGCCTTCCCGCCATGGAGCTAAACCTCTGGTAGCCTTCTCTGAAGGCGTTTTCAGGCCGCCATAGGTTCGAGCGAGATGCATCCGGATCGCAACGAAGACGTAATCTGCGAACAGGGCATTCGCTTCCCAGGGTTTTGAAATTGCGGGTAGCAGAGCACTGACCAAATGAAGCAGTACCTCGTCGCGCGGCGGAGGCTGTAACGTACAGACTAGCTGCTCGATGGCCGGCACGCGAAGTTCGTCGGTGAGTTCATTGAGGGCTCGCATTGGCATATAAACGTGCAGCGCCGCAAACGGCTCTGCGAGATCAGCCACCCACGATTGCCTTAGATCAAAAATCCCCAAACCACCCGACGGTGTGCTTGTCCGTATCAAATGCCGCTCATCGCACCAAAGATCGCCGTCGCTCCAGCCCCCGACAAAAATGCTAGCGAGAAAGGTCTCGGCGCGCGCATGCGGCAAGGTCAAACCTAGGCCGGGCTGGTCTCGGCGAACTTGGCAAGCGGCCATATCGTTCCCGCCCAACGAGCGAACACGAAGGTGCTCATAGACGTCGAGCCGCTGCCGCCTCGCAAAGAAGGGTTCCACGTAAACGGCGCGCGTCGTCGTGCTCATGGGCCTCGGCCTAATTGTGTCGGCACGCTTCGAGCAGGGCCCGGTCATGCAAACCGTTCAGCGGAAACCATCATGTCCGCTGTGTTCCAACTCGGCGCTTTCGTTCTATTCGTCCTGGCGCCGACACAGTTAACTTAAGGCACATCTCACGAGTTGTCGGTTGCGGGGGACAAGATACCCGCTTTCGCTTACGTCGTCTGCGACATCACGCCGAGCATGCACGCCGAGCTGAAGATGTCGGACGCGATGCCAACGCTGGACCAGCGCTCCTATTACGGCTATCACTGGACCTTCGGGATCTATTCGAGGTCATCGACTACGGCCGGCTTCTTGCCGATGCCAAGCGTCGCAACCGCGTCTTCTTCGACCGCCTGAACCTCATGGACGCGCAGCTCCCCTAGAATTCGACCGAAAAGGGTCGTGTAGGGGATCGACATGCGCCCCAACTGTCGCGTTCTGCCGCGAGGACGGAGGGATTTAGACGTAGCCGTGAACTAATTTGAACGTCCGCTTTCAGGAAGCCGCCACAAGTGGGCAAATGGCGGGAATCAGGCGCGTTGCCGACCGTCAGAGTCGGGGCCGAAGCGAACGTTGGAACCGAGGCGTGCAAGTCATGAATCCAAGGTATAGCTTCACACAGACCTGCTTCTCGTGGAAATCTGAAACTTCGTTGCACCCACTAGGTTTGGAATGTGACACCGGGCGCCGCACTCTCCTTTGGTTCGTTTACGCTGGTGCCGGCCGAGCGCCTGCTTATGCGGGGCGACGAAAGGCTGAGGATTGGCAGCCGCGCTTTGGATATCCTCATCGTCCTGGTGTCGCGCGCCGGAGATATCGTTTCCAAAGACGAGCTCGTCTCCCAGGTCTGGCGAAACATGTTCGTCGAGGAAAACAACCTGCGCGTCCACATCACGTCGCTGCGCAAGATTCTCGGCGAGGGCCCCGAGGCGCAGCAATATATCTCGAACATTCCAAATCGCGGCTACAGCTTCGTGGCGCCGGTCACGCGCAAGGAGTCGCCGACGCGGGCCGATGGCCAGCAACCCACGATAGCCCGACTGCCGCTACCCCGGCTGGCTAACCGCATCATCGGGAGAGAGGCGGTTCTCGATCAGCTCGAGGGGCAGCTGCCCGAGCAAAGGCTGCTCACCCTCGTCGATCCGGGAGGCATTGGAAAGACGACAGTAGCGCTCGCCCTTGCTCAACGCGTGGATGATGGTTATTCGGACGGCACGGCGTTCGTCGATTTCTCCGGGATTGCCAATGGAGCGCTGATCACCGAGCTGATCGCCACCGCAGCGGGCTTAGTGCTCGCCTCGACCGATCCGCTCGCTGAGCTGGCGAACAAGCTTAGTCATCGCTCGATGCTCCTCGTCCTCGACTGCTGCGAGCACCTCATCGACGAAGTCGCGGCGATCGCCGAGGAACTGATCACCAGGACGCGGCACGTGACGATCCTGGCGACCAGCAGGGAGCCGCTTCGGGTCGCGCCCGAATGGGTTCTGCGCTTGCCGCCGCTGGACTTCCCGGGACCGGACGAGAAGCTGGATGCGGCAAGGGCACTGGATTTTGCTGCGGTCCAGCTGTTCGTCGAGCGCGCTTCGGCAAGCCTTGGAGGTTATTCTTTGAGCGACGCCGACGCCCCGGTGGTGGCCGATATCTGCCGCCGCCTCGATGGCATCGTGCTCGCTATCGAACTGGCTGCGGGGCGCGTTGATACGTTCGGCATTGCCGGCGTTGCGGAATCGCTGCGGTCTAATTTCGACATCCTGACGCGTGGACGACGCACGGCTCTGCCACGCCACCAGACGCTTCGCGCGACGATGGAGTGGAGCTTTTCCCTGCTTTCGCCGGTACAGCAGGCCGCTCTCGCGCAGCTTTCGGTGTTCAATCAGGATTTTACGCTGGCGGCGGCGCGCGCAGTGGTGTCGGGTGAAAGTGGCGGCGACGTCGAAGAGTGCATCATCGACCTTGCTGCGAAGTCGCTCGTGGTCGTTGATCGCAATGCCTATCCGGTGCGCTATCGCCTGCTTGACATGACTCGCGCCTACGCAGCCGAGAAATTTTCGGTCGCCGTGTCGCGGGAAGACGCTTCGCGCCGCCACGCTGTCCACTATCGGACAATAGTGGAATGCGGCGCGCCGCATGAGCAGGACGCCGACTGGCTGGACGCCTGCGGTCGCGACATCAGCAATCTGCGGGCCGCAGTCGACTGGTGCTTCTCGCCGGGCGGTGACGCGGCGGCCGGCGTCGCGATGACAGTCGCGGCAATTCCGTTGTGGTACCATCTTTCGCTGGTCGACGAATGCCTGCTGCGGGTGAGGCAGGCGCTGGGTTGGCTCGAACAACAGCCCGACGCCGATCAGCAAAGCCTGATGCGGCTTCATGCGGCGCTTGGCTTTCCGCACATGCGCGCGATTTCGGGCCGTCCAGGTGGCGCGGAAGCTTGGACACGTTCGTTCGAGATCGCCCAGAAGGTCGATGATGTCGACTTCCAGCTGCGCGCGCTTTGGGCGCTGTGGGTAGATCGGACGAATGGTGGCGAACCGCGTGGCGCGCTCGAGAAGGCCGAGGCCTTCTGCGCGCTGTCTGAGCGTTCGGCCGACGACTCGGACCGGCTGATCGGCGAGAGGATGAAGGCAAGGGCGCTGCATCTGCTTGGCGATCAGCCAGCCGCGGAAAGACATGTGCGGCGCATGCTGGATGCCTATCGCCCGCCGTCGAACGGATCGGATCTGGCGCGCTTTCAATATGATCAGCGCATCACCGCGCGGATCACGCTGGCGCGCGTGCTGTGGCTGCGCGGCAAAGCTGAAGAGGCCCTGCGTGAGATCGACGATATGGTCAGCGCCGCTCTTGCCGCGGGCCACAATCTCACATTGTGCCACGCCCTGTCGGACGCCGCCTGTCCGGTGTCGCTGATGGCCGGTGACCTCGCACGCGCCGAGCGCTATACGGACATGCTGCATCGGCGCACGCACGACCACGCGCTCGACGTTTGGCATGCCTATGCCGAATGTTTCGAGGGCGATATCCTGATTCGAACCGGAGACGCCGCAACGGGCGTCACACTCGTCGGCGAAGCTCTCGACCGGCTGGATCGTGCGGGATTCTATCTTTACCACACTGTCTTCCAATCGATACTCGCCTCCGGGCTGGCGAGGATTGGCCAGGAGCTGGAAGCCGTGGCGCTGCTCGACGACGCTCTGGCGCGCTGCAGGTCGAGTGGCGAGGCTTGGTACTGCCCGGAACTGCTGCACCAGAAAGGCAAGATACTTGCCGAACAGGCCTCGCGCCCGACTGAGGCCCGGCTGCTCCTCCAGCGCGCGATCGAAATGGCGCGAGATCAAGGCGCGTTGGCCCTGGAGGCGCGTTCGGTGGCCAGTCTGGTAACGCTAAACAAGCTGGTTAGCGCCGTTTAGCAACGATTAACTGGTTCACGCCGCTCCACTGCGCAACTGTCTCGTCATCGAACGAAGCGCGCAGAGGGAAAGAGCGATGACTTCAACCCGCAGTACATCCTTACGTCAAGCGGTCGTCGCCGGTCTGGCCGGTACTGCACTGCTCGCCGTCCTGATCACCTCGACCACGGCCAACCCGACCACCTCGGCAGAACCCAGCCAGACTGGGTTCTGCGACGCCGCCTGCGTGGAGACGAAAACGTTCGATGTCGACGGCGTCGCCTACGCCTACCGGACGCTCGGGACGCCGTCCGGAACGCCTCTGGTTCTCCTCAACCGCTTTCGCGGGACGATGGACGAATGGGACCCGGCATTCCTCGATCATGTCGCGGCAAGCCGATACGTCGTCATATTCGACAATATCGGCGTGGCCCGCTCCGGCGGCGAGGCCCCTCTCCGCATGGCCGATTGGGCGAGGAACGCCGGCGCCTTCATCGACGGCCTGGGTTTCAAGCAGGTCGATCTGCTGGGCTTCTCCTTCGGCGGCCTCGTCGCGCAGGAACTGACGCTCCAGCGGCCCGGCCTCGTGCGCAGGCTGGTCATCGCCGGTAGCGGCGCGGGCTATGTCGAGGGCGCAAACCTGAATCCCATGGCGATTGAGGTCGCCACCAAGCCGACAAACACAGACGACGACTTCCTCTTCCTCTTTTTCAAGGACACGCAAACCAGCCAGGCGGCCGGACGTGCGCACCTCGCTCGGCTACGGGAGCGCAAGGATTCATTTGCGAGGCTAGTGAGCGAAAAAACCTGGAAGGCGATGCTTGCCGCCGCAGGGGATCTAGGGACGCCGGAAACATCGCTTCTCAATCGTGTCGGGGCGATCCGCCAGCCGGTGCTGGTGGCGAACGGGAACGAAGACGTCATGATCCCGACGCTCCAGTCTTACGCCCTGGCGCAGGCGATCCCGAACGCGCGGCTGATCGTCTACCCGGACTCCGGCCACGCCTTCCTGTTCCAGTACCCGCGCGAGTTCGGCGACGAGGTCATTCGCTTCCTCGGCGAGGAGTCACAGCCGTGAGCGCCACCCTGCATCCGATCCAACTCACCCGCCGCGAGATGCTCGCAGCAGGCATCACCGCCGGAGCGGCGACCCTTCTGCCGGCATACGCTACGCAGGCGATTTCCGCTGAATCCACCACTCAACCCAGCGAAGGACGACAGAACATGGGCTTCATCACCACGAAGGACGGCACCGAGATTTTCTATAAGGACTGGGGTTCGAAGGACGCACAGCCGATCGTCTTCCATCACGGCTGGCCGCTCAGCGCCGACGACTGGGACAACCAGATGCTGTTCTTCCTGCACAACGGCTACCGGGTCATCGCGCATGATCGCCGCGGCCACGGCCGCTCAACACAGTCCGACACCGGCAACGAGATGGACACCTACGCGGCCGACGTTGCCGAACTGGCCGAGGCGCTCGACCTGAAGAATGCCGTCCATATCGGCCATTCGACCGGCGGCGGCGAGGTCGCGCATTACGTAGCTCGCGCAAAACCGGGTCGCGTCGCCAAAGCGGTGCTGATAGGCGCAGTGCCGCCGATCATGGTGAAATCCGCCAAGAACCCGGGCGGCCTGCCGATCGAGGTGTTCGACGGGTTTCGCGCGGCGCTGGTCGCGAACCGGGCGCAATTCTACTACGACGTGCCCTCCGGTCCCTTCTACGGTTTCAACCGGCCGGGCGCGAAGGTTTCGCAGGGCATCATCGACAATTGGTGGCGGCAGGGCATGATGGGCGGCGCCAAAGCGCACTACGATTGCATCAAGGCGTTCTCGGAAACCGACTTCACCGACGACCTGGAGAAGATCGATGTTCCGGTGCTCGTCATGCACGGCGACGACGATCAGATCGTGCCGTACGCCGACTCCGCTCCGCTGTCCGCCAAGCTTCTCAGGAACGGAACGCTGAAGACCTATGCCGGTCTTCCGCATGGCCTGTGCACGACGCATCCCGACATCGTCAACGCGGACCTGCTCGCCTTCATCAAGAGCTGACCGCAAGCGAAAGAGGAGACTTGCCTTGACCTCGACCACGACCGCTATGGCGGAGGAATACCTGGAGCGCGCGGACGGCCCAAGGATCTTCGTGCGCTCTTGGCACCCTGCGTCCAGACCGAGCGCGGTCGTGGCGATTTGCCACGGCGTTAACTCACATAGCGGCCAGTACTTCTGGGCCGCCGAGCAGATGGCCGCCGCCGGCCACGCCGTCTACGCCCTCGACTTGCGCGGTCGCGGGAAGCCCGACGGCGAGCGGTTTTTCGTCGAGAACGTCACTGAGTATGTCGACGATCTATCGATGCTGATCCAGCTCGCCAAGCAGCGGGAGCCCGGATTGCCTGTCTTCCTGCTGGGCCACAGTGCAGGCGGCGTGGTCTCGACCACCTGTGCGCTGGACCATCAGGCCGAGCTCGCCGGATTCATATGCGAGAGCTTTGCGTTCCAGGTGTACGCGCCGGATTTCGCTCTCGTGGTCGTCAAGGGGCTCAGCCACGTCGCGCCGCATTTTCACGTCCTGCGGCTGAACAACGAGGATTTTTCGCGCGATCCGGCGATTGTGACATCGATGAACGACGATCCGTTGATCGATAAGGAGGTCCAGCCGACGAGCACAGTCGCAGCACTGATTCGCGCAAACGAGCGGCTGAAGCGCGACTTTCCGCTGATCACGCTGCCGGTCTTGATCTTGCACGGCACGGCAGACAAGGCAACCAAGCCTGCCGGCAGCCAGCTGTTCTTCGACACCGCCGGCTCCGCCGACAAGACGCTGAAGCTCTACCCGGGCCACTTCCACGACCTGCTCAACGATCTCGGCCGCAAGGAGGTGATCGCCCACGTGCTGCGATGGATCGCCGCGCGCGTGCCGGTGCGGTTGGCATTGGCCGGAGTCGAGTGATTGTCAGGGGGCCGAGATGACGTCCACGGGCGCGCCGCTTCGCATAGCCGTCATGCTCAGTCGGTCCTCGGAAGCCGGCAACGTCGGGCTCGAGCAGTTCCTGGGGGTCTACTACGCGCTTCAGGATGCGGGCGCCGAGGTGCTTGTAGCGTCGATGTGCGGCGGCTACCCCTGGCCCACGCGTTTCACGCGACTGGGAGCGGAAGCCGACGAGCTTGCAAGGCGGTTCCAGGCCGACCGCCGCGCCCGCGACGATCTCGCCAACACGCTCAGATTCGGCGAGCTGTTCGAGGAGGATTTTCACGGAGGTTTCTGCGTCGGCGAGCCGGGCGCGCTCTGGCGCGACGCTGATCGCAACTCGGCCGCGGCGCTGATCGCTCAGTTCCTGCAGGCAGGCAAGCCGATCGCCCTTCTACCGAGCCTGCTGGATATCCTCCCCAAGGGCGCGGGAGATGGCCTGCTCATCCTCGGCGACGGGGCCTGGCCGCCGTCTGCCGCCGTCGCTGCGCTGTTGGCTGCAGCCACCAGACAATTCGAGATCAGGAGATTGGGCCATGAGACTTGATCGACGCACCTTCCTTGCCGGCGCCGCCGGGTTTGTCGGCTGCTCGTCAGTGCGGCCATGGCGCTCGCCCCACCGCTTCCGCCACGGCTCCTTCAACATCACGGTGCTGAGCGACGGCCATTTTATGCTGCCGGCGGAGGTCGTCGCACCGGACGCGATGCCTGCCGAATGGGTCGACATCGAGAAACGGCTTGGCGGGAGCAGCGGCGCCATCGATGCGAAATGCAACGTTCCGCTGATCCGGACCGAGAAGGACATGATACTCTTCGACCTTGGAACCGACGACCCACAAGGACCGGCTGAACCAGGACATCCTGGATTTCATCAAAGGGTGAGGCTCCCGGCGAGGCCCTCTAGCCTGACACTACATGGCGTAGGAGAGCACGATGCCCAATGCGCTACAATCAATTTGTCTCGCCGCGGCTTCTGCCTGTGCTGCCTAGCCTCGGCTATTTTCGCCGAGGCGGGAGGTTGGCTGGCGCCGAGACAGTTCATCATGAATCCCGCCTTCTTCACCAGGCTCGCTTACGCGGGTGTATGACCAGCCGGCTGAGAATCACTGCAGCTTTTCAGTTAAGACTTTAAACCGCTGCCTCTGCAGCCATGCGCACTGGAACCGATCATGGGAAAATTAGACGGAAAAATCGCTCTCGTTACCGGCGGAAATAGCGGTATCGGCCTAGCAAGTGCAAAGCGCTTTATGGCGGAGGGCGCGTACGTGTTCATAACGGGACGGCGCCAGCCCGAGCTGGATAAAGCCGTCGCGTCGTTAGGTGACAACGTCACTGGCGTTCGCAGCGATGTTTCTAGTGCTCAGGACCTCGACCGACTGTATGAGACCATCACGGCCCAGAAGGGCCGCATCGACATCCTCTTCGCAAATGCCGGGCTTGGCGAGTTCATGCCGCTGGGCGAGATTACGGAGACGCATTTCGACACAACCTTCGGCGTCAACGTTAAAGGCACGCTGTTTACCGTCCAGAAGGCATTGCCGCTGATGCAGGGCGATGGCTCAATTATTTTGACCGGTTCCACTACTGGAAGCCACGGATCCCCTGCTTTCAGCGTCTACGGCGCGAGCAAAGCAGCGATTCGCAGCTTCGCCCGGAGCTGGATTCTCGATCTGAAAGGTTCCGGGATCCGGGTGAACGTCCTGTCGCCGGGCGCGACTTCGACGCCGGGTTTGCACGGCTTAACGCCTGATCTCGAACAAGGTCGTCAGATGACGGAGTTTTTAATCGCCCAGACTCCTCTGGGACGCATGGGACGTCCGGACGAAATCGCAGCAGCGGCGCTTTTCTTGGCGTCGGAAGAAAGCAGCTTTGTAAATGGCGTCGAATTCTTTGTCGACGGCGGTATGGCGCAAGTATGAGCGTCCAAGATGCGGGCCCGGCTATTATTTTAACTGGTACTACACAAGGTAATGGAATGACCTAAAGCCCGACTTTGTGCTGCGAGCAGCCAGATATTCTGCTCAAGAACCCAGATAGTAATTGGGCATCTATGGGTGGCCACCGACGACGCGCCGGTGAAAGTCTATCTGTCCAGCGCGTCTGGAGAGCGTAAGCGCCGGGTTGATGCGCCCGCACGCCAAAATCAACCCCGATACCCAGTGCCGAAGAGAACTTTCGTTCAGCAGGAGAAACTCATGACAAATCTTTCGCGCAGAGCCTTTGCCTTCGCAATCCCTGCGGTCCCAGTTGCACTAGGCTCCGCTTTGGCCGCCAGCGTGAATACCGCGAAAGCGCGGACTGGCGATCCCAAAGCGCTCGTGCCCTCAGCACAAATCAGGATCGGCCGCTTCACCGTAACCGCGCTAGTGGACGGGTTTGCGGATATGCCCTTCGGCTATTTCCCCGGGAGCACGCCCGAACAAGTTGAGGAACGAGCGCAGGCGATATCGGCGGCCAAGCCCGGAGGCATCCGCTTCGTATTTAACCAGTATCTCGTCGATGACGGCGAGCGCCTGATCCTGATCGACACCGGCCCCGCCGGCGCGATGGGCAAAACGGGACAGCTCCCTGGTGCGCTCAAAACAATGGGAATCACGAGAGAAGATATCGGGGCGGTCATCGTCACGCATATGCATGTCGATCACCTCGGCGGCCTGGTGGCCGGTGGAAGCCGGAACTTCCCGAATTCTGACGTGTACGTCGATCGCCGTGACGTCGCGTACTGGACTGATCCCGCGAAGAGAATTTCAGCTCCGGAGTTCCTGAAACCCAGCTTCGATGCATCTTTGGAACTGGTCCGCCTCTATCCAAACCTGCAGGCAATGGATGGCGAACGTCAGATCACACCGGGCGTCTCGATCATCGACCTGACCGGCCACACGCCCGGGCACATCGGAGTCCGCATCGAGGATGGCGGACAAAGTCTGCTGATGGTTTCGGACATGCTCTTCCCAGTTGTCCATCCCTCGAATCCGGAGGTCGGCTTCCTGTTCGAGCAGGACCGACCGGCCGCGCAGATCATGCGCGAACGATTTTTTCCGCGTGCGGCCGAGGAAAAAGCCCTGGTCGCAGCCACCCACATGCCTTTCCCAGGCTTGGGACGAATCGTGGCCGACGGCGGAAAGATGCGTTGGATACCAGCCGAGTGGGCTCATCAGGAATGAGCCCGACCGCCTGCCTTGGAGCAAACCATGCCGCACCAAGCTCACCAAAGGTGCGAAGTGCTGCTGTGCTGCGCAGTCCCCGCCCAAGAAACCGACGGGGGAAACCAGATCCAACTCGAACTCTGATACTCGTCATTGATGCGTCTGACGCAAGAGTATCTTCCGCCTTTTCGACGTTCATCATCGTCCAGAGCCGGAGCATCTTATCCGGGACGAAAGGGACAGCCTTTCAAAACCAAATCAAGGAGATAGACATGTCCCGCATTCCCACGCCCGCCACAATCAACGATGCACCGAAAGCGTCCCGCCCTGTGCTTGAAGCCGTCCAGAAGCAGATCGGCCCCGTGCCGAACATCTTTCGCCTGGTGTCGAACAGCCCGGCCGCTCTGAACGGTCTGACGGCGCTGCAGGGCGCTCTCGGCAAGGGACAGCTGGCTCCGGCCACCCGCGAGCGGATCGCCCTGACCATGGCCGAGGTCAATGGTTGCGATTACTGCCTGTCCGCGTATACCTATACTGGCGCAAAATTCGCCAGGCTGGACGAGAGCGAAATCGAAGCGATCCGCCGCGGCACCTCGAAAGATCCAATGGCCGCCGCCGCTGTCGAATTCGCCCGCGCCCTTGTCGACGCGCCCGGCTCGGTGGCGCCGGACGAAATCGAAAAGGTCCGCGCCGCCGGTTACGGCGATGCCGAAATTCTCGAGATCATCGCGCATGTCGCGCTGAACACCTTCACCAACTACGTCAACGAAGCTCTGGGCACCGAGATCGATTTTCCACGTATCGATCGCCTTGCCGCATGACCAATGAAGGGTGGTCGTTTCCTGCACCCACCCTCCCATCCTTTCAGCGCTACACAACCAAGGAACTTATCAATGTCCCGTCCGCCGCTTCCCCCTTTCAATGAACAGTCCGCCATCGAGAAGGTCCGCCTTGCCGAAGATGGCTGGAACAGCCGCGATGCCGCCAAAGTGGCGCTTGCCTATACAGTCGACACGCGCTGGCGCAATCGCGCCGAGTTCGTAACCAACCGTGCCTAGGCTGAGGCCTTCCTGACGCGCAAATGGAACCGCGAGCTCGATTATCGCCTGATCAAAGAGCTTTGGGCCTTTCAGGGTAACCGCATTGCCGTTCGCTATGCCTATGAATACCACGACGACAGCGGTCAGTGGTTTCGTGCCTATGGCAACGAGAACTGGGAGTTCGCCGAAGACGGGCTAATGCGCGCGCGCCATGCCAGCATCAACGAGCATCCGATCACGGAAGCGGACCGCAAGTTCCGCTGGCCGCTCGGCCGCCGACCGGACGATCACCCAGGCTTGAGCGACTTCGGCTTTTAAGCGAGACCCGGATCAAGGAGGTTACCGCCATGGCAGGCTTCAAGCTCGATGCCAAGGCACGGCTGTCGACCGAGCTCGCGCCTACCACCGGACGCGATGATCGCATTTTTCCCCGGCAGCAGGAGGAAGACGCGAAGGCACGGCGCGCGACGTCAAAGAGATCCCTGCTCGCCAACGGCGCGTGAAACATCCAACGGGGAAGTGGTTCTGGCCAGTCTTTCCGGGCAAACCTGTGAAGGGACAATCACTGGTGATCGAGCACGATTCAGGCCGACGCCCATGCTCGTTCAATACGGCAATCTTGAGGACCAATTATGACTGACGAATGGCCTCCACTTCAACCGGTTCTCACTGGTGTACGCGGTTTGTGCCCCCGTTGTGGGAAAGGGCATCTTTTCAACGGGTTCCTGACGCTTAAGCCTAAATGCGAAGTGTGCGATCTCTACTCGTTTGCAGATCCCGCTGATGGTCCCGCGTTCTTCGTAATCTGCTTTGCATGTGTGCCGAGCGTTCTTCTTGGCGTATGGCAGCAGGTCGCTTTTGACACACCATACTGGGTCCATCTGCTGACCACGCTGCCCTTCATGCTCATCACTTGCATCCCCCCGCTTCGGCCTCTCAAAGGTTGGCTCATCGCGAGCCAGTATTTCTACAAGGCTGAGGAAGGCAAGATCGACCGCGATTACGTGAGGCCTCGGCACGCTTCGTCCGGAGACGGCGAGGAAATCACACCTCCTCCCGTACCGATCTCTGGCGACGACTTATAAAGATGCGTTGGATACCAGCCGAGTGGGCTCATCCGGACCTAGGAGCACTCGCGTCATCGTTGACGATACCGTTCGCGGTTTCACCAACAATCGTGAAACGATCAAATGCGTTCAGCACCAAACCACAGCCTAGGTGTTGTAGCCTTGATCTGATGTCAGGCGTATAGCTAACTTCACGGGTATGGCTGTTGCTACACGGCGAAAAGGAGCGGGCTCAACGGATGACATCCGACGATAATAGGCACGAGCCTGTCGAACAATTGCTCGACACTCCCGAACTTGCGACTGCGCTCGAAAGTGAACAGTTCAAGAAGTTCCTCGACCAAGTTCCTATCGCCATTGCGGTATCGGATCTGAGGGATGGCGAGACGGTGGTCTACGCCAATCCAGAATTCGAGAAGCTTTCCGGGCTTGCCGCCGCTCGCCTTGAGCAGGAGAATTGGAAGGGGCTTTCGGGGAGTGCGGTGAAAGCGCCCTTCGATCAGCGGATCGATGAAGCGATTGTCACACAAACGGACTTCATTGGAACCTTCCGCCTCGAGCGCAAAGGCTCAGGTTCAGCGATCGTAGACGTCTATTCGAATGTCATCGAGGACGACGACGGCAAGCTCTGCTTTCGGCTTGTCGCCCTGGTGGATGTGTCTGCCCATAGCGATGCGGACAAACTGTCCATTGAGGAGCGGATCCGGGAGAAAGATACGCTCCTCCGCGAGCTGCAGCACAGGGTCAAGAACAACCTGCAAATGATCACTGCGCTCATCCGAATGGAAACTCGGAACGCAGTCGAGCCAGACAAGAAGCGATTTGAGCGGCTGGCTGGGCGCGTTGACGCACTCGCGATCCTGTATCAAGCGCTGTCTGGTGAGGATGACAAGGACGAGATCGATTTGGGCGTCTATCTGAGCCAGATAGCCTCCGCCGTGATGACCTCTCACGCGGTGGAGGGTATCCGCCTCGACATGAAGGTCGACACCTATCCGGTTTCGATAAATGTCGCCATGCCGACGGGACTGGTTGTGAACGAGCTTCTTACAAACGCGCTGAAGCATGCCTTCAGAGGTCGGGAGGGAGGGACAATCACGCTGCGGAGCATAGTGGACGGCAATGGTTGCCGGGTCGTGGTCGCTGACGACGGTATCGGTCTGCCTGAGGGTGTGACATGGCCTGCACCCGGTAAACTCGGAGCCCTCATCGCGCGGTCGCTGACCGAAAATGCCAAGGCGCAGTTCGACGTCACCTCGGCCGTCGGTGAAGGAACCAAGGTGACCATCATCTTCAATCGGTCGGCTGCGATCGCCGGCTGAATAGATCATGGAGCCGGCTCGACCGGAATCGCCATTACTGGCACAAACCGCCCGCGGTAGGATCTATGGATTTATCATCGGGCCGCCCACCCTGGGGTTGTAGGGAAAAGCGAGACGCTCCGCCAGAGCCTCTGAGAGATCTGCGACAGAGGTCGACTGCACGAACGAATGGTGATGTGGCCCCGCCTCCCGATCCAAGGACCGCTTCGGGATCGAGAACTGCACCTTTAACTGGGCGGGCTCGAAGGGTCGCTGTCATCGATGCGCCGCTTAATGTAATCCCATTGAGTGTCGTCGCTGGCTTGGAATGCCGCCATCCCCACAGGAATATGCCCGAGGTTAAGAACGGCCTCGATGACCGACCGTTTTTCGTCCACCAAATCGGCGTAGGTCGAGCTGACGAAGATTTGGTATTTAACGTCCATGCGGCTTCACCCTTCGATCCGCCCTTGTAAGTCTGCAAGCAGGCTGGGGATAACGTTCCGTGCCCGCATCAAGAAGCCCAGTCATGATTCTTGCAAGGGGTGAAGCGATCAAAGCCCGACCTGCGCGCTGGCACGCTAGGTTGCCCGGTTTGCCGGAAGGAATAATTACTTGCGGCCGAGGAGTATGAAACGTGCGGTGCCCCCCGCCGCAGCGACAGCCTTCGCTATTCCTTCTTGTCGACCAGCGCCCGTAGTGCCGAGACGTCATGCAGCAATAACCTGCTGCCGCGCTTTTCGATCAGGCCTCTCTTGGCGAGGTCGCTGATTTCGCGCGAGACCGCTTCCCTGTGCGTGCTCATCGTTGCCGCCAGCTCGGAATGCGTCGGTGCCGGGCTTATGGACACCTCGCCGTCCACGGGTGCGGCTTTCTCCGCCCGATGCAGGAGTTCGACGATCAGCCGTTTTCGCACGACCAGAGTGCTGTATTCGAATACCCGCTCGGTCATGCGCCGGAGCTGGGCAGACAGATGCTCAAGCAGCATCCAGGCNCAGAGTGCTGTATTCGAATACCCGCTCGGTCATGCGCCGGAGCTGGGCAGACAGATGCTCAAGCAGCATCCAGGCAAAAGTCGGGTGGGTCATCACGATATCCCGGAATGCTGTGCCGGACAGCCGTGCAGCGCGGGTTGCCTCCAGCGCGACTACGCTGGCAGAGCGTGCAATCCCGTCAATGCCTCCGAGCTCCCCGAAAATGTCACCCGGTTCGACATCGCGATACGCTATCTCTTTGCCGTCCGCTGAAACCAGTGTCACGCGAGCCCGTCCTTCCAGCAGGAAGAAGACTTCGCGACCAGTGTCGCCGTGGGAAATGATCAGCTCGTTGTGTCGATAGCTGCGCTCGCGCCACCGTTTGGTCAGCGCGGCGAGGTCGGCATCGCAAAGTCGTGAGATGAAGGCCGGAGAGCCTGTCACAACAGTCTCTTGAGTCTCTTGTTCAATCAGGTGTACTTCATCTTACTCCCTATCCAAGGAAATTTGATGGCCGCAGGCCCCGCTTTCCGGAAAGCAAAACTGGGAGCGGATTNTGCGCTCGAGCCACCGTTTGGTCAGCGCGGCGAGGTCGGCATCGCAAAGTCTTGAGATGAAGGCCGGAGAGCCTGTCACAACAGTCTCTTGTTCAATCAGGTTCAATCAGATGTCTTACTCCCTATCCAAGGAAATTTGATGGCCGCAGGCCCCGCTTTCCGGAAAGCAAAACTGGGAGCGGATTTTTCCAATGTTTTCCCGGTGTGGGAATTCCCACAGCCGAGCCTGGTCCGACTGGCATATCCTTGTTTGCAACATCCAGGCCCGCCGGCTCGTGTTCAAGCAGGCGAAGGGAAAGGGAACGGTCATGAAATTCTTGGCTCCCTTCACAAAACTTGCTGCGGCGTTTCGCAAATTCGCCGCGCGGCGCTACCGGCCGGAGCTTTATTATATGCGTGGCCCGGGGCCAGCCACCGCCCGCCGTGCGGGCACGCACGCCGAGCGAAAGGCTCTGTTATCGGCAACGGACCAGTTGAGCCGTTTACCCGATGGCGTCCTTGGCGACATCGGCATCTCTCGTGACGAAATCATGTGCGCTTTGCGAAGCCGCGCCACCCGCCCTGCGGAGGCCTTTGCCCACGCCCGCTCTCCCCGAAGAGAGAATGACGCCATTCCGGGCGAGAGTCCAGAAGCTGCGGTAGTGGGTCATTTTGAAATTGCGGAGCAGGGCGTAAGGGGTGACAGCCTGGCTCTGTGATTGTGGCCCCGTGCGTAAACCAGTGCGTGCCGGACTCGGCCGGCTTGAGTTCATTCCGCCAATGATGCCTACCTTGGTCGCCAAGCCGCCCCAAGGCGATGACTGGATGCATGAATCGGTAATTCCGCTGTGTAGAAGCCCTAAGGTGCCCCGCAATGAGTCAATAAGTCTGGCACCGTACTTGCATGGTCAGGTATGGGGTGGGGTGGGGTGGAGGCCCGTCGCTTCGCAAATGTAGCGGCGGGTCTTCTGCATACGGGTCGCGCCCCGCCTACGCGCTGCCGTCCGTCTCGCTTTCCTCGTCGATCGCCCGGACCGGCAGATAGGCGTTGGTTTCCAGCCATTCGCGCAACACGATCTGGATGAGCTCGGATCGGCCGATTCCCATCTCGGCAGCGATGGAATCGAGCGTGTCTGCGGTGACTGGCTCCAGCGGCACGCCGGAGACGTTTCTAAGCATCAATGCAGCGCGACGCAGGACGACCCGGAGATCCGCGCGCGACATATCGGCGATGCGGTCGGCGGCGCTTTCAGATAGGCGGGTCATTCAGAGGGCCGCATAGTCAGTGGCAGTGATAGCTGCCCGTCTTGTGGTTCCTCATGGTGCACTGCTGGGCTTTCGATTCTTCAGTATGTTGGCCTCGCGCAGCAGTGATGATCGATCCGTTCCTAGCAATTCTATGAGCGTGAGAGCCTGATCCCGGGTGATCCCGGTTTCACGTGCGAGCGCCTGCGCCTGGAGTTCTTTTTGCCGCTCGGGTTCACTTTTTCTATCTTCGCCCATGGTGAGATGTTCCTTCCCACTACGGAACCCAACTTGCGACATAGCGCCTTATTCCTCTTTGTTCCGAAATTCGTTCATCCGCTCTGTTGTTCGTGTTCAAGCTGGAACTAATGTCCGTTCGGCAGCTTATGCCCAGATGAGCGCACGCGGCATCACCTTTCTGCACAAGTGGATTGCGAACAACGTTCCTGAAACGGCTCGGCCGGATGTGATTTCGATCGGTGAGCTGACGCACAAGCTCTTTGCCGACGCAAAGTCAGTGGGCATCAGGCGTGAAGAGATCGACGAGGAAGTCGACAGTCTCTACCGCACCATCGTTAATGCCATTGTGCATTTCGATCCGGGATTGCCGGAGTAGTGGGGTGTCCACGGGCGCCCGCCTGATATGTCAGCTTCGGTAACTCGCTCAGCGTTCACTTCAAGGGGTGTACTCGCTGATTTGAGTATCGTGCTCCGCAGCGGATGTAGCTGGGGCGCACCACGACGAGGAGGAACAAAAGCCGGCCGATCATCGTGGCGACGGTCATCTTGCGGTGTCTGAGCGTTGGTGGACGCGGCGGCTGAGACAATTCGTGAGCTGGCATTCGGCTCGCTAATCCTTTGCTTGGCCATCTATGCGGCTGGGCTGGCAGAGAGGTCAGCTTTGCTTTATCGAGAGCACGGCAGAGGCGTCATGCGCCACATCTTCGAGCCATCGACGGGATCGACAGATGCCGGTCCTCCTTGAGAAGCGGCGAGCATGGCGGCTGCTTCAGCCACCATGGCAACATAGACGTCGCCTGCTCGACAATGGCACGACGATCTATGACAACAGGTGTGTTGATGGAGCGCTCATGGCTTGGCACAATTGCAAGAGGCAGAGGGTGCGCACCGTGCCGCGGTCTTCCTTTTGGACTACAGCAAGGAACAAAAGCTTGACTACGATCCCGTGGTCACGCGGATGGTTCGGTCGCTAAAGCCGGAAAATTGCTAAGGCCGATGTGGTTTCTGCGGCCCCAGTGTAGTCATCTCGTCGGCGCTTCATGATCGACGCAACATGAACAACTTGCAGTTGGACTGCCTGATCATTGGAGGCGGACCTGCGGGCCTGGCGGCCGCGACCTATCTGGCCAGGTTTCGGCGCAGGGCGCTGGTGATTGACGCAGGCCGCAGCCGCGCCAACTGGATCAGTTCCATACGCAACTATCCCGGTTTTCCCGGCGGCATCTCCGGCCTCCAATTGCTTGGCGATATGCACGCTCAGGCAAAGCGTTTCGGCGCCAGGATCGAGAGCGGGACTGTTTCGGCCATCGAGCGTTCAGAAGACGGCTTTCTGGTCACGGCCAGCGACCGGATGTTCAGGGCGGCCACCCTTCTCATCGCCGCCGGCGTCGAGGACAATCTGCCTGATGTGCCCGGCTTCAGCGTAGAGTTGATCGTCCGCGACAAGATCAGGCTTTGTCCGGTCTGCGACGCGTTCGAGTTCTATGGCCGGCGAATAGCAGTTTGGGGTGAGGGCGAGCGTTCCGTGAAGGAGGCCCTGTTCCTGCGCACCTATTGCGATGCGATCACCGTTCTGGTGGCCTCGGGAAATATAGGCGCATCCGATCGAGAGCGCCTCGCTGCCGCCGGCGTCGAAACCCTCGAAATTCCGGTAGTGCGACTAGAGGAGCGCGAGGACGGAATTGCCCTAGTCCAGACGGATGGCCGGACGCGGCGCTTCGAAGGGATCTACCTGGCCATGGGTTCTACGCCCAGGGCCGGACTTGCCGTGGCACTGGGGGCCGAAGTCAACATGGCCGACTGCCTCCTCGTCGATGCGCATCAGGAAACCACGGCGCCCGGCCTTTATTCAGCGGGCGACATTGTTGACGAACTAAATCAGATTACCGTGGCCGTGGGGCACGCGGCCATCGCCGCCACCGCCATCCACAACAAGAATCGCAGAGCGGCGGCGAGAACGTTTGTAGGCGCAACGCCGGACTACAGTTCCTCCGGGGTCTCCCAAGCGTGTGTCCGCAACCACTGCGGTGCGTCGGCCCATCGGCTTCTCGGCGATCGGCAGCGCCTGGTCACATGTTGCGGAAGCCGCTCATAGATCATGTTCAGCTATGCGAAGCTAAAAGCAATCGATCTAGTGGTCGTGGCGAAAACTGCACTCACCATTACCGAGGCTCTCGTATCAAGTTCAAGTAAGTCGGGTCAAAATCCGCCAACTCGTGAAGGCGATCGATATCGAGAACGGTCACCATTTTGCGATCCCATCTGATCAGCCCAGATGCGCGCAACTCCTGGATCATCCGGTTAACGTGTACGACTGATAAACCAACGATATCGGCAATATCGGACTGCGTAACGGGTAGTTGGAAGCTTTGGCCACGGACAAGCCCCACAGTTTCCAGACGTGCGTAGAGCTCGCAGATCAAGTGAGCAAGGTGAGTATTGGACGGCCGGCGGCCAAGGCAGGTGACCCAGTTCCGCTCTATGGCGGCATCTATCACAGTAGAGAGCCACAGCAGACGACCGAGATGTGGCGACGCAGCGATTATGGCTTGGAGACTGGTATGGGGCACGAACGCAGCGATGCAATCCCCAAGCGACACGACGCTGTGGTCCATGACCGTTAGCAGCATCGAGTGCAGGTCAACGAAGTCGCCCGCTATATGAACTGCCGTAAGTTGGCGCTTGCCCTCGGAGACGTATTGCTGGCGGGCCGCAAAGCCGTTCAGGACAAGACAGCTTTCGGTTGGACGGGAGCTATCCACCACAAGTTTCTCGCCAGCAGCAAACGTCCGGATTCGGAACGGCAGCTGCTCCAATAACCTCTTCTCTTCCTCGCTGATGTGGTCTCGGCGCTCGAGAGCCAGGATCAGCGCTGTGAAAGTGCCAGTCATAATATGCCGGGGGCACCGACGCCCCAGGGAGGTGGTTGGTCGCGTTGTGGCACAGCCTTCTCCTTCTGGTGCTTATGGTCGCTCATCGGGCGAGGAAACACCGATGATCAGACCAACCCCTTTTTAAGCGATTGCGGTTTGCTGGCCAATCCCCTTTGTCGGTCCGGGGCTCCGTTTCGTCCCACGCGCCGCGCCCATCAGGTCCGAATGTGCGGAACGGAGGTAACCCTCACGGACAGCTAAATGCTTGATGAGGGCGTGTCGTCTCGCTCGCGAAGACGACCGCCAATAAGATTCGAAGCTGTCGTCCCGACCCGCACGATGCCGGAAAATTAGCATTTGTTAGTCTGCACGTAAGTAATTCCAAAACCGCGACGCCAATGTGGAACCGACCTTCTTTCGACGGGTTAGCGTGGGCTTATCAGACCGACCAAGCTTATTCGAACTCGGAGATAAACATGCCAACAGAGCGGAGCGAGTTTGTGACCCTCATCCCTGCCTTGCGGGCCTTCGCCCGCACGCTCTCTAGGGATGCCTACGATGCCGACGACCTGGTCCAGGAGACGCTGATGAAAGGTATCGCAAACATCAACCGCTTCCAGCCCGGGACCAATATGAAATCCTGGCTTTTCACCATAATGCGCAACACTTTCTATACGCGCATCAAAATGGCGAATCGCGAGGGACCCGGTCTGCTCGATTGCGCTTCGAGCCGGCCCGCGATCGCGGCGAGCCAGGAATGGTCGCTACGCAGCCAGGAGATGGCGCGGGCCATCGAAGCTTTGCCCGACGATCAGCGCCAGGTTGTTGTTTTGATAGGCGTTCTCGGGACCAGTTACGACGATGCGGCAAGCATATGCGGCTGCGCCATCGGAACGATCAAGAGCCGCTTGAGCCGCGCGCGCCACCGGCTCCTAGGAACGTTTGGCGAAAAGGGTTCGGGCGATGCCGTAACCACCTCGGCCATCTCCGCCGCCGCCCTCCAGTTCGACGAGGCGCGCGTTTAGGAGTGACCCTTTCGATGCAGTCACCAGCAAGCCGAGGCAAATCATTCGCAGCGCTGGTCCCCCAGTAACTCGCCGCAATAATTAAGGATAAAACTGATGAGCGACGCATTTCCCCACTCCCGCCAGGACGAAAACTTGGCTTACACGACCGCCAGTGATGACGCTCACACGATCTTGCTGAACAAAGTTAGCTGGGGCGCCATTTTCGCCGGGGTGGTCGTCGCTCTCGTGGTCCAAGTCCTGCTGACTTTGCTGGGTGCGGGTATCGGCATCGCCACGCTCGATCCCGGGACCGGTGACAATCCCGAAGCATCGACCTTCTCGATTGTAGCCGGTATCTGGTATGTCCTGTCCGGCATTGTTGCTGCGTTTGTTGGCGGCTACATCGCTGCTCGGATGTCCGGCAAGACGCTCCCGACCACGGGCGCCTTCCATGGTCTGACAACGTGGGCACTCACAACCTTGCTGGTCTTATATTTCCTCACCAGCACCGTCGGCATGATTGTTGGCGGAGCTTTCAATGGCATCGCACGTGCCGTCGGCGGCTTGAGCGAGACTGTTGCGCAGACTGCGGCCCCGATCGTCGCAGAGGCCAATCCTCTCGAAGCTATTGAAGCTCAGGTGCGCTCGACCGGAACAGATCCAGAAGCCCTTAACAATGCGGCCATTAACGCGATGCGCGCTCTCATCATGGGCAACGAGGCGGATGCGAACGCAGCGCGTCAAAACGCGGCACAAGCACTGGCGACGGCGCGCGGCATCCCTCTCGAACAAGCCACGCAGCAGGTGACGCAGATGGAACAACAATATCACCAAGCCGTCGAGCGGGCGAAGCAACAAGCGGCGGAAGCCGCAGATATCGCTGCTTCGGTCGTATCGTCCGGCGCACTCCTAGCATTCGCTTCCCTTGTGCTTGGCGCGATTGCGGGCTGGTTTGGTGGCCGTTCCGGGGTGGTTCACCCAGTCTTTGCAGACCGCCTCATACCCACGCGGCACGGTTTGACATGACTCTCACCGCCCCGGACAAAGTCCCTTTCGGCAGGCGAACTGCGGCAAGGGTTACGCCGACTTACCTCGACCAGCCTTATCAGAACAGGGAGCATGTTGGCCTCCCATGGTTGGCCCCGGCCCAAAAACGGACGCTTTTCTGCTTTACGACTGCTCCGTCCCAATTTAGCGATCGCTGATTATAGCGCCGGACACCGCCGGGCAATTCTTCGCCGTCATCGCCCCATTGTAGAAATCGGGATAGTGCGCCGACGGGGATCATGCCTTCCCAACGGGCCGAAAGGCTCAGCCCACGTTATCCGTGCTGTTCGGATCGATCTTCGTCAGTCGCTCTCTGGCATCGATCACGCGCCTTTGCTCGGCCCTTATTCGGCCGCACAACGCGAGATTCAGGGCGACGCCACCGTCCTCGTCCAGCAACTCATTCGCGCGCTTCAGAGAGTTCTCGGCTGGTTTTACACCCTGTCTGGCCTTGGCCACTTCGAGGCGATAAAATTCAAACATTTTTCCCGCGTCCTTTGCGGTTGCGGTCCCTTCGATAGTATTTAACCGGCGTCGATCCCGTTTGTTCCGGCCGCGCCGGTGGGTATTTCCCGCTTATAAAAGAGTAGGGGCTTGCCGCGCGAGAACGTTGCGCACGTTCGACACCTGCCATTGGCCATTGCGCGCTGTGCGAACGCCGCGGTTGTTTAGAGCGATTGCCAGTCCACGTAGGCTAGTGATGCCGGACTGCTGGATGGAGGCGATGATCGGCAGCACGGTTTGGGCAAATCTGTCAGCCTCCCGGATCGAGATCTTCCGACCTCTCGCTGCAGCTTCCGCTGTGTTGGTCGGATTGCCGAGCTTCATTCCAGTGGTCTTGCGAGAGGCGAGGGCGGCCTTGGTCCGTTCCGAGATCAACCGCCGTTCTTTCTCTGCCAACGCGGCGTAAAGGTGCAGCATGAATGGATCGGCGTCGGCGCCAAGTTCGGCGACGATAAACGGGACCCGCTGAACCATCAGGCCGGCAATGAAGGCAACATCGCGCGACAGGCGGTCAAGCTTCGCCACAACGACTGGGCATTTGACCTGCCGGGCAAGGGCGAGGGCAGCGGTCAGTTGCGGACGTCGATCAAGTGCATCCGCGCCCTTTCCGGTTTCGATCTCGGTGAACTCCTGGAGGATGATCATTCCCTCGGCCTCGGCAAAGCGGGCGACCGCGACGCGCTGGGCCTCGATGCCCAACCCAGAACGTCCTTGCCGCTGTGTCGAGACTCGATAGTAGGCGACCGCGCGCGGCATGTTGCTAATCCCCGGGGTGTTCAAACTGCAAACCACCGTTTGCAGTGTGCTCGCCGGCCCCATCTAGGCAAGTTCTTTCTGGTCTTAGCCGGGTAGGCTTTGTCGCCGCGCAACATATGGGTTTGCGACTGCGGCGGTGAAACTTCGCCGACCCCTCCAGCGTTACTGCGTCTCTGTTCAACACAAGAGGCATCATGATCAATCCGGGGACGAGCACGCTTCTTCTCATTCTGGCGGCTATCGTGCCGGTCGCGGCGGCGGCAATTGCCGGCAATCTCGCTACCATTCCCAACGTACCGACATGGTACGCCCACCTGATCAAACCCTCTTTCAACCCACCGAATTGGGTATTTGCCCCGGTGTGGACGACGCTGTACCTGATGATGGCCTATGCTTTCTATCGCGTGCTGAAAGCTAACGCCGACTGGATCAGCTTTGCGGTGGCGATCTTTCTAATTCAGATCACGCTCAACGCGGCCTGGTCGTGGGTGTTCTTTTCATTCCACAGCCCGCGAGGTGGCCTCGTGGTCATCACGCTTCTCTGGCTTGCGATCGTCCTGACCATCCTGGCGTTCTGGCAGATCGATCCGACGGCCTCGATGCTACTTTGGCCTTACCTGTTGTGGGTCAGCTTCGCGGCAGCATTGAACTGGGAAATCGATCGTCTCAACTGACGCTACTTTGGAATGTGCGACGACCACCTTACACTGAAGAGGGCTTGGAGTGGTTTCTTGAAGTTCAGGCCTTAGTGAGCAAGGTATCCTGATCGTCTTCGTCGTCATCGGCATCGGGTGCCTGGTAGGCGGCGCACATCAGCAACTCATGTGTGGCCTACCGGGGAATAACCTGCGCTCCGTTCAGGTCTGCTGACGCGCGGTCTTGAGCATGGTTAGCCGGTGTCCTATAGGCCACTCTGGGTCATTGGGATTTTACCATGAACGAAAAACTGACAACACTCTCAAAACGTCTCAAGGACGAGCAGCGCGATCTACTTCTCGCCGCCGCCGAGCAGAACACATTACCGAGCGCCAGCACGATTCAACGAGTGGCCATGCTTGAGCTCAATATCGCTGCCATTGAGAATACCCTCGCCGACGAAAAATGATCCGAGCTGGGAAATGAGCTGACCAGCCGTCCGACGAGCCGGGCGTGCCACCTACAGGAGCTTCATATCTTCGTAGGTGGTCACGAAGGTCACTGACGTGTCCAGTTTTCCCTCTAGCTCATGGATGGAGGTCTCCTTCCAGCGCGCCCTGGTCTTCAGCCAGAAAATTGCTGCAGTGACGGCCTCCCGACCTTCACCGGTCGCCTTGCGGNCGCCTTGCGGTAGAGGCTTTCGGCGACCCGTGCGTTGGCCTTGATGGCGCCGCTCTCGAGCTCATGGGCGTAGGTCGCCTTGAGGTCCTGCTCGTCTGTGGCGAGCACGCAGGCGATGTCGGCCGTGCTAAGCCCGAAGCCGGCCAGCGCCTCCACCCTGGAGCTCAGTGGCCGGTTTTCCTGAGGAGCTTCGATATCGGGGCTCATTCGGCCCGGTCCGCGTCCCGGAGGGTGACGGGAAGGTTTGCTGGTGGTGAGCCGGCAGGAGTCTTAACCAAGCTTGCAGGATTCGGAGCGCGAAGGATGATGCGGCGGATCTCATGCACCTGTTCGATCGGCTTTGGAAGCGTGTCCAGGATCATGCTGGGCCGAGGCCGGAGGTGATGAAGGAGAAGCCGGAGGCGGAGTGGGTCAAGCCGGCATAAAGCTGCGTGTCAAACATCTTCGCGGCGACCACGCCCACATACGCCACGCGTCACTGCTGGGTTTCAGCGACGAATGATGTTTGCTTTGCGCCGAGCGACTATGTCCAATGCGGATTGCACATCCCGGTCGATCTGCTCCCGCCGCGCCATGAACCAATTCTTAGCGCCTGGATAGTCAGCCGCCGATTCCCTGGGCTCTGAAAAACCTAGCGTATTTTGGGACAAGGCAAGGATACCTTGCTGCCCCAATACAACGAAAAGAGTGACACGTGTTTCGGCGGAATTGTTCTCAAGCCATTTGGCGACCCCGATACCGACCATATTGTTCTGTAGGTCCTTCATGATTTCCAAAGTCGTGTCAGGCTTTCCGCGTTTCACATAGAGTTCAGCAAATTCATTGACCATTCCACACCGGACGACCATCTCTTCGGCTATTGCCTCCGAAAGCCCGAGAAGCCTCAGTCCGGAATAGAGATAGGNTTCCACACCGGACGACCATCTCTTCGGCTATTGCCTCCGAAAGCCCGAGAAGCCTCAGTCCGGAATAGAGATAGGAAGACGCCGAAGCATGCTTGAGGGCGTTGCGATAGCTCCCGTCAAGGCCTTGCTCAGTCACGATCCGGCGGACGCTCACTTCGAACCAGCCGTAAAAAGCGAGCGGCGGCAAAACGATCAGGAGAGCTAGCGCTAAGAGCTTTCTCATCTTACGATGCCGTCAAAACTCATCTTTCGTCTTTCTGGTAAGGGATCATCAGCGCTTTCATTGTTCTACCGGAAGCGGCTGGTGTTCCGGCTGGGCATGATGAAACACCTGCCCGAAATCGCGCGCGTCGAAAGTCTGTCCGCAGACCGGGCAGTAGATGAAATGTTTCGATTCATCGTCCACGGTGCCAGCGTGCGGCTTGCCTCTGTGGCCGGTCCCAAGGTTGTCAGTTCTGACCCGCTTCATCTCTTCGGAGCCATCGGAATGAGCACACTAGTGGTGAAAACCTGACGCTCGGTACCCGCAGGGTATGGCAGGAATCGACCCGGAGACCTTCATGTAGCGAAATAGAAGGAAGGGCGGTATTTTGAGCGATTGAAGTCACCTTGGAGGATGCTGATGTCTCTAGATGTCATTGGCGCGGGCATGGGTCGCACCGGCACGTATTCGCTGAAACTGGCATTGGAGCATCTTGGGTTCGGGCCTTGCCATCATATGGCAGACGTGAATGCCAACCCCGAACAGAAAAAGCTGTGGCGCGCCGCTGGCCAGGGACAACTCCCGAACTGGGATCTGGCATATGCCGGCTATCGTTCCGCTGTCGATTGGCCAACGGCGCATTTCTGGCGCGAAGTGAGCGATCACTACCCTGATGCAAAAGTTGTTCTCACAGTTCGTGACCCCGAAGCCTGGTATGACAGCGTGGCGCAAACAATAGGACTTTCGATGGACGCTGCCAGCAATGACCCACAGTCCTTTGGTGTGGCAGTAGTTGGCAATGGTGTCTTTGGAGGTCGCTTTAATGACCGTCATCATGCAATCGCCGTCTATGAAGGACATAACGCTACGGTGAGAGCAACGCTGCCGCCCGAGCGCCTTCTTACTTATCAGGTCTCCGAAGGGTGGGGGCCGCTTTGTGCCTTTCTCGGTGTACAATTGCCTTCGGAACCCTTTCCCCGCACCAATTCGACTGCCGAATTTCGTGCTCGCATGGGGCGCTGAACGACCGGTTGGAGCCGCCTTCTGCGCCGGGTACCAAGCGTCAGGTTTTCATCACTAGTGGTCATGGTCTGAGTTGAGTCCCG